>NZ_QHHV01000015.1:0-292978 GCF_003947245.1 Actinoplanes sp. ATCC 53533 | reverse complement strand
CCGATGACTTCGCCAGCGTGCTCGGCCACCAGCCAGGCGTGCGAGCAGGTGGCCACCTCGATGCGACGGGCCATCTCCGCCGTTGTCGGCGGCTCGGTCTCGAACGTGATGGCGGTCTGCAGCACATAAGGCCGGTAGATGGTCGCGCATGCGGCGGCGTCGCCCTGGTCGGCGGCCCGAATCGTCAACGTCATGTCACTATAGTAGTTGCCACGTCTACTATAGTGAAGACATGCCGGACTCCCTGACCACGAACCTCGCAGCCACCCTGCACGCCACTCGGACCGACCGGGGCCTGTCGGTCAACGCTCTCGCCGAGCGTTCCGGTGTCTCCCGGGCGATGATCGCGAAGATCGAACGCGGCGATGTGCAACCGACCGCCGTCCTTCTGGGGCGCCTCACCGCTGCGCTCGGGCTCACCCTTTCCGAGCTGTTCTCCCGCACCGAGGTTGACACGCCGCGGTTGGCGCGAGTCGTGGATCAACCTGTCTGGGTCGACCCCAAGACCGGCTACCGGCGCCGCTCGGTCTCACCGGTCGCCGGCTCCGTCCAGTTGGTCGAAGTCGAATTGCCGGCCGGCGCCGAGGTTTCCTATCCGAGCGAATCCTTCGCCCTGGCGAGTCATCAGATCTGGGTGCTGGACGGGGCTCTACGCTTCCTTGAAGGCGAAGTCGAGCACGACTTGAGCGCCGGTGACTGCCTAGCCCTCGGCACACCGGCGCCCGGGACGTACCGGAATTCCACCGACCGGCCCTGCCGTTATCTGGTGGTCCTTGAGCGACGTCGCTGAGCCGAGTGATGTACTGCTCCTCATGAGACACCGGGCGGGCCTGATCGTCGGTGTGGTGATGCTGCTTGTTGCGGCCGGTGGCATCGTGGGCTGGCGGTGGTGGCACAACCGGGCGCCGTATGGGCCGAAGGCATTGGGCGTCACCGCGACCCTGCGCCTGGTTGACCAGGCCACCGCGGATGCCGCGATGAGCCCGGTGAATGCCGAGCATGCGGCCGACGGCGACCAGATCTTCCTCGGCCGGGTGGCCTGGCGGCGGCCACCCGATATCAAGGCCGACAGCGGCTCGTTCCGGGTCGTGATCCTGGACAAGCGCACCCGCCGGATGCCCGGCCTCATCAGCGTGACGTCGGCGCGGCCGGACGATGTCGGTGCCGGCTCGGACGGAGCCCTGGACGTTGCCGAGGAGCGCTACCCGTGGTTGCGGGGCATCGGGCCACGTGAGATCAACGGTTCGTTCTGGACCGCCGGTAACGCCATCACGGTGTCGTCGGTAGCCGCGTCACCGGTGACGTTCGTGATGGTGCTGCATCCGATGCGCCCGGAAACGCCACCCGAGCAGGCCGTCGCCACCGCTCCGGCCGCGGTCAGCGACCTGCTGGTCGCCCTGATCAACGTCGGTTCTGACGGCCAGGTGTACTGGGCTCAACGCCTGTTGAACTGACAGGCCCGTCAACGGGCGACGCCTCGGTGCGGTGTACGAGGTACCCGACGGCCGAGACGCACAAGATGCCGACGACGCCGCCGCCTGCCACGACCTGGTGGATCGGAAGGAACTCGGCGGCCACACCCGCCAGGGTCATGCCCAGACCTTGCGCTGTCATCAGGCCGGCGGTCAGCAGGGTCATCGCCCGTCCCCGCAGCCGCTCAGGTACCGCGGCGATGAACCACTGGTCCAAGCCCAGCGTGTAGGCGATGCCGCAGCCCGAACCGACTTGGCAGATCAGCGCTACGGCCAGGTTGGGGTGCCATGCGTAGCCGAGCGGCGGCAGCATGGCGAACAGGGCGACGGGCAGCGTGAGGCGGGAGCGGCCACGCGGACCCAGCAGCGCACCGGCCAGGGCGATGCTGCAGATCGCCCCGATCGGCATCCCGCACAGCAACAACCCCAGCCCTGCCGAGCTGGTCCCGAGGGAACCGGCGTACGGCGTCAGCAGCGCCTCGGAAACCACGACGAACATCGGCGGAATCCAAGCCAGGAGCAGCAGCGCCCGAACACGCCGGTCCGCGAGCAACTGGCGTAGTCCGGACAGGGACGCAACGAGCAGCGCCCCCTCCGTCTGCCCTCCCCGGGCGGCGCGGGCCGGCCGGCGGCGTGTACCTACGCCCAGCAGCAGGGCGGAGGCCAGGAAGGTGCCAACCGTCAGTCCCAGCACGGCCCGCGGTGAAACGGCAGCCAGCAACAGCCCACCGGCGGCGAACCCGCCGAGCTGAGCACTCTGCGAGGTCATCCGGATCACCGAACTACCCAGCACGAACCCGTCACCCTCGCCGAGGACATCGCCCAGCGTCGCGGTCCGCGTACCGGTGAAAACGGGTGCGATCGCCGCGACCAGGCACCGCAGGACGAGCAAACCGGCGACCGGCGTCCCAGGCAGCACGAGCCCGGCAGCGCAGGCGGCGCAGAGCAGGTCACAGACCACCAGCACACGCCGGGCCGGCAGCCGGTCGGCCACGGCCGACAGGAAGGTGCCACCTATCACGTACGGCAGCAGCCCGAGGGCGAAGGTGAGCGCGCTCAGCAGCGGGGACCCGGTGCGGCGGTACACCAGCACAGAGAGCGCGATCTCACAGACCACCGTGCCGAGCGTGGACAACAGATGCGCGATGAACATGGCACGGAATTCACGTACCGCGAACACCGCCCGGTATCCGGTGCGCGGCTGCGCGGCGATGACCGTTGTCGCCGCGGCGACTGGGGGTCTGGTGGACGGCATGCACGGCAGCGTGCCCGCCCCCGCCGGTATCTTTTAGTTCTTCGTCCGGAGACGAATCATCCGCGACCGGAAGGTGGGCGCCGATGCCGATGCGCATGGTGTTCGACCGGGAGGACCTGGTGCGTTGCCGCTTCGCGGTATCACCACTGTGCGAAACACACGAAGCGGTCCGGACCCTCATCCGGCCCCTGCGACACGGCTACCACCAGCCATGGCTCCGACGGTTCCGGGAGGCGGTCGCCGGACTCGACCTGACCGCACTGCTCCTGCTCATGCCCACGCGCGGATACACACCCGACTTCCTGGGCCCACCACCGGACGCCCCGCTGGGCTCGTCGGCCCGCTTCGAGGACGAACTGGCACGCCTGCGTGACACCGACCCGGACCTCGCACACCGCGAAATCGCCCGATCCCTGGCCTGCACCCCGGGCGCCGCGCAAACCCCCGTGGGCCGGGCGATGCTCACCGAGCCCGCGCGCGCCGTGCGCATCCTCGCCGACGCCACCGAACAGGCATGGACCGCCCTCGTCGCCGCCGATTGGCCCCGCCTGCGGACGGTGCTGGAAGCCGACATCGCCACCCGATCGCAGCGACTGGCCGAGGGCGGCCTCCGGGCGTTGTTCGGCGACCTGCACCCGGATGTCAGCTGGGCCAACGGGACGCTCGCCGTACGCGGCGGCAGCGTCGCGCTGGACGACCAGCATCTCTCCGGCCGCGGACTGCTGTTGATGCCCAGCGTGTTCGCCTGGCCCGACACCGTCAGCGGGTTCGCTCCGCCCTGGCAGCCCACGATCATCTACCCCGCCCGGGGCATGGCACGCCTGTGGGAGACCGCACCCCGGCCGGCGACCGACGCGCTCAACCGGCTGCTCGGCGCCAGCCGCGCCGCCATACTGGCCGGACTCGACGAACCCGCGTGCACTGCCGACCTCGCCGTCCGGCACCGGCTGGCCCCGTCCACGGTCTCCGTACACCTGGCGGTCCTGCGCGATGCCGAACTCGTCACCTCGCAACGCCAGGGGCATCAGGTGCTGTACCGGCGTACCCGGCTCGGCACTGCGCTCGCCCAGAAACCCGCCGTTCATCACGAGGCGGCGCGGCAGTTGGGTCGGCCGGAGCAGGCGTGATGCCCTCGTTCCTCTTCGGACCGGGACTTGTCCGGGCTGATTCGCCTGCGGTTCACCCGGTCACTGCTTGGCATTGTGTCGAACAAATGACCGACTCGATCTCTTTTGGTGTGCCATTCTCTCAGGTGAATTTGTTTCGGATGCACAATGATCAAGCATCTGGCCTGGACTTCCGCAATAAGTAGGAGGCGCTGACCGACTGGACGGCGGAGCACGGACGGGGGGTGAGCGGAATTCGCGACTTGGGTCTATAGCCGACTTCTTGCCTAAACTTCATACTGATGGCACAAATTGAAGTTGATTCGCGTCGGACCGGTTCCAGGGAAGCCGGAGGGCCAGGCGATGACGATGCGGGAGCGCGTGAGTCCGGTCAGCGTGGGCCGGCTCGATGACGGTGGAACCGTCACGCCGGAGCGGGCGGCTGAGCCTGGTCCGGCGGACCGGCTTCTACACGTTGACCATCGGAGGGACGGTGGCCAACGGCATCCAGGTCCTCGGCGCCGGCCCGGCCACCTCGGTGGGCCTGGTGATCGCCGGCTTGATCGGAGCCGCAGCCCTGGTCCCGGCGGTCTACGAGGAAGGCCTGAAGCGCGGGGTCAGGAGTTCCGGCGCCGGCGACTCGGTGCACGAGGACCTCGTCATGCATAGCAAGGAGCTGACCGCCCTCAAGAGCATCCTCGACTCGACACTCGGCGCCTACCGCCCGCACCACGAAGCGCGCACGATCGTCTTCGACATCGGTGAGCAGCCCGGCGACGACCTGATCGAGGAATGGCGGCGCACCACGCCGAGCCGGGGGGCGGTCGTCTACTGGTCTCAGTTCGAGGCGCTCGCCCTGGGCCAGCATCACATTCTGAGCTGGGACGACATCGGGCTGCGCGTCGGTCGGGTGCCGGAGGAGGACGGCGATCCTCAGCGGGCGAAAGTCATCCCGGTGCGGGACTGGCCGGTCCCCCGGGCGCTGATCCTGTTCGCGCCGCCCCGGCCCCAGGTGAACTGGACGGCCAACTACCGTTCGCCGGGGTATTGGACCCAGTTGCGCGAGACCCGGTTGCAACGGTTCACCTGGGCGCCCCCACTGGTCAGACCGGATGAGAACGGCGGGCAACGCACCCCGGTGCAGACCGTCACCTTCGTCTTCCGGGTGCCAGTCGCGCTCGGCCCGCTCCACTGCCCGGCTCTTCCGGACGGCATTACCGTCGTTTCCGACAACCATCCACAAGACGGCGTCCGCACCTACCGGGCCCTGATCGACGATCTCAACGGATTCCTGGCCGCGAACCCCACCGCGAACGCTGCGATCGAGATGTTCCTCATGCTCAATCAGGGAGAAGCACGATGAGCATCGACCACACACCGCGAAGGAACGGGCCGACCGCCGCCCTGGTGATCGGCGTGGCGATCGCCTACGCCAACGTCGCCATCGGGCTCGTCGCCACCCTGAACACGTTGCCGGCGCTCATCCTCCTGGGCGTCATCGCGGTGGCCACGATCGCGGTGCTCGTCCGGCTGTACCGCCCCCCGGCGGCGCGACCCGCGCCGAAGCCGACCCCGGACCGGCGTCCCATCGGCCGCTCCCCGGTCGTTCGCGAGCTGCCACCAGGTGATTGGCCTGGTCGACCGCTGTCCAGCATCGAGGGGTATTCCGAGGATCTGGAACTGACGGTGTGGGTGGGCCTGACCGAGGACGGCGACCGGGTCCGGGAGCGCCGGACGACCCGGGTCACCCGCCCGCTGCGCCAGCGCGAACTCACCCTGATCTCGCCCTATGCCGGGATGGACACCGGCAAGTTCTCGGCGAATCCGCGGATCGAGGTCGGTGGCGGGCGGATCGAGGCGACCTGGCTGGCCGAGGACATCGCCGGTCGGGGCACCGTCACCTTCACGCCTGCGGTCCAGACCGGCGAGACCCTGGAGTGGACTCTTGACTATCCGCCGGCCGGGCTCTGGAATCCGCTGCGCGAAGATGACATCGACGTGTTCAGATACGATGTCCGAAACTTCCCCATCGGGAAGTTCACCGTCACGTTTCGCGTACATAAGAATGCGAGTGCCGTCTTCGTGCAGGAGCGTAATCGCCGCGGGGCGGTGAGTGACTATTCGACGAATGGCGAATGGGTTGTCGTGTGGAGCGCCGACAGCCCGACCCCGCCGGCCCGGTTCGAATTCGATGTCCGGGTGAACTGGGGTGCCTGAGAAGCCGAACGCCGGCACCTTGAAAGATTGACCTTGAAAGCCTGAAATCCCACCCTCGATACCCGCATGCGGTATCGTTCGCCTTGCTAGCTCACGAACGATGCAACCGAGCCAGGCGAACGGCGCGAGAAAAGGCCCAAGGGCCACTCGCGGGCCGATACGCCTCGTTCCTGGCGTAAAGGAATTCACATGGCGACAACCTCGAGGAACCGCGCGGGCCGGGGCGGCGAAGGCTCTGCCGGGTAACTGTTCCACTACTCAGCGCATAGCACCGCCACAAGCGTTCTAGCACTCCCGCGTAACCGACCAGGTCCGGCCGCATTGCGGCCGGACCTGGTCGGTTACTGCTTCTCAGGTGAACTGCCGGCCAGGTGCTCGACCTGCGGCCGGCTCTGCCGAAGCCAGGCTGCACCTGTCTCCCTGCATGGTCCGGGACGAGCCACGTGAGTTCTGCCGCCCGCGCGATCGGGCGGCCCGTGGCAGCGGGCGCGACCACCCTGATTACGCCGAGATCAATCCGTCGCGGTATGCGGACATCAACCCGCGGTGGTACGCGGAAGTCAACCTAGCGCGGGATGACCGCCTAGGTCCGGGAGTTATACGTTTTGCCCGATCCGCATCCCGGGCTCCTCGGAGGTCTCGTGTCCTGTGTGAAACACGCACTGACCATCTTTCTCGCCACGTTCGTCGCGATCCTCACGGTGAGCGCACCCGCCTCCGCCGGCGTGGATGCCCAGGGGTGCACCGCTAACGGATGAGACCGGCCGCGCCTGACCTTGCGCCTCAGCCGTGGCTGTTCCGTGGGCTGTGCATCACATGCAACAGGTAAGCAGTTATCCGGAAATCCGGTTCTTAACCCCTCTGGAGGAAATGTGAAACGCATCATTGGTTCTGCCGCGGCCCTGCTCGTGGTCGTGGGCAGCCTGGTCCTGGCCGCGCAGCAGCCGGCCGCCGCAGCCCCGAACTGCCCCCTCGGCTACGGGCACGAGCCCTATGAGGGCGACGTCATGCGCCAGCCGAACAACGCTGCGGCCATTCGGGCCCAGAAGAACCGAGGGGCCAAGGCCGTCGAGGGCGACCTGCGCTTCACAAGCGGTTACACCAAGGCTGTCATGTGGCACAACAAGTCCACTTGGGGCCTTAACTACTCGGGGAGCGCGCAGGACATCCACTCGGTCAGCTGGACCTACCTGAAGTCCCTGAAGATCAAGCCGGGTCAGGATTTCAGCGATCAAGGGGTCATGACGTTCTGGGCCTGGGTCAGTGAGATCAAGGCTCAAGGGCTCGACGGCCTGGTGGAGCTGAAGGAAGTGCCGGGCAACTTCGTCGAGATCGCCAAACCGCTCGCCAAGCTCGGTATGGCCGACCGGATCAAGTTCTACTCGACCGGAGCGGACAACACCAACGCCACCAACGCGATCAATGCTCTCAAGAACGCGATCGGCAAGGAGTACTGGGACTCGGTCGATGGCCGCAACTACCAGATGCCTTGGGTGGCCACCCAGGTCGGGCAGGAAGGGCCGAACACGTGGTGGGCCAATAGCGCTTCCGCCTGGGAGTCGACGTTCGCCAACGGCCGGCCGGTCGTCACCAACTCCATCGAGAGCTACAAGACCTGGACCAACGGCAAGTGCAACTGGTAATCGGCAGGGCATGCATTTGCTCCGGTGCTAAGGCCCAACTGCTTCACTGATGGGTGTCCGGGGGATCGGCGGCGGCGATGGTGTGTCGGCGCTGCTCCGATCCCCCGAGGCCCCTCTTGGCGTGCGGGGCGGATCTGCCGCCAAGTCGACGGCCTGCCGGTCGCTATCAGCCGTGCGGGATTCAGCTTCAACAGTCGAAGACCGACCAGCAGATGTCATTGCGCAACCTCTGGTCATCAAGCACAAGCTCGCGGATCGCCTCCGGGAGCTGATCGCGCTGCCACTGGCACTCCAGTCGCGCCGCGGCCTCGCTCATGCCGTCCGGTTGCGCCGCACGTGCGGCCTTGATCGCGTAGGCGGCGGCGCCGAGCTCGTGCGCGGCGACGTGAGCGACGACCGCGGCCTGGCCGGCTGCGTAGGCCGCATGCCGTGCGGCCCCACGCAGATTCCTGGCTGCGCCCATCGCATGGCCGCCCGCCGCGCGAGCCTGCATCATCTTGACCTCGCCACGCACCCAGGCCCGGGCATGCTCGATCGCCTGGCGCGGTCGCGGGTCTCCCGGCTCGGCCGACTCGAAGAGGCCAAGGACGTGCTCCGCGCATGAGGCTGCCCACAGCGCGAGCAGACGGTGGTCGGCATCCGTGAGGGTCCCGCCACGGCGGATCGTCACGAAGCGAGGGTCCCGGATCTTCGGGAGGATCATGACTCGCCGTCCCTCCCGCGCGCGTCGGCGCGGCTCAGTGCGGCGCGCCCCGGCGGTCGGTCCACCGTCCGCCGCAGGGAATGGTCCAGAGTGCTCATCAGCTGGGCGACACGATTGCTGCCGCTTGCCGTGGGCGGGTAGCGGCGGAGCACGTCGATGAGCACCGGTGACGCACGCTGCCGCGACCGTTCCAGCAGGGCATTCCCGATCGCGGGGTCACCGCCCGCCTCGACCTCTCCGATGCGGGCAGCGCTGGCGGCGGCTCGCAGGATGTGGCCGACCTGACTGGCCTTGGCGATGGGGTGCAGGTATGCGGCCGAGGCGGCGTCACCGGCGCATCGTGCGGCCAGCCGCGCGGCTTCGGCGGGTGCGGACCGGGCGGCTCGATGAGCGTCGAGGGAGGTGACGCGCTGCAATCGCGTCCTCCTGGCGCCATTGATGAACGCCCAGGCTGCGTCGATCGCGGCACGGGGGCGCGGATCATCGGGAACAGCCTGCTCGAAGACGGACAGGACGGCCTCGGCGTGCTGAACCACATACCGTGCCACGACGCGCAGTTCGTCCATCGTCAGGTCGAAGTCTCCGGACACGATGTGCGTGCTCTGTGTCATGTCCATGAATCGTATCCTTGAACACCCGATTGAGGCTTCCTGACCGGCTTTCCGCTCATCCGCTTCGACAACCTTCAACCGCGGGTCAGCTGCGGCCCGCCGGCCGTCGGCGCGAGCCGAGGCCTGGCCGGCCGGCGACAACTCCGGTGAGAGCTAGAAGGTCGCCTTGTCGGAGGCCCGCCGGGGCAGCACGGCGGTGTGTCCGTAGAAGTTACGGATCTTGATGACGGCCCGTTCGTATTCGTCGAAGTTGATGGGCTTGGTGACATACGCGTTGGCGTGGGCGTCGTAGCTGGAGGTGACGTCGCTGTGTGAGGACGAGGTGGTGAACACGATCGTCGGGATGGACTTGAGGTCGCCGTCTGCCTTGATCGCGGTGAGCACCTGGCGGCCGTCGACGCGGGGCATGTTCAGGTCGAGCAGGATCAGGTCCGGCCGCGGCGCGGCGTGGTAGCGGCCTTCGCGGCGCAGGAAGGCCAGTGCCTCGGCGCCGTCGGCGGCGTGGTGCAGATAGCTGGGGATGCTGTGGTCGGCGAAGGCGCTCTCCACGAGCGCGACGTCGCCGAGATCGTCTTCGACCACGAGTACTTGCAGCACGGGCAGATCAGTTGTCACGGACTCACAGACTCGTTTCCCTGGACTGAGGGGCGGTTCCTGCAGGGGCGATGCGTGCCCAAAACGGTTGATTCCGGGTCGCTGTCGTGGCGGCACCCTTCGCCCGCCTCCGCTCGGTGGTGGCGACGGCCGGGTGGGATGCCGCTTGAGCAGGTGCGCCTGCCGGGGTCTGGGACAGGGTGGTGCCAAGGGCCGGGAGTCTGCCCTTGACCGGCACCATACGCGACGGGTACGACAGCAACCGGTCTCGGCGATCTGCCGCGGCAGCGGCGAGGAGGTCTGACCCCGTCCAGTCGAAGTCCATCCCCGGTCCAGTCCCGCTGGAGAGCCTGCCTCCAACCGACTCCACCGCTGGAGGAGACATGAGACGGACACGGATCATCAACCGGATACCGGCCTTGACGCTGGCCTTGACCCTGGCGCTGATCGGCACGCTGGGAAACGCTCTCCCCGCACACGCCCAAGCGCCCGCGGATGGCGGCGCGCCGGACCTGCCCGGCAGGGTTGCCACCGCCACGCCCGGCGTTTCCAAGCTGAAGCCGAACGCGGCCAAGCTCCTCGCGGGCGCGCGCTCGGCAGCGCCCGGCAAGGCCGGCGGCGCGTTGAGATTGGGTACGCCGAAAGCAGGCGCGCCCGTACGCATGGCCGGCGCCGCGCAGGAAGCAGCGGTGTGCACGCCGTACATCAGCAAGCTGGTGACCCGGGCCGGCCTCGACGTGCGGATCGACTACCTGGCTGAGGTCGTCTGCAACTTCTACCTCGCGGGCGCCGGGCAGGCATACCTGATCGAGCGGACGGGCGGCTCCCCGTACAACGGGCAAGTCGTCGCGGCCGCCGCGCCGTTCTCCTTCTACAACGGCTACTACGGATACAGCCTCGGCGCGGTGCTGATCGACGGCCGGGTCTACGACGGTGGTAGTCAGATGGAGATCGGGTTCGATCTGGCGTTGCAGACGCTGAACGGGGCGCCGTGGGCCGGCTGCTTCCAACTGCCGGCCGGGGAGCGTTATCTGAGCCCGTGCTACGGCGTCGGCACCCCCACCGTGTCGGTCTCGATCGGGTCCGGGGAGTTCGGCACGGGCCTCGCGCCCAACCGGCTGGCGCTGCTGGCGAGCTTCACGCAGGACAGTCCCGGCAGCTATGACGCATGGAACGCCGCCCGGCAGAACCAGGCCGCCTTCGCGGAGTACGCCTTCGACTGGGCGACCAACTTCTGTACCTGGGCCCCGGACAACCCACTCGGGTTCAGTTTCGAGCGATCCTGCGCACGCCACGACTTCGGTTACCGCAACTACAAGGCAGCCCAGCGGTTCGAGGCCAACAAGGACCGCCTCGACCTCGCCTTCTACGGCGACCTGCAGCGGCAATGTGCGACGTACGAGGCGGTGCTGCAGCCGCCCTGCTATGCCCTGGCCTTCGTCTATTACGAGGCGACCCGGATCTTCGGATTCCAGAAGGTCACCGACGAGCAGATCGCCGAAGCGGCCAAGCTGATGCCGAAGGACACCTCTGGCAAGGCCCCGTCGGCCTGACCACCCGGTTCACGGCGAAGCCCGCGACCAGGGCTTCGCCGTGAATCTCGGCTGGCAACGCACCAGAGCCGATGACCGCGACCGACCCGTTCGCGGTCACGGGGTGTTGACAATACGGTCCCAGTCGAGGCCGCTGTTCGCCTCGCCCCGGCCGGTTGCCCGGTGCGCGCCGAGCCAGATCACCGGCGAGCCGTCGTAGCAGCGGGTGCGGTGGAACGCCAGGCTTATCCGGGTGCCGACCCGCGGCACCTCCTCCTCGTGCAGGAAGTACCGGTTGCCGTCGTCCAGCCCCGTCCGCAGCAGCGTCGTCCGGGGCTCGACGCGATCTATCCGGCCGCCGATCGACCGCGGCATCGCGCCCCGCTGCAACTGGATCTCACGGCTGTCGCCGGGCACATGCACCGGCAGGAACGGGATCCAGTTCTCCGGCACGGTGCCCATCGCCTCGTAGGCGATGGCGGCGATCGGCGTCAGCGGGTCGGCCGGCGGGTGCTGCCGCTGACGGAACGCCAGCGTCTGGCGCGCCGCCTCCTGCCCCGGCATCGGCGTGCCGGTGGCCAGCCAGACGGCCTGCTCGATCCCCCACACCATGTTGGCGGCCTCGTCGCGGACCATGAGCACGTCCTCGACCGGCGGCCCGTCCATGGTCGGCGCGCTCGGCGGCAGGTAGATGCCGAGCTGGGCGGCGACCGGCGCGGTGCCGGCCACGTCGAGGTTGAACATCGACCAGCGTTGCCAGTCGTCGTCCACGCCGGCGCCGGCCGGATCGATCCACCGGCGCTCGCCGAAGACGTCGGTGACCACCACGCCGTCGACCCGGGCCAGCGTGCCCTCGTCGAGGTCGCAGGGCAGCAGGAACCAGTCGTCGCTGAAGACCAGCGCGAACTCCAGGAACAGTGTCTTGACCAGGTCGGTGCTGTCGGCGCTGATGGCCCCGAAATCCGTCCGGCCGTCCTCGAAGGACCACCAGCGTGGGTGCGGCATGCCGGCGAAGCGGACCTCGCCGGGGATGACGGTACGGGTGACTGTTCGCGCCGTCGCCGGGCTGCCGGGCGTACCCATCGCGATGCCGGACGTGTCGTAGGAGAACGCGTGCCAGTCCAGGCCGCCGCCGCGGTATTCGGCGGCGGTGAGCACGGTCTCGCCGCCGGCGGCTTCGGGCGCGGCGGTGGTGAAGCGGTGCTCCAGCCGGGCCGGGTCGAACGCTTCCGGCCCGTCCGGCTGGGCGATGAGCTTGTCGAACCAGCTCAGGAACCGGGCGGTCAGCGTGTCGAGCTGTACCCGTGCCACCGCCCCGACGCCGGCCACCCCGTCGTACGGATGTCCGCCGCCCTTGAGGTGCGCGTAGAGCTCGTAGCCGTCCATCATCCGGCCGGCCACCGCCTCCAGCGTCGCCCGGACGTCGGGGTGCGCGAGCAGCGGGACGTCGCCCTCCGCGGCCGGATCGGGGGCGACGATCGGCCACCGCGCCACGACCGCCCGCTGCACCGCCGCCGGCAGGGGCGCCGGAACCGTGGGGGCCACCGCCATGAGCTTGACCCAGCGCCGGCCCATCGCGATCCGCAGGTCCATGGCGACCCGCTCGGTGCCGATGGTGAACGGCACCGGCCGGGCCTCGACGGTCGCTTCCAGCGGCTGGCGGTCGGGCAGCGGCTCCGGTGGGAACTCCCGGGCGCGGTAGCGGGTCGGCCGGCTGGTCCGCAGGTGGTATGTGGCCGAGACCGGCGATCCGGCGTCCTCGCCGCGGAACTCGCCGAGCTGCCACTGCCGGGCCAGCATCCACAACGGATCCCGGACCTCGGCGCGCAGCGCGGCGTCGAACTCGACCGTACGGGGGCGGCCCTCCAGACGGTTCCAGACGGTCACCGTCGGGAAGCGGCGTTCGGCCAGCGCCGCGGGCAGGTCGGTGATGACGGGCGGTCGGGTCATGTCAGCTCCCTGGGGCCCGGAACGGTCCGCGGGCAAGCGGCGCGTCGTTGTTGACGGACAGGTCGGTGGTCACCGTGATCGGCCGAGCGGTGGCCGCCAGGACGGTGGCGGGCAGCAGCTGGGCGTACGGGGTGCCGTCGATGTGCTGGGGTTCGACGGCCCGGACCCGGCTCAGGTCGAGCGTCTCGGACACCGCCGCGACCAGGTCGTCCCAGCTCCAGGTGCCGGTCTGGGCGGGCGGAACGACCAGCAGCAGGCTCTGCGGTGGCTGGGTGCCGGGCCGGTCGTAGTGCGCGGCGATCGCCGTGGTCGCTGTGGTCGTGGGGATGACCTCGGTCCACTCGTCGAGCAGCAGCGCGCACTGCTGGGCGTGCGGGTCGAACGGCACGCCGTAGTGGGCGGTATAGAGCAGCCGGTCGCCGGTGACCCCACGGGCGCCGGGGTCGTAGTCCATCACCCAGAAGTCGTTGCCGCGCGTGCCGGTGAGGTCCTCGGCGATCGCCACCTCGGCGCGGCCGTCGCCGTCGAAGTCCCCGGTGACGGCGAACGCGGGGCCGACCGTGGTCGGGCTGCAGTCGAAGTCCGGTCGGGCCCCGGCGCCGCGCGGCGCCGGGCCGAGGTGAACCCACAGCCCGCTGTCGGGGTCGTAATCCTTCACCCAGAAGTCGTTGCCGTGGGTGCCGGTCGTGCCCTCGGAGACCGCCACCTCGTCGCGGCCGTCGCCGTCGAAGTCACCGACCACCGCGAACCGGGCGGCGACCTCGGCGCCGCTGCCGTCGAAGTCGGCGTCGTTGGCCAGCCCCGAACCCGGCGTCAGGTGTGACCAGCGGCCGGTGGCCGGGTCGAAGTCCATCACCCAGAAATCGTTGCCCCGGGTGCCGGCGTGCTCCTCACAGACGGCGATCTCGTCGCGGCCGTCGCCGTCGAAGTCACCGACCACCGCGAACTTGGCGGCGACGGCGGTCGCGCTGCAGTCGAAACTCGACGAGGTCCACCGGCCAGTACCCGGATCGAAATCCATCACCCAAAAGTCATTGCCACGCGTACCGACCGCATCCTGCGCAATCGCGATCTCCGCCCGCCCGTCACCATCGAAATCCCCCGCCACCGCGAACTTCGCCGCCACCGCCGCCGAACTCGCATCAAAACTCGACGACGACCACCGACCAGTACCCGGATCGAAATCCATCACCCAAAAGTCATTGCCACGCGTACCGACCGCATCCTGCGCGACCGCGATCTCCGCCCGCCCGTCACCATCGAAATCCCCCGCCACCGCGAACTTCGCCGCCACCTGGCTGCCGCTGCAGTCGAAGTCGGCGTTATTCGCCAGCCCTGAGTCGGGGTTGAGATGGGTCCAGCCGACCGGCGGCAGCTCGAGCGCGAGCCAGGGGTCGCCGGCCGGGTACGGCAGCTGGGCCGGCAGCAGCCCCGGTTCGGCTTTCCCGAGCGCGCCGGCCAGCAGCGCGAGGCGTTCCCACTGGGCCAGCCGGGGCCGGACGCGGGCAATGCCATGCAGCCAGTCGTCGACCGGGAAGTCCCGGTCCAGGTGCTGGGTCAGCGTGCCGCCCGCGGCGGCGGCGAGCACCTGCTGCCAGGCCTGACCGACACCGGGTGCGACGGTGAACTCGCTGGTGGCCAGCGCGTCCGGGCCGAGCGCGGCCCGGATCGCGGCGACGCCCGCGGCGACCCGGGCCGGGCCGGCGGTGGCCCGGTCGTAGTCGGACAGCGCCTGGTCCATCGCGGCGAGCCGCCGCGCGGCCTCGTCCTTGAGCCCGGCCGAGCGGGCGAGCAGGTCCGTGCAGAACGCGACGACCGCGTCGCCGGTCGTCGTGAGGTCGAGGCCGACCGGGTCGAAGGCGGTCAGCGGCAGCAGCGCGGTCACGTCGGCGAGCAGCCCGCCGAGCGTGGTACGGGTGGTCCGCTGGATCGCGGCGAGCGCGCTGACCCGGCCGGCGAACGCGGTCCGGCGGGCGCCGGCGATCGCGCGCAGTTGCGCCGGGGTGCTCGGGCGCGGGCTCGTGGGGGCGGTGGTGAGCAGGCGTTCGGCCCGTTGCAGCAGGGTGAAGCGGTCCTCGTCGTCGGCGCCGGCCGGCAGCGCGTCGTGCTGGGCGATGAGCGCGTCGGCGTCGGCCAGCGAGGCGGCCATCCGTTCGGTGGCGGCGGCCACCGCGGCGAGCACCTCGGTGAACCGCTGTCGGCGCCACAGCACCAATTCGCCCCAGCCGCTGCGGACTAGGCCGAGGCCGCCGGCGGTGAGCAGCAGGTCGCCGTACCGGGTGAGGAACGTGTCCACGCCGCTGAGCAGTTGCGCGCGGTGCGCTACCGGGTCGACCAGCGGCACGTTCAGCGCCGCGATGAGCGCGTCCAGCGCCGTGCCGAACGCCGTGAGCTTGTCCCGGACGGCTTGCGGGCGTGCCCGGGGCAGGGCCACGGCGGCGTCGCCGCCGGGCGCGAGCAGGTCGCCGGCGGCCGGCACGGTGAGGTCGCTGGGCCGGACCGGCCGGGCGGCCAGCAGCAGCGAACGCAGCGTGTCGGTGAGCGCGGAGAGCTGGAACATGCTGATCCTGCCGGCCATCGGGCCGGCGTACCGGATCAGCAGTTCGGTGTCCGCGCGCAGGGCTTCCGTGTGCTGGACGCGGGCGACGATCCGGTCGTCCAGGTCGGTCATGGCCGCCTGATCGGTCGGGCGCAGCGCCCACAACAGGTCGATCGGCTGCAGGCCGAGCTCGGCCTGGGTGACCACCCGGCTACGGGCGGCCTGGGTCAGCGGGTCGGTCCACGTCACCGTGCAGGCGACGACGGACGGTGCGGGCAGCAGGTCGGCGAGCCAGCGGGCGACGGCCGGGTCGCCGGCGGCGCGCGGCGTCATGGCCAGGCCGGGAACCGGGGAGGTGCCCGGGGCGAGGCCGGGACGCAGGTGCAGGCCGACCCGGTGGGTGAGGCGCTGCCCGGTGTGCGGGGTGGCGACCACGGCCGGGTCGGGCGGGTTTCCGGAGCGGGTGAACGCGTCCATCCCGGCGGCGGCCCGTTCGGAGTTGCCGATGACGGCCTGGTGCACGCCCTCGGCCACCGCCAGGTCGGCCAGCGCATCGTTGATCTCGACGAGCGCCCGCACCTCGAGGTCGATGACCTCACCCTGGTCGCCGTCGGCGGTCGGCATCCCGGTCAGCCCGAACGGGTACGTGGCCGGCCCGGTCCGCGTCACGTGGCGCACCAGGGCGAGCCCGTCCACCACGTTGCGCGCTTCCAGTGCGGTGATGGGTGTGCCCGGCGGCGGCGCGGTGTCCGGCAGCTTGCCGGCGACCAGCGGGAACGCCTCGCGCAGCGCCCCGATGAACTTGTCGGTCTCGGCGATGGCGTGCCTGTCGTGCAGGCCGCGCTCGAGCCGATAGCCGAGCAGCGCGCCGAGTGACTGGCCCGCCCGGATCCCGTCGAGAAAGGTGAGCGCGGTACGGACCCGGTCCGAGCTCAGGTTGACCGCCAGCGTGCCCGGGTTGCCCGGGGCGGCGTTGGCCAGGTAGCCGGCGCGGAGCAGCGCAGCGGTGCTGGCGTGCGCGGGCGACGGTGCGTGCAGGTAGCCCTGGTTGGCCGGGTCGCGGGTCAGCGGGGCGGCGCCGAGGGGCGTGAAGACCTCAGCGAGCTCGCCGGTCAGTGTGACCGGGGTGAGGGGGATCGCTCTGGGCCGCACCTCCTCGAGCCAACCGAACGATCCGATGTGGACGCCCGTGACGGGCGGGGCGCCGGCGGCCGGATAGCGCTGCCGGAAGAGCTTCTCGGTGGCCAGGCCGAGCCGCCACGCGTCGAGCCGGTAGGTGGCCACGTCCAGGTGCTCGACGAGGGCGCGTTCGAGGCGGGCGGTGGGGCGCGCCGCCAGCGTACCGAGCGCGTCGAGTTGCGCGGCCAGGTCCGCCAGCGCCGGCTGGACGCCGACGGCGCCGGCGATGAAGTCCGCGACCAGCGTCCGCGGGTCGCCGGTGATCGCCGGATCGGGGGCGTAGAGCCGGCCGTAGCGGCTCTCGGTGTCGGTGGTGCGCGCGCTGATGTGGACGAACGGCGGCTCCCGGCGTGCCCGCACCACCTCCGCGTCGGTGAGTCCGTGTGCGGCGGCGGCCAGGCGCAGTGCGGCCTCGGCGTAGGCGTTGAGAACGGCGTGCCGGGCCAGCAGGTAGAGGAGCGCACCGGGCGGCTGGTCGCCGGTGAAACCACTTTCCTGCCGTACGGTGTCGAACGCGGCGGCCGCATTGGTGGCAAGCCAGTCCAGGTAGTTCTGGTCGTCGTCGGTGTACGCCCGCAGCGACGCGGTCTCCGAGGCCGGCCGATCGTCGACCAGGGCGCCACGCAACGCGTGCTGGCGCCCGACGAACAGTCGGGTGGAGGCGTCCGGGTCGGGCTCGCCAGCCGGAAGGCCGAGCCGGGTCAGCAGGTCCCGGATCCGCTCCCGGGCACCGAGTTGGGCGAACGCGTCCATCGCGGTCCGGCCCTCCCCGGCGAGGTTGAGCCGGTTGAAGTAGTCCTCGATGCTCTGCGCGTAGCGCTGGTAGAACTCGGCTGAGCTCGGATGCAGCCCGAGGATGCCCAGCAGCAGCGCGTGCGGGTCGCCCTCGGCACCCAGGAACGGCACGCTACCCGCGAGTTCCGTCCAGTCCTGCGCCGCGACCGACAACACGGCGTCCAGCCGGCGCCGGTGGGCGGCGTCCGGGTCGGTGTCGGCCCAGGCCAACCGCGAGAACGCGGTGGTGACCAGCACGCCGTAGGGCTCGCCGTTGATGCGCAGCGGCGGCACCGGTCCGCGCCCGCTGACGTTGTCGACGAAGAACGCGCGGGTGGCGTCGAGCGCGGCGGTGTCCAGCAGCGGGTTGAGCATCGAGCCGAGGTGGTAGCCCCAGGTCGCCGGCCACAGCGCGACGTTCATCGCGCGAGCCTCGGCCTGGTCGGCGCCGTCGGCGCCGGGCAGCGGGGCGAGCACGGCCGGGTCCATGCCGAGCAGTTCGGCGAACCACTGACCGTCGTTCTTGGCGGTGCCGGCGGTGGCGGTGCGCGCCGGCGCGGTCATCGCGTCGAATCGCTGGGCGGTCTCGTCGGCGGTGCCCAGCGCCGAGGGCGTCTTGCCGGTGTTGTTGGTGGGCGTGCCCTGGGCCAGCAGGCGGAACCCGGCCCGGCTGCCGGCCTGGTGGGTGATCAGCATTTCCAGGTCGGTCCGGGAGACGTCCGGGTCGCGCACGCGCAGGCCGAGCACGATCAGCCGATCGAGGCCGGGCCGCAGCGCGTCGGTGAGCGGCACCCGGAAGCCCATCCCGACCGACACCGCGGTGTCGAAGTCGACGAGCCAGGTCAGTGGTCCGGGCACGTGCAGACCGGCGCCGGTGGAGCGGAACTGGTCCGCCTCGGGTGCGTCCGGGTCGGGGCCGACAGGCAGATCGACGGGTACGGGATTGCCGGTCACCTTCAGCACCTGCTGGCCGTTCGCGTACCCGAGCAGGGTGAACGCGTCCGGCAGCAGCCGGGCACGGGCGGGCTGGGTCCAGGTGCCGGCCTTGGTGTCGGTGGCCGCCGGCGCCGGCAGGTCGGCGACCGCGACCAGGACATCGGCGTGGCCGCGGTCGCGGGTGGCCGGCTCCCGGTCGAGGCCGTCCGGGCGCCGGGCGCGGATGCGGGTGGCCCGCGCCGAGCCGACCGCGCCGACCAGCGCGGTGTCGGCGGCGCGCAACGCGTTCCGGTCGGCACCGGCCCGGTAGACCGACCGCCAGTATCCGGCGGCCGGTCCGTGGTCGGCGGCCGGCAGCGGGCCGTCGCCGGC
Source organism: Actinoplanes sp. ATCC 53533 (assembly GCF_003947245.1). NCBI lineage: Bacteria > Bacillati > Actinomycetota > Actinomycetes > Micromonosporales > Micromonosporaceae > Actinoplanes > Actinoplanes sp. ATCC 53533. The sequence continues at coordinate 274,095 of NZ_QHHV01000015.1, read as the reverse complement.
CACCACGAGAATGATCTGGTCGGGGTCGCTACGCCGGGGCTCGTCGCCGGGGTTGCGCGGGCGGCGCGCGGCGGCGACGTGCGCCGCGCGGCCGGCGCCGACGTGCGAGGCGAGGTCGCGCCAGGCGGCGAGCTGCCCGGTGCGGTCCCCGCCTGCCTGCCAGTGCCGGCTCCAGTAGCGCAGCGCGTGCTGCTGCTCCAGGGCTGTGGTCTTCTCCTCGAAGGTGTCCACCGCCCAGGCGTCCGGGAACACCCGGACCAGCAGGTCGTCGGTGGTGAACCGGTATTCGATGCGGACCGGGCCGAGCAGGACCGGGTAGGCGTCGCTGAGCTGGTCGGTGTCAGCCATCCTGGAGCATCTCCCGGGCGTGTATGGCGATCAGCACGGGCGCCTGGAAGAGGATGTAGGCGAGGTCGGCGGCGTTGATTTCCGCGTTCCAGGTCAGCGCGCTGTCCTCGGTGAACTGAGCGGTCTTCTCCGGGTCGGTGGGGGTTTCCAGCGGCGGAGTCGGAGTGTCCGCGTCCAACCGGATGTACGTCGGGCCGGCGCCGCCGCCGGCCGGGATCACGTCCGGCCAGGCGAGGTCGTTCCACACCTCGAGCGCTCCCTCGCGTTCGATGTCCAGCCCGAAGCGGGGTTCGCCGGGCCGTTCCTTGAGCACGAAGAACCAGCCGGCGTCCACGGCAGGATCGTCGTCGCCGCGCGCGATCTCCTCGGTGAGGTCGAAGCCGAAGAAGTAGATGTCCGGATCGAGCTTGGCGTCGAACGCCGGCATCCGGACCTTGTCGTGCGGCGGGTTGTCCGCCTCGCCGGGGCCGAGTTCGGCCAGTTCGCGGGCCTGTCCGGTCCACACCGCCCGGTGCGCGTAGATCACCGCCGTCGGGTACTTCTTCAGCAGTTCGCCGCGGATCACCAGGACGAGCTCTTCGACGGACGCGCCGCGGTTGTTGTGCGCGCCGAGCGCCGACGCCGGGTCCCAGACATCGATCGGTGGGATGTCGCGCAGGCGCTCGCGGCGCGCCTCGGCGCTTTCCGACGGCAGCGGAAGCCCCGAGCGGACGTCCCAGAACTGGCGGAACACGCTGCCGCGCTGATCCGTCGGATACTCGCGCCAGAGCAGCTCGCGGGACATCTCGTGGTTCAGCCCGACCAGGTAGGACTCGATGAAGCGGGGGTTCGTCTCGAGCAGCGTGACGCTGTCGGGCAGCACCAGATCGATGTTCGGGCAGAACAATTCCGGCCCCATGTCCATCAGCGGCCGGAACATCGGCAGGTCGATGATCGGGTACGCCATGACCTCACCGAGGAGGTCGGGTGCGGCGGGCGACCGCGCGGTGATGACGCCACCGTCGCCGCCGTCGCCGGGTGCGAGGAACCGGGCCGGCAGCGTCATCCCGGCCATCGCCCGGCGCGGCACGGTCCGGTCGGGATGGACGGCATCCATCGTGGCCTCGGCCAGCGTGTCCAGGTCGAGCCTGTCCCGCGGGGCCACGGCGCCGGCCACCGCAGCGGTGTTGAACGCCTCGTACGCGCCGTTGAGCGCCTGCTTGAACCGGGCCGCCTCGATGCTGTCGGTGCCGCCGGCGGTCGGCGAAACACCCTCGCCGGGCAGCGAGATGACGAAGTCGGCGCTGGTCGCCAGCGTGGGAACCGGGTTCGGAACCGGGCCGGCGGCGGCCTCCGCGATCCCGATGACCGGGCCGGCCAGCACCTCCTCCAGGGCGTCGACGGTGACCACCCCGGCCGGGGCCACCTTGGGCGGGGCTGCGGTGACCGTCCCGTCGTTCATCCGGGCGAGCAGGTCCTGCCGGGCCGGTGGCACCTCCGGGGCGCCGGCGGCGACGTCCACGCCGCCGGTGCCCGCGCCCGGGCCGAACGGCAGTCCGCGCATCAGCCGCGAGCCCGGCCGGGTGATCCGCCGCAGCACCGGCGACACCACGGTGGCGGTCATCCGGCTGTCGGCGATGCCGGCGGCGATGGTCAGCGGCGCGGCGCCGGCCGCGGCGAGTGCGAAGCCGGCGCCGGGGAGCAGCCGGGACTGCACCGGAGCGCTGAGCGTCAGCAGCTGGCCGGGGGTGACCAGCCGCAGCGGTTCCAGGTGGCCGCGGTGCAGCGAGAACCCGAGTTCGCGGGCGACCTGGGCGGCCCGGATCCGCTTGTTCGCGGCCAGTACGTCACCGAGCTGGTCCCAGGCCGCGCGCATGTACTCCTCGTCGTGCGTGCGGACCACCCGGCCACCGAGGCCGGCCGGCACCCGGAACCGCGGGTCGAGGTTGAGCTCGTGCACCCAGTTGTCATTCGGGGTGATCGCCGTGCCGTCGCGCTCGGTCAGCAGCCGGCTGACCCGCGCGTGCCAACGCCCGTAGAGCGGCGGGGTGACCAGCGGGTCAACGCCGGTGACGCGCTGGTCCAGGTAGTCGTCGGCGAGGTCGATCACCGCTGCCAGCGCCTGCTGGAACGCGGTCGGGTAGGGCTGGTCCCAGTTCTCGTACAGCGTCTGCTCGGCGAGTTCTTCCTGATTCAGCGCCTTGTCCGGCACCTTGAGCGCACCGCCGAGGCGCAGCACGCCGCCGAGCTGTGGGCTGGTGATGCCGGGCAGCCCGAGCTCGGGGTCGGGCGCGCGCACATCCATGTCGCGGCTGCCGACCCGGGCGCCGGCGGTACGGGGTTTGAGCAGCCGGGCCAGGTACTCGAAGTCGCCGACCGGCGAGGTGCGGAACTGCCAACGGTGGTAGTAGCAGAGGCCGGCCGGTTCGGGGCGGCCGGCGTAGTCGACCCAGCTCGACTGCACCGCGCTGGGCGAGCCGGCCGGATCCAAGCCGAGCCCAGCCAGCCGGCCCGTCTCGAATGTCGGCACCAGGAAGGCGTGGTAGCCCTGTTCCGGGTCGAGCCGGCGCGGGCAGAGCAACCGGGAACAGGCCAGATCCGGGTTCTCCGCGACGACCGCGGCCAGCCGGATCAGGGCCTCGGGCACATCGGCGGCGACAGTCTCGGCATCGGACGCGGTGATGGTCCGGTTGACGTGCACGTGTGCCCACGCCCCGAGTTGGTCGGCGGGCGGCAGCACGCTCAGGTCGTCGATCCCGATGGACGGCAGCGGGCGGCCGGGCAGCTGGCCCTGGTCGCGGAACTCGTCCTCGCTCAGCACGATCAGCGCCAGCCACGGCTGCAGCCGGCCGGTGGCCGGTTCGACCACGGCCGGGCTGTAGCGCCACGGGAAGTCCTCGTCGTAGAACTCGATGGCGGGCAGGTAGTTGGGATCGAAGTTGGTGATCCAGTGGTGCGGGTCGGTGCGGACGATCGCGCGCGGATCCACGCCGACCACATCGCCCGGACCGTAGACGGCCACTTCGTGCTCAACCGGCAGGGCCACCACGCCACCGCCGATGCCGGCGCCCCGCACGCTCAGTTTCACCGTCACGGCGGCCCGCGTCGCCGCTGCGGCCGGCGCGTTGATCCGCGTGGCGATGCCGCGCCGCAGCCAGGGCAGGAAGGAGTACGCACCGGCGGTCACGGCGCCGCCTCCATGGCCGGGATGACGTGCACCGCGTCGATGAGGTTGGGATCGGCGGCGACCAGCGCGTCCAGGTGCGCGCGGGCCTGCGCCTGGCTGCTGAAGACCCCGGTCCGCGCCGTGTTGTCCCGGGTGGCGGCCACCACATAGGTGTCACCGGTGACCACGATGCCGTCGGCGAAGGGCTGCCGCAGCACCCGCTCGGTCTGTGCCAGCGGTGACCGCGCCACGCTGGCGCCGGCCAGCAGATGCTGGAACAGCGCGGCGTTGTACGGCACGAAGCTGCTTGCCGTGCTGCCCAGGTCGTCGATGATGACCTGCTCGTAGCGGGCGCTGCGGCGCACGGCCCGGGCCGACGTCATCGCCGTGCCGTCCGCGGCCAGCTCCACGCCGGCGTGCTCACGCTCGAAGGACGGCAGCGACAGCTTCTCGGCGTCGCTGAGGTTCTGGAACTGCGCGACCGCGAACATGTCGGCGGCATCCGAGAGCTTCACCAGGCCGCCGCCGTCCACCACGACCCGCACCGAGGACACGTCGGCGGCGGCCTCGGCGCCGACCTTGTCGACCCGGATGTCCAGCGGCACGGCACGCTGCTGGACGACCACCGTGCCCAGCGGATGCAGCACGATGTCGGCCTCGCCGGCGGCGAGCGGGCGCAGCGTGACCAGCGGCGCGCCGCCGGCCGGGTTGTTCACCCGCCAGCTCTCCGGCTTGTCCAGCTCGCCCTTGACCAGCGGCACCACGTTGATCGGCGGCAGCGCGGTGTCGCGCGGCTCGCCCCACGTGATGTCGAAGTCGACGCCGATGGAGAAGAACAGCAGCGAGATCGACGCGCTGCCCGTGGCCTGCCACGGCGTCGGGCCGGACAGCGTGAACTCGAGCGAGACGCTGAACAAGCCGACGCCGAAGACCTTGACCGACACGCCGGCGGAGATCTCGATGACGAACGTGAACGGGGAGAACTGGAACAGCGCGTCGAAGCCGAGGTGGCCCTCGACGCTGAAGGCGCCGAGGCCCAGGTACAGCTCGGCGTGCGCGCCGAACTGGGCGGTGTTGCTGGTGACGGCGAAGTACCCGTCGACGCCGAGGCGCCCGACATCGCTGTTGAGCAGGTTGATCGAGATCCGCTTGGGCACCGGGAACGGCAGCGGCGGCGCCTTGAACGCCGGGTGGAAGCCGCCGACGCTGAGCACGAAGTCGGGCTGGTCGCCGTACGCGACCAGCAGGCCGAGCTCGCCCTCGATGCTGATGGTCAGGATCCGCGAGTGGAAGAGCGAGGCGAAGAAGTAGATCCGCTTCTTGTCGAACTCGATGGCTCCGGCGAAGTTGACCTGAAGCAGCAGGATCGCCTCGTCCTCGGTGGGCAGCGCGACCTTGAGCACGCCGACCAGCGCGATGTTGCCGGGGATCTCGATGATGATCCCCAGCGAGACGGTGACGATCGTCGGGGTGCCCCAGCCGAGCTTGGCCATCGGACCGATGACGAAGACACCGTCCTCCGGCGGGAAGAACGCCTTGAGGTCGGACAGGATGCGCGGCGCGTTGGCCACCACGTCGTGCGGGAACATGACCGACTCGATCGCGCCGGTCCGGACGCCCTCCATGATCGCGTCCAGCCGCATGCCGCGGTGCAGGCCGAGCACGCCGCCGACACCGATCAGCTTGAAGCCGTACCCCAGTTGCAGCCCGCCGGGGAACTCGGCGGTGATCACCAGCAGCAGCGAGAACCCGGCGGAGCCGTCCGGCATCCGGGTGGTGATCAGCCCGATCGCCTTGAGCGCGAGGAACTCAGCGAACTCGAGCTCCAGGGCGCCGGCATACTCGCCGGCGGCCGGATCCAGCTTCAGGAATCCCCCACCGGTCACCACGCCGGCGTTGACGGCCAGCCCGACCCCGGTCGGCGGCTTGAACGCCAGTCCGACGTCGAGCGGGCCGAGGTTGCCGCCGCCGGTCGGCAGACTGAAACTCACCGCGAGCCCGAGCCGGTCGACGGCGGCGCTCAGCGGGCCCAGCTGGGCCGACATCCCGGCGGACAGCTCCACCGGAACGCCGGAGCCGGCGAGACCGGCGACCAGGTAGAGGGTCTGCACGTTGAGGGGTCCGAGCTCGACATGGACGGGGATCGCCACCTGCAGGGTTCCGCTGCCGGTGAACCTGGCGCCCAGCGCAGGGCTCCACGTCAGGTCGGTGTTGACGACCGACTCCAGGTGGATCCCGGACAGCAGCGTGATGAGGAAGCCGTCGCCCCCGGCAGAGCTGATCACCAGCTTGCCCCCGCGCAGTGCGAGCTTCAGCTCGGGATCGAGCGACACCCGGCCCTGCGCGGTGTCGAGGTGGATGGCGAGGGCGACCCCGGCGGTCAGGCTCCGCGCCTCGAGCCGCGAGCCACCGGGCGAGCCGAGCAGCAGGAACGGCTCCGCCGTGGGCGAGCGCGCGAAGCTCACCTGCACCGTCACGTCGACTGTGCCCGCCGCGGCGGTCAGCTCGACGTCCAGCAACGGCCGCAGAGTTCCCTCGAGGTCAGCCTGGAACGCGGCGTCGGTTTCGAGGATCACCTCCCAGTCACCGAGGGCCAGCGTCTCGTTCCGCTGGATCCCGGCGGGCATGCGGAGATTGACTGTGAGACCGGGCGGCGACAGCGTGGGATCCACCTCGGCGGAGAAGCCGAAAGCCTCCAGCATGGCCGGGCTACCCGGCGGCTGCAGGATCTCGGCCGGGATGTCGAACCTCTCCCGGAGCAACGCCTTCAGGCTGGTGAACAGGGCAAGCCCGTCGAAGTCCGGCTGTCCCCACCGGAACACCTCGCCCACCAGCCCGACGGGATCGCTGACCAGCCGGACCAGCCGATCGGCATGCAGCGTCTTCTGTCGGTGCGCGGCGACCAGCGACCCGGCCGGGCCGGGAGGCTGGTCCACGACCTCGACAACACCGGTGGCCATGAGCGCGGTGACCAGCGGCGGAAAGCGCACCTCCAGGTACTCCACGAGCAGGCGGCCGAGCACCCGCGACACGAACTCGTCGGCGACCGCCGACACCTCGGCGCGCTGCGCCGCCGAGAGGGCCGGGTCAGCGCTGAGGGTCCGCAGTTCGTCGGCGGCGTCCCGGACGGCCTGCACGGTCACCGCGAACTTCGTGAGCAGAGCCGTCGCCGTCGCCGCGACGGCGCCGCCGTCGTCGGCTGTGACCGCCTCCACCAGGTCCTCGGCGAGCGCCGTCAGGTCCGCGGCCGATCCCGTGCACGAGACGAGGGCGGACGCCAACCTGGCCGATCCGGCGGCGGCGTCGAAGGTACGGAGTCCGACCCACTCCAGGAGCAGGTCGGGGGTCCCATTCGCGGCACGTTCGGCCAGCGGGGCGAAGATCAGGGCCAGTTCGGCCGCGAGCCCTTCGATCGTGCCGGCCACGTCACTCATGACGACATCGCCGGCGCACCCAGCAGGACCGCGAACAGGGCCGGTCCGTCAAGGGCGATGGCAGCGCGGAGCCGCGGGCTGCCGTACAGCTCCAGCTGACCCACGAAGCGCTCGAAATATCTCCGCTCCGCTGAGCCGACGGCGATGCAGCAGCGGTGGGTCTCGGCCGCGAACAGGCGATGGAGAAGCGCGGGCCCGCGCGCCCGGTGCCACATGGCGGCTACCCGCCGGTTGGTGTTGATGAGTCGGCGAACCTCACTGAAGTGCCGGCTCGCGACGGCCGCGAGTCGTTCCCCGTCCGGCAGGGCCGCCAGCTGACCGCGCAGTTCAAGGAAGCCGCCGGGGATCGGGCTGCGGCGGTGCGCCCCAGCCGGGGGCGGTCCCGCGTACGCCGGGAGCACAGGCGCCGGACCTCCGCCGCCGCCTCCCCCGCCGCCGCCTCCCCCGCCGGCCGCGCGGATGGCGTCCACCGCCCCTTTCACGTCGAGCTTGCCCGCACCCCAGGTGTTCGGGTCCGCGGGCGCGGGTGCGGCGCGAGCCGAGTCGGACAGGAACTTGAGAATCTGCGCGCGGGTCAGATCGTGCTTCTCCTCCAGCATGAGCGCGATCGCGCCGGTCACATGCGGCGCGGCCATGCTGGTCCCGGTTTTGTCGACATACAGGGTGCAGCAGGCGTCGGGGCAGCAGTCACAGCACTTGCCCGGCAGATTGGCCGCGTCGGCGTTCGCCGCGGTGATCAACAGCCCCGGCGCCGCGATGTTCGGCTTCGGATTCGCGGCTGCGTCGCGGACAAGCGGGCCGCGCGACGACGAAGGCTCGATGTCCGTCGAGGGCCACAGATCGCAGCAGCCGGTGCGTGACGCGTGGTTCGCCACGGTGATGGCCTGAGCCGCCGTTCCCGGCGATCCCACGGTGGAGTCGGCCGAGCCGCGGATCTTAGCGTCCGGTGGCTCGACCGGCGGAAGGAAGTTCACGAACTCGAACGGCGAGGTCCAGGCGTGGAACGCGACGGGCGTACCGGTGGGGTTCGCCAGCGTCAGTTTCCATGAGCCCGCCGGCACGCTGCCCTTCGTCGGCTTCCCGATCCGCACCAGGTGCTGGTTGTCACGGCCCAGGACGTCGTTGATCGCCGACGTGAGAGTGACCATCGCCTGCGATGCCGCGGCGGCGCCGGGGTTGGCGGGGCTCGGTCCGACATCGTTGCCATGGGTGGCCGGTCCGATCACCGTCCCGTCGGGACACGTGAGTGAAACCGTCAGCTGACCGGCGCGCGCATACCAGACATCGACAAACGCCCTGCCCCGGATGCCGTCCACGGTGGTGAACGCGACGTCCACGCTGTCGTTGCCGGCGACCGTGGCAGCGACGTGGCAGGGCTGTGTCTTGACGTCGCCGGAGTTTCCGGCTGCCACGACGACCGCCCGTCCGGGCTGAGCCAGCACCACGCTGTTGATGTGTTCCTCCATGTCCCCCGTTCCGTCGTGGGGTCCGAGGGTGTTACCGAAGCTCATGTTGATGACAACCGGCCGGCCGGCCGCCTGAGCGAGAATGAAGTCGATGCCCGCGATCACCCGGGCCTGGCCGAGGTCGCTGCGCACCATCACGAGACTCGCGCGAGGCGCGACACCGACGTACGTGTCCGGGCCGTGACAGCAGCCGGCCGACGAGCCGTCACCCGCCGCGATTCCCGCCACATGCGTCCCGTGGCCCTTGCTGTGCTCGTCCTCGGTGTCCCTGACGGTCCCCCGGTCCAGGCTGTTGACCGGCACGACGCCCTGAACCGCCTGGTCCAGCGCGTGCTGGTCGTACGTGACGCCGACGCCGCCCGGTCCGGCCGTCTCCCCCGCTTCCGGCTTCAGCAGCTGATCCCAGAGCGCGGTGATCCGCGAGGTTCGATCGTCGAAGCCGACGAAGTCCCGGTGCCGCCAGTCGATACCCGAGTCGATGATGCCGATGACGACGCCCTGACCTTTGCGGGTGGGCGAACCGCTGTGCAGAAGATCGGCGCGGATCTCCGGAATGCTGAAGTCCAGCAAGGGCCGGTACGGCTCGGGGTCGCTGATCGAGACGACGTGCTCGACGCCGGCGAGATCATCAAGGCGATCGACGGGGATGGAGCCGGGGACGATGTGGAACCGCTCGCGACCCGGCTCGGCGACCGTCATGGACAGGAACCCGACGTCGACCAGATCGGAGAGGTCACCGGTGAACCTGACGATGATCTCGATCCGCTCGCTCCGAGCCGGATCCACTCCTTCGTCCGGGCCGACCGCCGCGCTCGTAAGATCGCGCGCACCAAGCCGGCGGAGGCGTCCCCGCAAATGAGCATCGAACTTGGACATAGCCTCGCGAGCCCCCTGCCGGTACCGGTCAAACCCTCGGAACACACTCGCTTGGATCGCCCGGGCGAGCTTTCAGAATCGCGCACGGCCACCCCGGGAGGGAGCGTCATGTCGGCAGGATGACTCTGCACGCCGCCGGCCTGGTTAACCATTTGCCCGTTGTGCCGCGGCTGTGGCTGATGGAGGACGCCGACAGCCGGCCGCCGGGTGATCGGGCGCGGGTGTGCCCGGCCACGTCCGTGAGGGGGGCAACTGCCCGGGATCGACGTGTTTGACCGTCGCATGAGGCATGGGTACGCTTCGCCGCGACGACCGACAGAACAGGCTCTGACCACATCATGAGCATGCCGCTGCGTCCTGGCGACCCCACCCGGCTCGGCACCTACGACCTGCTCGGCAGGCTCGGTCAGGGCGGTATGGGCACCGTCTTCCTCGGCCACGCCGAGGACGGAACGATGGTCGCCATCAAGATGGTTCGGCCGGAGTTCTCCGACGATCCGGAGTTCCGGGGCCGGTTCCGCAGCGAGGTGACCCGGGCCCAGCAGGTGCCGCCGTTCTCGACCGCCGCGGTGCTGGACGCCGATCCCGAGCACACCCCGCCCTACCTGGTGGTCGAGTTCGTCGACGGCCCGTCCCTCACCGAGCTGATGCGCGGCCAGGGTCCGCTGTCCGGGCCCGCCCTGCACAGCCTGGCCGTCGGTGTCGCCACCGCGCTGACCGCCATCCACGGCGCCGGGGTGATCCACCGCGACCTCAAGCCCGGCAACGTGCTGTTCGCCCTGGGCGGCATCAAGGTGATCGACTTCGGCATCGCCCGGGCGTTCGAGGCGACCAGCCGGCACACCCGCACCGATCAGATGGTCGGCACGGTCGCCTACATGGCGCCGGAACGGTTCGATGCCGAGTTTGGCAAGGACGTGACCTCGGCCGCGGACGTCTTCGCGTGGGGCGCGGTGGTCACCTACGCGGCGACCGGGCGCACCCCGTTCGCCGCCGACTCCCCGGCGGCGACGGCCATGCGCATTCTCACCCAGCCGCCGGAAACCGCGGGGATTCCGGAGCCGCTGCGCGGTCTCGTGGAGAGCGCGCTCGCAAAGTATCCCCAGGACCGGCCGACCGCCCGCGAGCTGCTCGACGCGTTGCTGGGCAGCCAAACGGAGGTGCTGGAGGCCCGGCGGGATCGGGTGGGGCCGGCGCCCGTCGCGGTCCCGCCGCCGGATGACACCGCCGCCGTCCCAGGACCGCCACGACAGACCCGCCGCAGCCCGCTGCGCCGCGTCGCGGTCGCCGCCGCGGTCGCTGTGGTGCTGCTGACCGTCGGTCTGCTCGGTGCGCATTGGGCCAACGTGTTCGGCAGCGACCCGCAGGCCCTCCCGTCGGGCCCCGCCGCCCGGCCCTCGGCGTCACCGGCGGACGCGCTCACCGCGATCCTGGCCGGCGACCGCCGGTTCTCCATCCAGCTCACCGAGGTCAACCGGTACTTCATGCTGGACCGCGACGGCGAGGAGCTGGAGATCTCCGACGGCACGGGCTCCCGGTCGCAGTTCGTCCTGGAGTCGGTGGGCGTGCAATACATGATCCGGTCGCTGAGCAACGAGGGATACGCCGGCCCGGAGGTCTGCCTCGGCGTCGACATCCTGCCGGAGGAGCAAGCCGCTCCGGTGGTGGGCGCGGCCTGCAACCCGACCAAGGGCACGCTGTTCTCGCTGGCCGAGACCCGCGACAAAGACGCCAAGGGACGCCCCACATACAGCATCGGCAACGAGTACGGCTGGCTGCTGTGGGACGCCGACACCAAGCGATCCGACGTCACCCACGTCGGCGAGCCCCAGTTCGCCGACAAGTACAGCCTCGTCGACCGCGGCGAGCTCTGAGGAGATCAAGATGCGCCGCCCGTCCACATCGATGATGGCTGCCGCCTGCGTCACCGCGCTGACCGCCTGCGGTACGGCCACACCTCAGGCAGCGCCGGCCACCGACGGATCCGGGGCACCCGTGACCTCGCCGTCCGCCGCGCCATCGCCGTCCGCCGCGCCGGCCAGCAGCGGCCCGAAGCTGGTCGATGCGAATCTGTCCCAGCTGAAGAGCTTCGCGATCGACCTCGGCGTCCCCGTCGTCATCACCACCTCCGCCGACGCGGGCGCCGAGTACCACCTCGGGTCACACCCGGACGGATCCGTGGACTTCGCCGGGACGGCCGTCACCGAGTCCACCCGGATGACGCTGCGGCCCGCCAAGGTCCGCAAGCGCACGGAGGCGAACAGAAACCACGTCATCATCGTCGCGTCGCCCGTGGCCGCCGCCTCGGGACCGGAGTCGTGCGTCACCGACGAACGGCGAGGCGTCCTGCTGATGCGGCCCTGCCGGCCGGGCGACGCCACCCAGTCCTGGCGGCTGGCCCCGGCCGGCGACTCCGGCCTGTTCGAGCTGACCGGGGCGCACACCGCCCTCGAGGTCGACAACGGAAAGATCGTCAAGGAGGGCGGCTGGACCGCCTTCCAGACGATCGCGGTGACCTGACAAGGGTCATCGAGGCGCACAGACTAGGGTGGGCTCGCCTCGTTGTCCGGCCCGCTGGGAGAGTCATGCACCATCAGATGTTCGTGGACGGCGCCTGGATCTCCGCGCGGTCCGGCGCCACCACCGTCGCGATCAGCCCGGCCACCGGCGAGGAGCTCGGGACCGTGCCGGACGGCGACCGGGAGGACGCCCGCACCGCGATCGCGGCCGCCCGCCGGGCCGCGCCCGGCTGGGCCCGGCTCTCCGCCTTCGAGCGGGCCGCGCTGCTGCACCGGGTCGCGGATGTGATCGAGGGCCGCCGCGACGACCTGGCCCGCACGCTGACCCTGGACCAGGGTAAGCCGCTGCGCGCCGAGGCGTACGACGAGGTCGACGAGCTGGTCACGTACTGGCGGATGGCCGCCGAGGACGGCAAGCGGCTGGGCGGGCTGCTGCCGAATTCGTCCAGCACCGGCAAGCGGGCGCTGCTGGTCCGGCGCCCGCGCGGGGTGGTCGGGGTGATCACGCCGTGGAACTGGCCGTACACGATGCCCGCCGAGCTGATCGCGCCGGCGCTGGCCAGCGGGAACACGGTGGTCTGGACCCCGGCCCCGTCGACGGCCGTGTCGGCCGTCGCGCTGGCCGGCTGCCTCGCGGAGGCCGGCCTGCCGCCGGGCGTGCTCAACCTGGTGACCGGGCCGGGCCCGGTGGTCGGCGACGAGATCGCCCGGAACCCCGGCACCGACGCGGTCGCCTTCATCGGCTCCACCGCCACCGGCCGGTCGGTGGCGAGCGCGGCGGCCGGCAAGGCCACCCTGCTGGAGATGGGCGGCAACGGCCCGCTCGTGGTGCTGGCGGACGCCGACCTGGACCGGGCCGTCGAGGGCGCCCTGCAGGCCTGCTTCCTGTGCGCCGGTCAGAGCTGCACCGCCGGCGAGCGGCTGCTGGTGCACCACGCGGTGCGTGACGACTTCGCCGATCGGCTCGCCCGCGCGGTCAAGGACCGGATCCGGCTCGGCGATCCGCTCGACGACGCCACCACGATGGGGCCGCTGAACAACGCCGCGGTCGCCGCCAAGATGGACGAGCACGTCGCCGACGCGCTCCGCCGCGGGGCCACGGCGCTGACCGGCGGTGCCCGCGCCACCGGCTTCGCCACCGACCTGTACTGGCCGGCCACCGTGCTCACCGGCGTGCCGGCCGACGCCGCGGCCGCGACCGAGGAGACGTTCGGCCCGATCGCGCCGATCGTCGGCATCAGCGGCCTGGACGAGGCGATCGAGCTGACCAACGCTTCCCGGTACGGGCTGTTGGCCGCCGTCTACACCGCCGACCTGACCGCCGGGCTCGCCTTCGCGGACGCGGTGCGCACCGGGTGGGTGAACATCAACGAGTCCACCAACTACTGGGAGAGCCACCTGCCGTTCGGCGGGCGGTCCGGCTCCGACAGCGGCCTGGGCCGGGTCGGGGGCGCCCACCCGATGGAGGCGTTCACCGAGTTGCAGACCGTGATCATCGGCTGACCCGGCGCTGGTAACCCACTCCGGCGGCGGGCGGCCGGTTCGCCGGCCCGGGTTCGGCGGCGGGATTCCGGGTAGAGAGTGATGATGAAGCTCGGACTGCGACTCACCACGGCGTCCGTTCTCGCATTGCTGGTGCTGGTGCCGTTCGCGCTGATCTCGGTGCTCGTCACCGGCGGCTGGCGCCCGCTGCACGACCTGGACGAGCGGGTCACGGACTCGCTGCACAGCTGGGCCCTGGGGCACCCGCACTGGACCGAGGCCAACCTGTGGCTGACCAACATCTTCGACCCCAACCCGCTCCGGGTGGCGGCGCTCGGCCTGGTGATCTGGCTGTTCCGCCGCCAGGCCCGGCGGCTCGCGCTGTGGGTCGCGACCACGATGGTGGTCGGCGGGCTGCTGGGCGTGGTGCTCAAGCTGCTGGTCGGACGGCACCGCCCGGACCTGCTCGACCCGGTGGCCCGGGCCGCCGGCTTCTCGTTCCCGTCCGGGCACGCGCTGAACGCGGCGCTGACCGCCGGGGTGTTCGTGCTGGTGCTGCTGCCGGTCGCCCGGGGGGCGAAGCGGTGGGTGCTGTGGGGCTCGGCGATCGCGGTGGCGGTGCTGACCGGCCTGAGCCGGATCGTGCTCGGCGTGCACTGGACCAGCGACGTGGTGGCGGGGTGGTTGCTCGGGGTGGCGGTGGTCACGGTGACGGCGGCGGCGTTCCCGCGGCTCCGTGCCGAGCCGGTCGTCGAGGAGGGCCTGGATCCGGACCTGGCGGATACCTCCGCGCCCACCGCTCGGTGACATCCGGCGGTACGTTGGCGCCGTGAGGACTTTGGCGTGCGGGCATGCCGCGAATGAGGCACCGTCCAGGGTGTGTCCGCACCTGGTGCGCCCCACCGAGGAGTTCGTCAGTCAGGTGCGGCTGTTGACCGGCCGGCGCCTGGAATACGACATCGCCTGCGAGGAGTGCGACGCGGGCGGGGCGCCGATCACCCTGGTCGTGATCTGCGAGGGATGCGTCGAGCGGCTGAACGAGGACGCCGAGGACGGCGGCCTCACCGCCTGGCGCGGGCAACCGGGCATCGAGGATCGCCCGGAGCCGGTGGACCGCACCGTCAGGTCCTGGGCCCTGCCGGACGTGGCCGGCGCCGTGATCGACCTCGCGCCGGGCGGGCGGGGCGAGACGTGGCTGGGCCTGACCGCGGCGGGTGCGATCGTCGCCCTGGACCCCGACAAGGATCGCTGCACCGTGCTCGCCACCGATCTGCTCATCGCCGAGCCCGACCACCGGCCGTGGGTCGGCCACGCCTTGACCGGCAGGCTGCACGTGTCGGCCGATGGGCGCTTCGCCGCGGTCGTCAACGACTACGGCCGGCGCGGGCGGGTCGTCGACCTGCGACAGTCGGGCCGCACGACGCTCACGCTCGACGGCGGCACCTACCGGCCGGACACCGTGCCGTTCTCGGTGGCCTTCGCGCGCCACGACGGGCGGTCCGTCGTGATCAACCGTACGGACTGGAACCGCCTCGATGTGCACGACGCCGAGACCGGCCGGCTGCTCACCGCCCGTACCCCCGATCCGGTGGAGCCGGGCGCGCGCCCGGCGCACAACCTGGACTACTTCCACGGCCGGCTGCACGTCTCGCCCGACGGGCACTGGCTCGCCGACGACGGCTGGGTGTGGTCGCCGGTCGGCATGCCCACGGTCTGGGACCTCGGGCGGTGGTTGCGCGACAACGTGTGGGAGTCCGAGGACGGCCCGTCGCGGCAACGGCTGTGCCACCGGGACTACCACTGGGACTCGCCCATGTGTTTCATCGCCAACGACCTGCTCGCCGTCAGCGGGATCGGCGACGACGACGCGGCCATGCTGGACGGTGTGCGGATCTTCAGTCCCGCCACCGGAGCGGAGGTCACCTCGTTCGCGGGGCCGGCCGGCGCGCTCTTCGCGAACCGCACGAGGTTGTATTCGGCCGCGCCCGAGGGGCTGCAGATCTGGGACCCCGTCACCGGGCACCGCACCGGCAGCGTGCCGGGCTTCGTGCCGACCTGCCACCATCGCGCGGCCCGTCAGCTCGGCGCCGTCCGGGACGGGGTGTTGCAGCGCTGGTCCCTCGGGTGAGCCGGGTCAGCCGCAGGCGCCGGTCTCGACGCCCCGGGTGCGTTCGGCGCCCAGCCGCGCCGCGCCGGCGGCCTCGGCCGCGGTGAGCGCGAAGCCCACGTTGCGGTCGTCCCGGGCCACCGCGAAGATCACCCCGAGCACCTCGCCGTTCGGGGCCATCAGCGGGCCGCCCGAGTTGCCGCGGCGGACCAGGGCCCGGATCGTATAGATCTCGCGGGTCACGTTGGCCGAGTCGTCGATGTTCGGGCCGGTGATGTCGCCGGCCTCGCGGATCCGGGCCGCCTGCGCGTTGTACGGGCCGTCCAGCGGATAGCCCAGCACGATCGCGTTCGCGCCGGTGGGCGCCGGCCGGCGGACGAACGGCAGCGCCCGCGCGCGCAGGCCCGGCACGTAGACCACCGCCAGGTCGCGTTCCGGGTCGAAGACCACGACCTTGCCGTCGAGGGGGCCGTTCGCCGTCTCCACCTGCACCGCGCTGGTGCCGGCCACCACGTGCGCGTTGGTCATGATGCGCTCCTCGGCATACACGAAGCCGGTGCCCTCGATGCGCTGGTCGCAGCTGGTGCCCAGCACCTTGAGCACCGACCGGCGCACGTCGGTGACGAGCCGGGACTTCGCGAGGGCCGGGTCCGGCGGCGGCACCTGGGCGGCGCTCGTGCGGGTCAGTCCACCGAGCACGTCCGGGAAGCCGTCCGTGTCCAGCGACTGGCGCAGCCCGGCCGAGAGCGCCTGCGCCTGCTCGGGCAGCAGATCGTCCACACCCTGCAGCACCGCGCTGCTGCGCACCTGCTTGTTGAACTCCGGGAAGGGCGTCGACCCCAGGGGCACGGCGAGCAGCCACGCGACGACCAGCACCGAGGTCAGGGAGATCACCGCCCCGCCGCCGTCATCGAGACGCTGCAGCGACGGGCTGAGGATCGAGCTGCGCACCTTGGTGCCGAGCCAGCCCGCGAGGGTCTGCCCGAGCACCGCCAGCGCGAGGATCGTCACGAGCGCCACGACCAGCCGGACCGCGCTGTCGGCGAACTGGTTCGCGATCAGCGGGCCGATCTGCAACCCGATCAGCAGACCGCTGAAGAAGCCGCCGAAGGACAGCGCACCGATGACAAACCCCTGCCGGTAGCCGCTGATCGCGAAGACCAGCATCAGCAGGATCAGGATTCCGTCGACCACAAGCACCCATTCACGTGCGCAAGAGTAGGCCAAACTCCCAACCGCACGCGGTGATCAACTGCTCACCGTTGTCCGTCGAAGGGCGGCGGAGCAGCCGAGGCTGGTCGCACGCCCTTTTCGCAACCACCCGTATAGGTGACGCGGCACACACGTCAGTGGTGCACCCGGGAGAGTCGGGCGACCGCGCGCTGCTTGAGGGCGAAGCCCTCCTTGGCGGCGTCGCGCAGCCCCGCCACCAGCGGCGAGCGGGACCGGCGGGCCCACGGCACCGGCACTTCGGTGGTGCCGTACTTGGCCTTGTAGGAGTTGCCGCCGACGAAGTCGAACTCGGTCACCCCGCGCTCCTTCGCCCAGCGCAGCGCGTGCCAGATCAGCGCCTCGTTCGGGCGCAGATGCTGGTGCTCCCGATAGCTCGCGCCGCCCCAGAAATACATCGTGCGGTGATACCAGGGCAGGACCGCCGTGGCGACGCAGCGGCCCTCGGGGTCGCGGGCCCGCAGCAGCAGGATGCGGCCCGCCGGGGCGAGATTGCGGATCAATGCGCGCACCCGCTCGATCGAATACGTCGGCACCAGATTTTGTTTGGCGAATACGTCGCGTAGTTGATGGTAGAAGTCGTCCGCGAATTCCTGGTCGCCGGGATTCGCCTCTTCGATGACGACTCCGGACTTGGCGGCCTTACGGATATTGCGCCGGCAGGCGCTGGCCATCGCGCCGAACAGCGTGTCCTGCGCCGGGCGCAGGTCGATCACCGCGGTCGGCGCCGCCGCCCAGCGCAGGCCGAGCCCTTCGAGGTCGGTCTCGGTCAGGCCGCGATCGCGGATCTCCAGATGCGCGCAGCCGAGATCGCCGAAGGCGAAGGGCATCAGGGCCGCCAGCGCGGCCCGGCGCGGCACCCCCGGCTCGAGGTTGAAGCCCACGTAGGAGGTGGTCCAGCCGGCCATCGGGCTGCCGAGAATCCGCAGGCCGTAGCGCTTGGTGACCAGTCCGGTGAAGTGGCCGACGGCGCGCGTGCCGTCGGTGACCGTCGCCAGGACCGGCTCGGCGCGCTGCGACTCGGCGACGAAGCGCAGCCACTCCTCGGTGTGGAAGATCAACCGGTCGTCGTACGTCGCCCGGTCGGCCCAGAGCGCGGCCGTCGGTTCCACCCGGTGCAGTGCGAGCATGAGATCCCCCCGGCGCCACTGAAATAAAGGCCCTGTGCCGGATGATGCCCCGCCGTGCGGCCATTCCGCAAGGACCGTCCGGGCCCTTCTCGAATTGATGTGAATGCTTCTCATGTTCGTTATGACAATTGCTACTGACGCTGGCCGCCGCCATTTGTCAAAGTGAGTGGGACGCCGACGCCGGCGAGTCGGAGGGGTGGGAGAAGCATGGGGTCGCCGACCGGGATCAAGCGACGGATGAACGAGCTCGGACTGCGCAGCAAGCTGCGGGCACGCCCCCGCGCCCAGGGCCGGGTGCTGGCGCCGGCCGGGCTGTTCAAGCGGCTGCCGACCTCCGCCGGGCTCTACTTCCCCTTCTACCACGACGTGCTCGGCGAATATGCCGGCGATCTGCGCCGGCACCTGCTCGCGTTCCGCCGCCTCGGCCCGCTGATCTCCTGGGACACCGCGCTCGACGTGCTCGCCGGGCGCCACCCGATGACCGGGCCGATGTTCTGCCTGTCCTTCGACGACGGGCACCTGAGCTGGCGCGACGTGGTCGCGCCGGTGCTGCGCGAGCTCGGCGCGCCGGCCACGTTCTTCCTGACCTCCGGGCTGGTCGGGCAGCCCGGCAACCTCACCTGGCAGGACTGCCGCGACCTGGCGGCGGCCGGATACCACTTCGGCTCGCACACCGTCACCCACCCGCGCCTGGCGGATGCCGACGACGACGCGGCGGTCCGGGAGATCCTCGACTCCAAGAAGGAGATCGAGGACCAGCTCGGCGTCGAGGTGCGCGACTTCGCCGCCCCGTACGGAAACCCCGCCGTCGATTTCGGAGACCGCGACCTGCGCACCGTGCGCGAGGCGGGCTACCGCAGCTTCGCCACCACGCTGCGCGAGCCGATGCACCCGGGCGACTCGCCGATGTGGATCCAGCGGCAGGGCCTGCACCCGGCCTGGCCGATCTGGGCCGTGAGGACGCGGGTCCATGACTGACGCCCGCATCTACCTGTCCCCGCCGGACGTCGGCGACGTCGAGCGCAAGCTGCTGCTCGACGCGTTCGACTCGAACTGGGTGGCGCCGGTCGGGCCCGACCTGGACGCGTTCGAGGCCCAGGTGGCCGAGCTGGTCGGCGTCCGGCACGCGGTGGCCCTCAGCAGCGGCACCGCGGCCCTGCACCTGGCCCTGATCGCGGCCGGGGTGCGCCGCGGCGACACCGTGCTGGTGCCCTCGTTCACGTTCGCCGCCAGCGTCAACGCGGTGATGTATCTCGGCGCCCGGCCGGTCTTCCTGGACTGCACCGCCGACACCTGGAACGTCGACCCCCGGCTGGTCGCCGAGGAGCTGCGCCAGCGCGCCGATCGCGGCCAGCTCCCCCGGGCCGTGATCGCCGTCGACATGTACGGCCAGTGCGCCGACTACGAGCCCCTGCTGGTGGCCTGCGACCGCTACGGCGTCGCGCTCATCGAGGACGCCGCGGAGGCGCTCGGCGCGTCGTACCGGGGCCGCCCGGCCGGGTCGTTCGGGCTGGCCGGGGTGCTGTCGTTCAACGGCAACAAGATCATCACTACCGGTGGTGGCGGCATGCTCGTCACCGACGACGGCCGGGTGGCGACCCAGGCCCGCTACCTGGCCACCCAGGCCCGCGAGCCGGTGGCGCACTACGAGCACCGCGCGGTCGGCTACAACTACCGGCTGAGCAACCTGCTCGCCGCGGTCGGCCGCGGCCAGGTGCAGCGCCTCGACGAGCTGATCGCGGCCCGCCGCCGAAACACGCACTACTACCGCGCCGCGCTGGGCGACCTGCCCGGCCTGACGTTCATGCCGGTGGCGGAGTACGGCGTGCCCAACTGGTGGCTCACCTGCCTGCTGGTCGACGCCGAGACCTTCGGCGCCGACCGCGACCGCATCATCGAGCACCTGGGCCGGCACGACATCGAGGCGCGGGCCACCTGGAAGCCGATGCACCTGCAGCCGGTGTTCCGCGACTGCGTCGTGCGCGGCGGAATGGTCAGCGCCGACCTGTTCCGCCGCGGGCTGTGCCTGCCGAGCGGCTCCGCGCTCACCGACCACGACCGGGAACGCGTCGTCGCCGCCGTCCGCGCGGTGGCCCGAGAGAAGGGGTGACGGCGGGATGCGCATCGTCTACATCCACCAGTACTACTGCAACCCGTCGATGACCGGCGGGATCCGGTCCTACGAGCAGGCCCGCCGGTTGGTCGCCCGCGGCCACACGGTGCACGTCATCACCACCGACATCACGCCCGGCAAGCGGTCGCTGGGCTGGCGGCGCACCGACGACGACGGCATCCAGGTGCACTGGTTCTCCGTGCCGTACTCGAACAACATGTCCTTCGCCCAGCGGCTGCGCGCGTTCGCCGAGTTCATGGTCCTGGCGGCGGCGAAGGCCGCCGCCCTCAAGGCCGACCTGGTGTTCGCCACCAGCACGCCGCTGACCGTCGCCGTCCCGGGCGTCGTCGCGGCCCGGCTGCGCCGGGTGCCGTTCGTCTTCGAGGTCCGTGACCTGTGGCCCGAGGTGCCGATCGAGATGGGCGTGCTGCGCAACCCGATCGCCCGCCGGATCGCCGGGGCGCTGGCGAGCTTCGCCTACCGCAACGCCGAGGAGGTCATCGCGCTGTCGCCGGGCATGGCCGCCGGCGTCACGGCACGCCGCCCGGGCACCCGGACCACCGTGATCCCCAACGCCGCCGACCTGGCGATGTTCGAGGTCGCGCCGGAGGCCGTGCGGCGCTTCCGCGACGAGCACCGCTGGCTCGGCGACCGGCCGCTGATCGTCTACACCGGCGCGCTGGGCGCGGTGAACGGCGTCGAATACCTGGTCCGGGCCGCCCGCAAGATGGGTGAGACCGACCCGGAAGCGCAGGTGCTCATCGTCGGGCACGGCAAGGAATGGGAGGACACCAAGGCGCTCGCCGCCGGGTATGGCCTGCTCGACCGCACCGTGCACATGTGGGAGAAGGTGCCCAAGGCCGACCTGCCGGTGATCCTCGGCGCCGCCACCATGTCGAGCAGCTTCGTCCGGCCGGTGCGGGCCCTGTGGGACAACTCGGCCAACAAGTTCTTCGACGCGCTCGCCGCCTCCCGGCCGATCGCCGTCAACTACGGCGGCTGGCAGGCCGACCTGCTGCGCGAGACCGGCGCCGGGCTGGTGCTGGACCCGTACGACGCCGAGCAGGCGGGAGCGGTGCTGGCCGCGCACCTCCGCGACGAGGTGTGGCTCAAGCAGGCGCGGGAGGCCGCGCACCGGCTCGCCGTGGAGCGGTTCTCCCGGGACCTGCTCTTCGCGCAGTTCGAAGCCGTACTGAACCGGTCCGCGGCGGTGCGGAAACCGGGTCGCCGCGCCGCCCGGGCCGCCGTCGAGCAGGCGTGAAGAGCGGAGAGAACCAGAGTGGAACTGCGTGAGTACGTACGGGCCTGCCGGCGCCGATGGCTCTGGCTCGTCATACCCGTGCTGCTGGCCGCCGGCACCGCGGCGGGGCTGACCCTGACCGCGAAGCCGGCCTACCGCTCATCGATGGTGCTGTTCGTGACGACCGGCACCGGCGACCCGGATTCCAAGGCGAGCCGGCTCGGCTCGTACATCGCGCTGCTCACCGGCCCACGGGTGGCCGAGAACGTGATCACCCAGCTGGAGCTGCCGCTCAGCACCGCCGAGGTCCAGGCCAAGCTGTCGGCGCAGGTGCAGGAGGGCACCGACCTGCTGGTGGTCTCGGCCACCGACCCGTCCGCCGAGCGCAGCGAGTCGATCGTCACCACGGCCACCGCGTCGCTGGTCGAGCTCGCCAAGCAGCTCGACCCGCCGCCCAAGGCGCCCGTCGACGGGCCCACCCCGTCGGTCTCGATCGCCCAGAATCCGGTCACCACCGAGGTGCCCGGCAACCTGGTGCGCAACATCGGCTTCTCGGCGGTGCTGGGCCTGCTGATCGGCGCGGTCGCCGTGGCGGTCCGCGAGGCCACCCGCAAGACGATCGGCGAGGAGGACGACCTGCGCCGCCTCGGGCTCGGCGCGGTCGGCCTCATCTCGCTCGGCGGCCGCTCCGGTCGCAACGGCCACGCGGACGAGGCGCTCGCGGAGGCGTTCCGGCGGCTGCGCAGCCTGCTGCCGGACGTCGCCGGGCTGCACGGCGACGCCGAGCGCGGCACCTCGCTGCTGCTCACCGGGGCGCAGCCGAAGGAAGGCACCACCGCCGTCGCGTGCGGCCTGGCCATCGCCATGGCCGAGACCGGCGCCACCGTGGTGCTCGTCGACGCCAACCTGCGCAGCCCGGGGGTCGGCCGCTATCTGGCGATGGACACCAGCCACGGCCTGGCCGACGTGCTGTCGGGCACGGCCGAGATGCCCGACGTGCTGCAGGACTCCCTCGACGGCCGGCTGACCGTGCTGCCCTCCGGCAAGCAGCCCGCCGACCCGGGCGAGATGCTGGCCTCGCCCCGGCTCGGCGCGACCGTGCGCGCCCTCACCGAGCGCTTCGACGTGGTGATCGTGGACGCGCCGCCGCTGCACGGCGTGGCGGACGCGGCCGTGCTGAGCAAGGTGACCGACAGCGCGCTGCTGGTGGTGCGGGCCAACCGCACCCGTACGGTCGACGTCGAGCGCTCGATGGACCTGCTCGAACGCGTCGGCGCCCGGCTCGCCGGCGCCGTGCTCAACGCGCTGCCGAAGAAGCTGCCCACCGGCGGCGCCTGGCACCGGGAGAACGCGGTGCCGGCCGCCCGCTCCGACCCGGAACTCGTCGACCAGCTGTTCGGCGCCGACCCGGCCGGCCAGGGCTCAACGTTCGGTGCCCCGACTGCCGGCGACGAGCCGGCGACCGCCCGGCCGCCCGCCCGGGGCCGGGCCCAGGTGGTCAAGGCGACGGTGGTCAAGACCACAGTGGTCAAGGCCACGGTCGGCACCCCGGAGGAGGCCGAGCAGCACCCGCGCGACGGCGCCGGAACGGCAACGGTACGCGGACAGGCCCGCGTGGTCGTCGCCCAGCCCGTCCCCCAGCCCGCCGACCAGCCTGCTGTCGCCAAGCCCGCCACCCCCAAGCCCGCTACCGCCAAGCCCGCCACCGCCCAGCCTGCTGTCGCCAAGCCCGTCGTCGCCAAGCCCGCTGCCACCCAGCCCGACGCCGCCAAGTCCGACGCCGCCCAGCCCGCGGTCGACGAGGCTGTCCGGCCGGAGCCGCCGCACCTGCCGGCGCAACGCGTCCCGGACGAGAAGTCGCAGCCCGGTGAGTGAGCTGCAGGCGGAACGCGCCGCGCCGGAGCAGGGGCTCGCTCCCCCGCGCCGGGGCGGCCCGGCCGGCTGGCTCGGTGCCCAGCTTCGCGAGCCGTACGTCAAGCTCGTCGCCTCGCAGCTGCTGACCGGCGGCGTCGCGCTGGCGGCCAACATCCTGATGGTCCGCGCCCTGAGCCCCTCGGGCCGCGGCGAGGTCGCCCTGATCCTGCAGGTGGTCTACCTGGCCACCCAGGTGCTGCTGCTGGGCACGGAACGCAGCTTCGTCGCGAGCTACCACGACGTCACGCCCGCGGCGGCGGTGCGGGCCTACGCCCGGCTGCTCGTCGTGCCCGGCGGGCTGACGCTCGCCGCCGCCGCCGCTTTCGCCGTCCTGGCGCCGGCTCGGTTCGATCCGGGGCCGGTCGTCATCATGCTGATCGTCGGCTACGCGATCGCCGAGGCCTCGAGCCTGGCGACCCGGGCCATCGCGATCTGCGTCGGCCGGGTGCGCGATTTCCTGTACGCCCGCATCGTCGAGTCCCTGCTGCTGCTCGCGATGCTGGTCACGCTGTTCGTGGCCGGCACCTCGCAGCCGGCCGTGTGGATCGGCGCCTACCTGCTCTCCGGGGCGCTGCCGACCATCGCCTACCTCGTCATGTGGCTGCGGCTGCCGGCCCCGACCGCCGGGCCGCTGACCCGCAACCGCACGGTGCGCGCCGAGGGGCTCGCGCTCTTCCCGGCGGCGCTGTCCAACATGGCGATGCTGCGGGCGGACCGGTTGGCGCTGCCGGCGCTGGCCTCCACCTCCGCGCTCGGCCTGTACGCCAGCGTCGCGACCATGACGGAGCTGCTGGCCTGGCCGCTGCGCGCGTACGCGGACTCCCGCCTCGGCAAGTGGCGGGCCACCCACCGCGAGGGCGCGCTGCGCACCCGCCCGATCGTCGCCGCCGCGGTCGTCTACTGCCTGGTGGTGGCCCCGATCGCGGCCGGCGGGCTGTATCTGCTCATCGTGCCCGTCTTCGGCGAGCAGTACGCCCCGGCCAAGGCCGTGGTGCTGCCGCTGGTCGCCGCCGCGGGCCTCTATGCGGTCTCCCGGATCAGCCTGGGCCTGCTCATCGCCCGGGGGCACAGCGCCCTGGTCTCCGCCGCGGAGATCACCGGCTTCGCGCTCAGCTTCGCCGCATACCTGCTGCTGATCCCGCCGCTCGGCATCCTCGGCGCCGCGTACGGCTCGCTGCTCGGCTACGGCGCCTGCCTGGTCTTCGCCCTCGTCGCCAGCCGGGTCACCGGTGACCGGATCGCCCGGGAGACCCCATGACGTGGCTGCGTGACCCGCGCGTCTTCCTCGCTCCCGGCCTGGTGCTGGTCCTGGTCGCGATCGGCGGGCGGTTCACCCTGGACCGGGCCGGGTTCGTCGACCTCGCCTGGGTGGACCTGCGGGTGATCGGGCTGCTCGTCGCCCTGGTCGTGCTCGCGGTCGACGTCGCCCGGCGCCCGCACGGTCCGGGCGTGCACCGGCGCGAGGGCTGGCTGGTCGCGACCGTGCTGTTCTTCCTGTTCCAGATCGCCTCGGGGCTGTGGGCGCCGCAGGCCTCCCGGGTCGGCCCGCAGACGCTCGACCTGATCCTGCTGGGCGTGCTGACGGTGGCGTACTACGTGTACACGATCGGCGATCCGACGGTGGTCATCCGCACCACCTTCCTGCTGTTCTTCGTCGCTGCGGTGGTCTTCGCGCTCGCCGCGCTGTTCATCAACGGCCCCGGCGACCAGGGCCGCTATTCGGCGTTCGGCGGCGGGCCCAACGTCTTCGTCCGGATCGAGATCCTCGGCGTGATCAGCGCCGTGGCCCTCTATCTGAGCACCCGCCGCGTGCTGCCGCTGCTGGTCATCCCGCTGTTCCTGCTCGCGGCGGTGCTGTCCGGGTCGCGGGCCGGACTGCTGGCCGGGGTCGCCGTCGGCGCCGTCGCCTCGCTCAAGGTCCGCGGCCGGCTGCGCACCGGGGCGGTCGCCGCGGGGGCCGCCGTCCTGGTCATCGCGACGGCCACCGTCTGGGCGTTCGCCCCGCCCGCCTTCACCAACCTGTTCCAGGAACGGTTCGTCGAGCAGACCGTGCAACAGCGCTACCTGTCCGACCGTACGGACATCTGGGCCGCCGCCTGGCGGCTGGCGGTCGAGCATCCGCTGGGCGGCGCGGGACTGGACGGCTTCTACGGCTACATCGGCGTCAACCAGGGCGTCGAATATCCGCACAACTACGTGCTCGGCGTCGCGGCCGAGGGCGGCCTGATCGGCATCGGGCTGCTGACCACCGCGATCGTCCTGTGGACCCGGACCGTGCGCGGCGGCGGCGAGCGCCCCCAGCTGACCGGGCTCGCCGTGGCCGCGGCGGTCTTCGTCGCCCTGAGCAGCCTGTTCTCCGGCGACTACTACGACGCCCGGCTCGCCTGGCTGTTCGCGGCCATGGCGGCAGCCGCGGCGGTGATCCCCGCGGCGCCGGCCAGGCCGGAGCTGCCCGTGCCCCTCCGAGAGCCGGTGCCCCGATGACCCCGGACCATGCCAAGATCGGCCGACGGGCGGTGCTGCTGCTCGCCCTCGCCTCGCTGACCGCCGCGAGCGCGCCGCCGCGGAACGACGTACCCACGATCATGGAACCGCTGCCGGCCGCGCCGGCCGCGCCGCCGCGCGCCGTCAAGCTGCGGCCGGTCTCGCACTGGGCGTCGGTCTTCCTGCAGAGCTGGGACTACCAGTACGAGAACAGCCGGCCGATGAGCCTGTCGGCGGACAGCTGGGACCACTACGACCTGTCCTACTCGGTCGACTCCTGCATCGCGATGTTCCGTGCCACCGGCGAGAAACGCTATCTCGACCGCGCCCTGGAATTCGTCGAGAACGTGGCCGGTTCGGCCCGGCCGTCGTCCTCGCTGCGCGGCAGCCGGTTCAAGGACGGCTATCGCGGCTGGGCGTCGAGCAGCTCCGGGCAGCGCGGCGACGAGGTCCCGCTCTACGAGAGCTACTTCTGGCGGTACGGAACCGCGCTGCTGGTCGCCATGCGGGACAACGCGGCGACCCCCGACAATCCGGAATACCGCGCCCGTTACGACCGGCTGCTGGACTTCGCCGAGACCCACGTCTTCCAGAAGTGGTATTCCCGCGGGGCGGGCGAGACGATCTACCGCGAGCGGACGCACATGGCGGCGCACTGGGCGCTGATCGCGCTGAACCTGTCGCGGATCACCGCCGACCCGGCCCGCCGCCGGCGCTACCTCGAAGTTGCCGGCAACATCGACCTGCACCTGCCGAGCAACGGCGCGGGCCTGCGCAGTCAGCTGCGGCGCCATCCCGCCGAGCCCACCGCGTACTTCTGGAGCGACGTCTGGGGCTCGGCCAGGCGGCCCGGGCAGGACGTGAGCCACGGCAACGGCGTCATGGCGTACGTCGTGGAGGCGCGCGACCACGGCCGGGGCTGGACCGGCGCGGACATGGCCGCCTTCTCCGCGCTGCTGACCAAGGTGATTTGGCCCGGCGGGCGAACCTACCGCAGCTTCGTGGACGGCACCGGCGCCGACAACGGGTGGTTCTCCGACGGCTTCGTCAAGCTGGGCCGCTACGACGCGGCCGTCCAGCAGCGGCTGGAGCGGCACCAGGTGGTCAACGATCAGTTCGCCGCGAACATGGCGCTCAACGCCCGGATCCTGCGGTCCTGAGGAGGCATCATCATGAAGGCTTCGCTGCTGGAACCCACGGCGCGCGAATGGAAAGAGGCGCTGCAGCAGACCCCGCACGACATGTACCACGAGCCGGCGTACGTCGAGCTCGACGCGAAGCTCTACGGCGGCACCCCGGTGGCCTTCCACTACGCCGAGGAGGGCCGGCGGCTGCTGATGCCGTTGATCCTGCGCGACGTGCCGGGCTCGGAGCTGCGCGACGCGCTGTCGCCGTACGGGTATCCCGGCCCGGTCGGCACCGGCGACACCGGCTTCTGGGAGCGCGGGTGCGCCGCGATGATCTCCACGCTGCGGGCTGCGGGCATCGTGACGGCCTTCGTGCGGATGCATCCGCTGTTGGACGCGCCGCTGGCCACGCTGGGGCGCTTCGGCGCGTTGGTCCGGCACGGCGAGACCGTCTCGATGGACCTGACCGTCAGCCTCGACGAGATGTGGGCCCAGACCCGCAGCGACCACCGCAATCACATCAACCGCGCGCGCCGCGCCGGCACCCGGATCGTCTTCGACGACTGGGACCGGCTCGGCGAGTGGGTGGCCGTCTACCACGACAACATGCGCCGGGTCGGCGCGTCGTCCTACTACTTCTTCACCCGCGAGCACCTGGCGGCGATGCACGACGCCGTCGGCGACCGGATGCACCTGGCCGTCGCGCTGGAGGGTGACGAGGTGGTCGGCGGCAACACGTTCTTCGAGCACGACGGCATCGCCACCGGCTACGTCTCGTCGACCCGGCGGGCCCCGAAACGGTACGCCGACGAGTTGCTGTACGACGAGGTGCGGCGGTGGTGCAAGGGCCGCGGCGACACCGTCTTCCACCTCGGCGGCGGCAAGGGCGGCACGAACGACTCGCTGTTCTCGTACAAGGCCGGCTTCTCCCCGAGCCGGCACCCGTTCCACACCTGGCGGGTGGTGACCGATCCCGCCGCGTACCGGCTGCTGGTCGCCGACCGCCGGCCCGGCGCCGATCCCGACGACCTGTCCGCCACCTTCCCGCCCTACCGTTAGGAGCACGGCATGCGCATCACCTGCATCGGCGGCGGGCCCGCCGGCCTGTACTTCGCGGTACTGGCGAAGCTGGCGGACCCCGCACACGAGATCACCGTGCTGGAACGCAACCCGGCCGGCGTCACGTACGGCTGGGGGGTGGTCTTCTGGGACGACCTGCTCGACGACCTGTTCCGCTACGACCCGGTCAGCGCCGAGCGCATCTCGCGGGCGGCCTGCCGCTGGGACGAATACGAGGTCCGCGCCACCGGCAAGGCGGTGACCCACCTGGCCGGGTACGGCTTCAGCCTGGGCCGGCGCGACCTGCTGGACATCCTCGCCGCGCGGGCCGTCGAGCTCGGCGTCGAGATCCGCTACCGCGACGAGCTCACCGAGCTGACCGAGGCCGGCGCCGCCGACCTCGTGGTGGCCTGCGACGGCGCCCGCAGCCGGGTCCGCGACCAGCACGCCGAACACTTCGGCGCCGAGATCGAGGTGGGCCGCAACAAGTACATCTGGCTGGGCACCTCGCACGTCTTCGACACCTTCACGTTCGGCTTCGAGCAGACCCCGGCCGGCTGGATCTGGTATCACGCCTACCCGTTCACCGCGGACACCAGCACCTTCATCGTGGAATGCGCGCCGGAGACGTGGGCCGGGCTGGGGCTGGACAGCCTGGACGCCAAGCAGGGTTGCGCCCGCCTGCAGGAGATCTTCGCCGCGCACCTGGGCGGGCAGCCGCTGGTCGACCACCGCGCCGAGGTCGGCGGCACCGGCTGGCTGAACTACCGGCGGCTCACCAACCAGCGCTGGGACCACGGCAACGTGGTGCTGATGGGCGACGCCGCGCACACCACCCACTTCGCCATCGGCTCCGGCACCAAGCTGGCGATGCAGGACGCGATGGCCCTGGCCGACGCGGTGTCCGGCGACGACGACCTGGCGGTGGCGCTGGAACGCTACGAACACCGCCGCAAGACGGCGCTGGCCCCGCTGCAGCGCGCGGCGAAGGCCAGCAGCGAATGGTTCGAGCGGGTGCCGGACTATGTGGACCTGCCGGCCAAGCAGTTCTCGTACGCGCTGTCGAACCGGCGCGGCGAGTATCCGACGTGGCGATACCTGCTGCATGTAGCGACGCAGAGCGCGGGGCCGCGGACGTTGCTCCGCTGGGCGCTGAGCACCCGGCGGTGGCACCGGGCCCGGCGGCGGCCCGGGCTGGCCGCGGCGAGCACCGCGGTGAGCCGGCCCCGCGAGCCGGCCCGGCTGACGGCGAGCTGACCCCGGCCGGCGCTCAGAGCAGGTCGTTGTCCTTGGCGTAGAGGGCCGCCTGGGTGCGGTCGCGAAGGTTGAGGCGGCTCAGGATGCGCGAGATGTGGTTCTTGACGGTGCCCTCGCTCAGATACAGCCGGGACGCGATCTCCTTGTTGCTCGCGCCCACCGAGATGAGCCGGAGCACGTCCGTCTCCCGGGGGGTGAGGACGTCGGTGGCCGGCAGGGCCGCGGCCAGCCGGCCGACAACCGCCGAGTCGAACTGGGCGACGCCCGCGTGTGCCAGGCGGACCGCTTGGGCGAGATCCGCCACCGGCAGGTTCTTGAGCAGGTAGCCGATCGCGCCGGCCTGCAGCGCGCGGGTGACGTACTCGTCGTCGTCGAACGTCGTCAGCATCACGATCTTGCAGGTGGGCAGCAGCCGGCGCAGGGCGGCGGTGGCCGCGACGCCGTCCAGCTCGGGCATCCGCACGTCCATCAGCACCACGTCGGGCCGGCAGCCGGGCACAGCCGCGACGGCCTCGGCGCCGTCGCGGGCGCTGCCCACCACCTCGATGCCGGGTTGCAGACCCAGCAGGGCGGCGATGCCCTCGCGAACGAGCTCCTGGTCGTCGACGACGAAGACGGTGACGTTCGCGTTCACGTTCGCGTTCACGTTCGCGTTCACCAGGGGACCTCCACCGTGAGTTCGGTGCCCGCCGGGGAGCTGGCCACGGCCACGGCGCCGCCGGCCAGGCGGACCCGTTCCCGCAGCCCGGACAGCCCGAACCCCTCGTCGGCCGGATCGAATCCCCGGCCGTCGTCGCTGACGGTCAGGCGTGCTCCGCGGTCGTCGTAGGCGACCGTGAGGCCGATCCGGGCCGCGCCGGAGTGCCGGCAGGCGTTGGTCAGACCCTCCTGGGCCGCTCGGTAGAGCACCAGCAAGGGCCGCCGTTCACGGCCGGTGACGGTCAGCAGCACGCGCCCGGCCCCGCCGTCGAGATGGTGGACGAGGTCGGCCAGGGACCGGGACAGCTCCACCGGTCCGGTCTCCGAACCGAGGGTACGGACCGAGGTGCGGACCTCCGCCAGGGCGCGGTCGGCCGACCAGCGGGCGCTGGACACCGCCTGCGCGGACGTCGCGGGGTCGAGAGGCGCGAACGCCTCGGCCTTCTCCAGCTGGATACCGATGGCGGTCAGGTGATGGCCGAGGCTGTCGTGGATCTCGCGGGCGAGCCGGTTGCGTTCCCGCGCCGCCGACAGATCCGCGACCTCATCGAGGGTCCCCGCCAGTTGCCGGCGAGCGCGTTGCTCGCCGGTGGCGACCGCGGCCATCGCGATCGCCAGCACGATGCCCAGGGTGAACATCAGCAGGTCCGAGATGTACTCGGCGCGGACGTACCACTCCGGCACCCACAGCATGAACGCCACCGCCACCGCGGCGACACAGCCCACGCCGAGCACCAGGGCGACTGTCCGGCCGAAGGCGAAGAAGGCCAGAAACGGGACGAGCACGAACAGCACCCGCGACAGGCCGGACGCGTCCAGCGCCGTCACCCCGCAGAACAACACGATCCGCAAGCCCAGCAGCAGGCCGGGCGGGATCGGCCGGTCCCGCGCGTCCAGCACGATGAGCACGGCGAGCAGACCCGCGAATCCGGCAGTCCGCGTAGTGAGGCCCGGGCCGACCGCAGAGTAGTAGACGCCACCGGCCAGCACCGCGCTGTAGAGAACGGGCGGAATCCAGGACATCGACCGCGTCACCGGCTCAGCATAGGAGGACGCCGGCCGCCACGGCGGGTGCCGAAGGTCATGTGCCCAACGGCCGCGGCGGTGCGGGCGGTCTCGCACTTATCCCGGGTGACCTGCGGCTCCTAGTTTTCCCCGCATGACACTCCGAAGCGTTGTCGCGGCCCCGCTCCTGCTGGCCGTCCTGCTCCCGGTTCCCGCCGCCGCGCGGCAGGCGGATTGCCCGGGGGTACGGGTGCCAGGAGCCGAACACTCCATCACCGCGTGCCTGGCAGACCTGACCACCACGGGCACCGTGCCATCCGGACACACCGATCCGGCGGACTGGGCGGGCCTGGAAGCTCCCGGTACGGTCACCCCGTCCGGCGTGCCTGGGGTCCAGGTGGACGGCTACTTCCCCGACACCTCCACAACGAACACCAATCACGGCTGGCAGCACGACAGCCAGTTCGTGCTACGGCTACCGACCCGCTGGAACGGCGGACTCGTGGTGGCGGGACCGCCCGCCACCCGCGAACAGTTCGCCAACGACCGGATCATCAGCGACCAGGTGCTGGCCAAGGGCTACGCCTACGCCGCCACGGACAAGGGCAACACCGGCGCGCAGATCTACCGGGACGGCCACCGCCCCGGCGACGCGATCATGGAATGGCACCAGCGGGTCACCCAGCTCACCGTCGCGGCCGGGAAAGCGGCCGCACGCCACTACGGCCAGGCCCCGCGCGCCACCTACGCGGCCGGGCTGTCGGCCGGGGGCTACCTGGTGCGCTGGCAACTGGAGAACCGCCCGGACCTCTACACCGGCGGCCTGGACTGGAACGCCCTCATCTTCACTCGAAGCACCAGCATGCTCACCACGCTCCCACCGGCGCTACGCGCCTACCCCCGCTATGCCGCCGGCGACCCCGAGGCCCACGCCGAGCTGATCGCGGCCGGCTATCCCAAGGGATCCGAGGCCCTCTGGGGCTACCACCACAAGAACCAGTGGGACTTCCTGCAGCGAATCACGCGCGAAGAACTGGACCCGCGCTACGACGGCACTGCCGAAGCGGGCACCCCGTTCTGCGCCGAAGGCACCGGGGCGGGTTGCGACACCGACTACAACCTCTCGGTGCGGCCGCGCTCGGTGCACCAGGCCATCGCCCGCGTCGCCCTAACCGGGCGGATCAAGCGTCCACTGGTCAGCATCCAGGGCACTCTCGACGCCCTGACCCCACCCGCGACATACGGCGACATCTACCACCGCATGGTCACCAACGCCGGCCGCGGCGGCCTCCACCGCTACAGCCACATCGCCGGCGGCACCCACACCGACGGCCTGGTGCCGATCGCCCCGGCGGTCCTGCGCCCAATGCTCCCATCGTTCACCAGGGGATTCGCCGAGCTCGAAACCTGGACCGGCCGGGGGTAGTACTGCCACGGCGCTTGTTCTCCAATGCCGCCAGGCCCGGCCAACGGATCCGACCGCCGGGCCCGACCGCCAGGCCCGATCGGGGGTGCCGCCGCGTCCAGCCGGCAGGGGTGTTGGTGGTTACTCGCTTTGCTCTGCTTCCCGATAGGAAACACCGGGTGGCATGTGCGGTTCTGCTTTCGGTTGATGCCGGGCCTCGACCGAGGGGGTGTTTCCGATGGGGAAGCAGAGCAAAGGCATCCGTGCCCCCGTTCGGGGGCGCCGTCGGGCTGCGTAAATGGGGCCGTGTGGGTTGCGGTCGTGGGTGGATGCGGTGTTGTGGTGGGACTGGGTGTGCGTCGGCCATCGCCTGCCATGATCGATGGTCGTGGATGTGGGGTGGTAGCCGTCCGGTCGACGTCGGGAGCCCGTGGCGCTCCACCCGCAGCTTGATCCACCAACTCGAACAACTCGGCCACAAGTCACCCTGCAACCCACCACATGACACACCCCTAAAACCCGACAAACATCCCGGCTCCGCCGGGACGCTGCCGCCTGCCCCCGAACTCTCTATTTACGGGTCAGCAGGCGTTGGGGGGGGTCCTGTCGCCGGGCGGGGGGAGCCGGCGAGGCCCGCGCGATCGAGACGAGCCTCGATCGCGCGGGGTGTGGTCGCAGACCACGAACCGCCGTAGCGGCGGCTGTGAACGGTCAGAAGAGGGTCAGCGGTTCGGTCGGCGTCGGCTCCGGCAGCGGTGCGAGCTCGGGGACCCGCGCCCGGACTTCGTCGTGGAAGCGGCGGGCCAGCATCGGGGCGTCCGCGTTGTCCGGGGTGTGCACGAACACGGTCGGCGAGCGGCCCTCGTGCAGCCAGCCGACGGTCACGTCGACCCAGTGCCGCCAGCCCTCGACCGTCTCCGCAGTGGCGTCGCGGCCGAGGTAGCGCACGATTGGCCGGTCGGTCAGGGCCTGCGAGCGCCGGGGTAGCCGCGGCTTCTTGGTCCAGGCATCCCGTTCCGCGTCGCTGGTTGGCAGTTTGGCGAAGAACGCGGTGGTGTCGAAGGGGACCCACTCGGCCTCGGCGGCGGCGAGCACCCCCTCCAGGAGCGCCGTCGAGCCGGCGTCATCGAAGAAGGCCGGATGGCGGACCTCCACGGCGTACCGGTGGGAAGTGGGCAGTCCGCGCAGGAAGCTGTCGAGGACCGGGAGGTCGGCGGGGGTGAACGACCCCGGCAGTTGGACCCAGAGGGCGTGGGTCCGCGGGCCCAGCGGCTCGATCGCGTCCAGGAAGATCCGCAAGGGTTCACCGGCGTCGGTGAGTCGCCGCTCGTGCGTGATGACCTTGGGCAGCTTGAGCACGAACCGGAAGCTGGGATCGGTCTGCCGCGCCCAGGTGGCCACGGTGTCGCGGGTCGGCGTCGCGTAGAAGGTGGTGTTGCCCTCGACCGCGGTGCACCAGCCGGCGTAGGACCGCAAGCGCTCCTGAGAAGGGAGCGGATGCGGCAGAAAGCGTCCCTGCCAGGACTTCAGCGACCACATCGCGCATCCCACATGAAGTCGCACGGCGCTCCCCCAGGTGCTAGGTGTCCGCGGTGTCTACCGCGGGGTGGGAAAGCCTACCGATCCGCGTAGTGGTAGCGACAGGACAGGACTTCAGGCTTGCCGATCCCTCCGTCATCGCCACGCTGAAGAGCATGGGAACGGATCGAATCGGCTGGATTACATTGATGGATCTGCTTGCCCGGCCGGCTGGGGCCCCGCTGCCATGCCTCCACCTGCAGCTCCGGCGGGAGGTGGCGGGCGTCGACCAGGAAGCCGTCGACCTCCAGGCCCTTGTTGGCCAGGTCATCGGTGCGCAGATGGGGATTCTGGTCCGGGTCGGCGAGGAAGTTGACCCGCCCGATCGCGTACACGATGCCGGCGGCCCAGATCCCGCGGTTGCGAGCCTCACTCACTTGCGCCGCGTCGAAGCAGGCTTCTGGGCACGCGATTGGCGCTCGGCCCACAAGGGATCCGGGATCTATCCCGAGAACCACTTGTGGAACGCGGTCCACGGCTATTCGGACCTGGTCGCCGCGCCGGCCAACCGTGATCGTGACCCGTCAGGGCGCTGCGATGGCTCCGAACACGATCGTCTTGCTGAAGGTCGTGCCGTCCACCTGGTAGGCGTAGCACCCCGGCCCGCCGACGGTGGTCGTCGCCGGCAGGTCGCTGTCCGCATTGGTGAGCTCGGCATAGTGGCCGCCGGCGCGCGAGCTGCCGACGTAGGAGAACCGGGCGCTTGCGACACCGGGTCCGTCGATCCGGGCGGCGCGCAAGAGCACAGGTCCGGCGTAGCCGACGCCCAACCAGCGGACCTTTTTCTCGTACGAGCCGTCCGGCCCTCGCTCATCGTCGCGTAGCTCCAGGACGGCATCGCCGCCGAAATAGTCGGCGATCGGATACAGCGGCCCGTCGCCGAGCACCTTCGCCGCCTGGCCGGGCCCCGTCCAGGCCTGCGCGGTCGCGGTTGGGCACGGCTCGCCGGGCCTAACCACGGGGAGTCGCAGCGGCTGCGGCGACAGCGTCGCCGACGCCGACGCAGCGCCGGACGGCCGCGGCGGATCGTCGCAGGCCGCGAGCAGGGCAAGAACCGACACCAGTACGACGGCAGCCCGGGCCCGCATCCGTCGAGTATCGACCGTCCGGCGCGCCGTGTCACCGCCGCGCCGGTGACGGGGCTCCGACGCGCCGCGGGCGGGCTGCTCGGCCCTTCAGCGCAAGGTGATCACGTTGCCGGTGATCAGCCCCGACGCGTCCGAGGCGAGGTAGGCGATCACCTCCGCGACCTCCGCCGGGGTGGCGACATGCACGTGCGCGGCGCTGTGCGACACGAAGTCGCGGACCGCGTCGGTCACCCATCCGGTGTCCGTCACCGGCGGGTGGACGACGTTCGCGGTGATGCCGAGCGGGGCCAGTTCCACGGCTGCGGACATGGTGTAGTTCGTCTGGGCCGCTTTCGCGGCGCCGTACGAGACCTCTTCCGGGAAGCCGAGATCACCACCGGAGGTCAGGCCCACGATCCGGCCCCAGGTCGCGTCGCGGGCGGCGTGCCGGCCGGCGAACTCCGCGATGAGCAGGGCCGGCGCCATCGCGTCGACGGCGAACTGCTGCCGCCACGTGGCTGCCGAGACGGGCTGCAACGTCCGCCCGAAGCTGTCGGCACCGCGCGGGCTGAACGTGTCCTGCACCCAGCCGCTGGCATTGTTGATCAGGATGTCGACCGGTCCGAACGCCGCTTCCGCCCGGTCGAAAAGCCGGGGCGGTGCCTGTGGATCGGTGAGGTCCTCGGCGACAGCCACCGCTTCGCCGCCACAGTCGCGGATCGCGGCCACCACCGCGTCAGCGGTCTCCGCGCGGTTGACCCGGTAGGTCTCGGGGACACCCGGATCCGCCGGGTTGTCCACCGGCCAGTAGGCACATACGACGGCGGCGCCATCCGCTGCCAGCGCCTGCGCCGTGGCGGCACCGATCCCGTGGTTGGCACCGGTCACCAGAGCGACGCGCATAGGCATCCGAGCAGTCTGCGGCCCCCGCCCTCGCTGAGCAACGACATTTGCTCGGGGCACCGCTGGGGGTAAGCGGTCAGGCCGGGGCGGGCGCGGCGGCGAAGGCGCCGAGCACCTCGGCGACCCGCCGTACCTCGCCGGGCCCGCAGCGGTGATCCACCGGCACGGTCAGGATGCGGTCGGCCAGGTCAGCCGCCGCCTCGTCGCCGCTCCACCATCCACCGCGGTCCTGCCGCCAGTGCACCGGCGCGAAGATCCCCTGCCCGGCCAGGTGCGCCAGCAGAGCATCCCGGACGGCCGGGGAGACGCAGAGCAACTGCACCCGGAACGGCGCCGCGCCGGCCGGCCCCCCGGTCAGGATCCGCCACTCCCGGCCCGCCCGGCCGGCCAGCGCCTCGGTCAGCGCGTGCGCGTTCCGCGTGCTCGCGGCGCGCAGGCCGGCCACGTCCAGCAGCGGCAGCACCGTCGCGGTCAGCGCGCTGGCCGGGCCGGCGCTGCCGAGCAGGGCGTGCTCGCCGCGCTGCTGCAGCGCCCGGAAGGCCTCCTTGGGCACCGCCCGGCCGCCGAGCCACGCGTCCTTGAGCAGCATCGCGGCGAGCTTGAGGTGGGCGCCGGGGCTTTCCGGGCCGCTGGGCCTCGGCAGGTCGAGCCCGCGCGGTGACCACAGCAGGCCGCCGTCGGGCAGCGGCAGGGTCTTGCGCAGCGAGGCCACCGCGTACGGCGCGGTGCTGGCCCGGGCCCAGGCGCCGAAGGGGTCGTGCGAGTGGTCCTCCACGACGGTGACGCCGGGGTGGGCGCGCATCCACGCGTCCCACGGCTCCTGCTCGTCGCGGCCGAAGAGGTTCTGCGCGAGGACGACGTCGCCGGGCACGGCATGCAGGTTTGTGAGCCGCGGGCCCTGCCCGTCCGGCAGGTGCCGATACCACGTGATCGGCGCGTCCGCGGACAGCGCCTCGGCGACCCCCATGCAGAAGAACGACGGTACGTGCAGTCGTCCCCACGGCGCGAGTTGCCGCACCAGCATGCACAGCGCCCCGCAGCCGGTGGCGAACAGCTCGAATCGCTGCGGCAGCGGAGAGTCCGGGGACGGTGCGATGACGGCCGGCTCCCAGTGGAACTCGGAACCGACCTCGCGGCGGTCGTCAGGCGGCACGGCCGAGATCCCGGGCCCGCTGGATGTTGAGCTCGTCGACGTGCACCGGCGCCTCGTCGCGCCGCAGGGTGGCGAAGGTGCGCCAGAGGATGCGCAGGTCCAGCGCGGGTGACCAGTGGTCGACGTACCAGCGGTCCAGCGCGAAGCGCTGCGGCCAGTCGATGTCGTCGCGGCCGTTGACCTGGGCCCAGCCGGTGATGCCGGGTTTGACCTCCAGGCGCCGGGCGTCCTCGGCGGAGTAGTTCGCGACCTGCGGCAGCACGTCCGGGCGCGGCCCGACCAGCCGCATCTGCCCGCGCAGCACGTTCACCAGCTGGGGTAGCTCGTCCAGGCTGGTGCGGCGCAGGAAGCGGCCGCAGCTGGTGATCCGCGGGTCGTTCTCCACCAGCCCGAACGGGTCGCTGATGCCCAGTTGCGCGCTCAGCGCCACCGAGTCGTGGACCATCGTGCGGAACTTGAGCATCCGGAACGGCACGCCGTCGCGCCCGGCCCGGTCCTGGACGAACAGGATCCCGCGGCCGTCCGCGATCCTGATCCAGGCCGCGACCACGAGGATCACCGGCGACAACAGTACGAGAGCGACAGCGGCGACCAGTCGGTTGAAACCTTCCCACAGCACGGCGACTCCTTCAGCGCTAGAGCGACTCGACGTTCGGTCCGGTGACGCGGTGCCGGGTGTCCAGGACATAGCCGGCGTGCTCGACCACGAGGTCCAGGTCGAAGGCGTCGTGGTCGGCGAGCAGGATCACGGCGTCCGCCGCGGCGAGCTGCTCCGCGGTCGCGGCGACCCGGACGACGCGGCGGTCGACGTGGGCGTCCTCGACCACGTGCGGGTCGGCGGCGCGCACCTCGGCGCCCATGTCCAGCAGCAGCGACGCGACCCGGCGGGCCGGCGACTCGCGGGCGTCGCCGCTGTTCTTCTTGTACGCGAGCCCGAGCAGCAGCACGGTCGAGCCGTTGACCGGCTTGCGCCGCTGGTTGAGCGCGCCGACCAGGCGCCGGACGACGTAGTCCGGCATGTGGTTGTTGATGTCGTTGGCCAGCTCGACGAAGCGGAAGCTCTGCCCGAGCGTCCGCTGCACCCGCCAGGACAGGTACGACGGGTCGATCGGCAGGCAGTGCCCGCCGACGCCGGGGCCGGGCACGAACGGCATGTAGCCGAACGGCTTGCTCGACGCGGCCGCGATCGCCTCCCAGACGTCGATGCCGAGCTCGTGTGCGAACACCGCCAGCTCGTTGACGAGCGCGATGTTGACGTGCCGGAACGTGTTCTCCATCAGCTTGGCCAGCTCGGCCACCTTGGGGTCGGAGACCGGCACGGTGTGCTCCACGACCGAGCCGTAGAAGGCCTGGACCCGGTCCAGCGACGCCGGATTGATGCCCGAGACGACCTTGGGGGTGGTGACCAGGTTCCAGGTGCGGTTGCCCGGGTCGATGCGCTCCGGGCTGTAGCCGAGGTGGAAGTCGACGCCGGCGATCAGGCCGGAGCCCTCCTCCAGCAGCGGCGCCACCAGGTCGGTCGTGGTGCCCGGGTAGGTGGTCGACTCCAGCGCGACCGTCGCGCCCGGGCGCAGGTAGCGCGCCAGGGTCCGGGCGGACTCCTCGATGTAGCGGAGGTCGGGCGTGCCCTCGCGCAGCGGCGTCGGCACCGCGATGACCGCGACGTCGAAGCCGGCGCACGA
Organism: Actinoplanes sp. ATCC 53533; assembly: GCF_003947245.1. NCBI lineage: Bacteria > Bacillati > Actinomycetota > Actinomycetes > Micromonosporales > Micromonosporaceae > Actinoplanes > Actinoplanes sp. ATCC 53533. Next base: position 235,672 of record NZ_QHHV01000015.1, on the reverse strand, counting down.
GCGCGGGTCGGCCGACGGGTGGAACGTGCCGGCGTCCAGGACCTCCTGCAGCTCCGCCGACGACACGTCGTCGACGTAGGACTCCCCGGCGACGAGGCGCTTGATGCGTTCCTCGTCGACGTCGTATCCGACGACCGCGTGGCCGACCTGTGCCGCGCGGACCGCCAGCGGCAGCCCCACGTACCCCTGACCGGCGATGACGACCCGCATCGGCGTGCTTCCCTCCTGCTCGGTGTGGCTCACAGCTGCCGTCCCTGACGTACGGTGAACTCGGGCTGCCGCAGCACGCCCAGGCGGTTGCGCCCGGAGCGCGCCGCCGGCACCGGCGCGGGGGCCTCCCGGGCCGGTGACAGCGCCGGGCTCTCGGCCAGCCAGCGCAGCACGGCGATCAGGTCCTGGCGCGGCGCGGTGGGGTCCATCAGGGAGAGCACGGCGCCGTCCAGCGGCGGCACCGGGGCCTGCGAGATCAGCGGGTGCTGCGGCCGGTGGTCGGGCTCGTTCGGGCCGAGCAGGACCTCCGCCAGCTTCTCCCCGGGGCGCAGCCCGGTGAAGACGATCTGGATGTGCCGCTCGGCGGCGGCGGCGATCCGGCGGGCGACGTCGTGGATGCGGACCGGCTCGCCCATGTCGAGCACCAGGACCTCGCTCGAGCTGTCGATGGCGCCGGCCTGGATGACCAGGCGCACGGCCTCCTGGACAGTCATGAAATAGCGGGTCATCTCGGGATGGGTGACGGTGATCGGTCCGCCCGCCTCGACCTGCGCGGCGAAGGCGGTCAGCACCGAGCCGCGGCTGCCCAGCACGTTGCCGAAGCGCACGCTGCAGAAGGTGCCGTGGGCGGCCTCGTCGGCCGCGGCGGTGAGCCGCTCGGTGATCCGCTTGGAGTAGCCGAGCACGCTCACCGGCTCGGCGGCCTTGTCGGTGGAGATGTTCACCAGCCGGTCGACGCCGTGGCGCAGCGCGGTCTGCAGGATCTGGTACGTGCCGATGATGTTGGTCTTGAGTGCCTCGGAGGGGTGCATCTCCAGCAGCGGCAGGTGCTTGAGGGCGGCCGCGTGGAACACCACCTGGGGCCGGTGCTCGGCGAAGACCTCGTCGAGGCGCTGCTGGTCGCGGATGTCGGCGACGACCAGGTTGCGGTCGTCGAGCATCCCGCGGCCGTCCAGCGAGAGCTGCACGGCGTGCAGGCCGGACTCGTCGCGGTCCAGCATGACCAGTTGGGCGGGGTGGAACCGGGCGACCTGGCGGCACAGCTCCGAGCCGATCGAGCCGCCGGCGCCGGTGACGAGCACCCGGCGGCCCTCCAGATAGCCGGCCACCGCGGCCAGGTCGATGCCGATCTCGCGGCGGCCGAGCAGGTCGGCGTGGCTGACCGGGCGGATGTCCTCCACGCTGACGGTGCGGCCGAACAGCTCGACGACCGGCGGGACCACCTTCAGGTCGACGTTGAGCGGCTCGGCCAGCTCGGTCAGCTCGCGGACCAGGTCGGCGCTCGCGCTCGGGATGGCGATGAGCACGGCGTCGGCGCCGTACTGCCGGACGACGTCGGCCATGGCGTACCGGTCGCCGGCCACCGGCACGCCCATGACCCGCAGCGTGCGCTTGGTGGGGTCGTCGTCGAGCAGCGCGACCGGGACGTACGGGCTGAACGGACTGCGCAGCATCGCCCGGATGACCTGGGTGGCGCCCTCGCCGGCGCCCATCACGACGACCCGGGTGCCGGCCTCCGGCGAGGGCCGCAGCCGCTGGTCGTTGAGCAGGCGCACGGTGTAGCGCACGCCGGCGGTGAGCACCAGGGCGATCAGGCCCGCCCCGATGATGGCCGAGCGCGGCACGAGCCGGCCGAGCAGGGTGTCCAGGACGAAGACCACGGGTGTGGTGACGGCGGCGGTCTTGGCCAGCGCGGCGATCTCCTCGAAGCAGCCGTACGACCAGCGCCCGGTGTAGAGGCCGAAGCGCATGCCGGCGACGGTGTGCACGACCGCGGCGAACATCGACAGCACCAGCAGCCCGGACAGGTCGACCCGGTAGAAGTCGCCGTCGTGGCGCAGCAGCGTGGCGATCAGCAGGGCCACGCCCAGCGCCGCCGCGTCGACGCCGGCCCGGGCGGCACGGCCGGGTAACGCCGCGCGTAGCCACGGCGCCTTCCGCGGGCTCCTGGACCGCCACTCGCCCGGAGCCGAGTCACCCGCGGTGGCGTCGGGCGCTGCTCGCCGTACCTGCATGGATTTCCTCCCTGGACGGATACCGGCGGTGGACGGCCGCGGTGAGAACTGGCAAGGAAAAATAGAGCGACCGCACCCGCATTCCGGCTCACCGGAATGGCGCGGACCGCTCTTCGCTGATCAATTTCCAGCACTTCCGAATAAAGCGTGCCAGTCATGCAGGACCGATTACAGTAGCAATTGTCACGGCCTATATGAGCATTCCTCATGTTCTGCCCGGAGGGTGATCACGCGCCCTCGATCGCCCGCCGAGCAGGCACTTTCGGCCCCGCGCCGCACCAGCTGTTCAGCCGGTGCCGAATGCGTTTTGAGTCATCGGCGGCTTTCACGTTCGACATGACATCTGCGACTTTCATTACCTGCTTCCGCTCTGGCAGCGTGTTTGTCGCGGGCGCCGACCCAGGAGCAGAAAATGATGCATTACCGCGCGCGGATCGACACCGGGCCATGAGGGTGCTGCACGTCATCAGCGCACCGGGCCAGGGTGGTGCCGGCCATCAGCTGCGGCTGCTGGTCCGCGGGCTGCCGCACGACTGCGAGGTGGTCACGCTGGCCCGGGCGGGGATGGTCACGGCGGCGATCCGGGACGGCGGCACGACCGTGCACGAGCTCGGCACCGGCCGGGGCGCGGCCACGATCGTCGGGCTGCGCCGGCTGATCCGGCGTGGCCGCTTCGACGTGGTGCACACCCATCTGTACCGGGCCTGCGTGCAAGGCCGGTTCGCCGCCCGGCTGGCCGGGGTCCGGCACATCGTCGCCACCGCGTACCACCTGAGCGAGCAGCTCATCGAGGGCCGCCCGGCCTCGGCCGGCGCCCGCGCGCTCTATCTCGCCGGCGAGCGCGCCGGGCAGGCCACCATCGCGGTGACCCCGGCGGTGGCCGGGCGCCTGCGCGCCTGGGGTGTGCCGGAGGCCCGGATCACCGTCATCCCCAAGGCCCTCGACCCGGACGAGTTCCGCTACGACCCGGTGCTGCGTGCGGTGGCTCGGGCGCGGCTCGGCATCGAGCCCGGCGTGCCCGTCATCGGCGGGGTCGGCCGTCTCGCGCACGGCGGCGGGTTCGACCACCTGATCCGGGCCGTCGGCGAGGTGCCCGGGGCAACCCTGCTGCTGGTCGGGGACGGCCCGGCCCGGGTCGCGCTGGAACGCCTCGCCGGCATCGAGGGCGTCGCCGACCGGGTGCGGTTCGCCGGGGCCGTGGGCCACGTACGGGAAATGCTCTGCGCGATGGACGTGTTCGCGTCGCCGCCGGGCTCGGCGACCGCCGGGCTGGTGGTGCTGGAGGCCCTCGCCGCCGGCCTGCCCACGATCTACGCGACCTGCCCGCCGCTGGAGGAGCTTGCCGCGGCCCGTTCGGCGGTCGACGGCGCGCATCGGCTCTCCGCGCGTGACCCGCAGTCGCTGCCACGCGCGCTGCGCACCGAGGTGCTCTGCCACCAGGAGCGCCACGGCTCCCGGCTACCGCCGCGCTCGGCCGGCGACCGCTATTGCGCCAAGGCGATGGCCGCCGCGGTCGACCGGGTCTACGACCGGGTGACCGGCCGATGAGCCGGCGCCGCCGCGGCCTCGGCCCCGGGTCAGCGACCAGCCTCGCACGGCCGCCGCGGTCGACCGGGTCTACGACCGGGTGACAGGCCGATGAGCCGGCGCCGCCTCGGCCTCGGCCCGGGTCAGCGACCAGCCTCGCACCGCCCGGCGCACGCGGGCCCGGCGCATGATCCGCCAGAAGATCAGGAAGCCCAGCCACGCACCCACGGTGTTCGAGGTCAGGTCGTTGACGTCGGCCCACCGGTTGCCGTGCCAGGCGATGTCGATGACGGCCTGGGCGACCTCGATCACCAGGCTGGTCAGGAAGCCCACCAGGACGACCCGGACCCGCTCGCGCACGCCCGCCACCAGGAACAGCAGCGCGGCCAGCGGCAGCATCATCACGACGTTGAGCAGGAAGTCGTCCACCCGCATGGTCACCAGCGGGACGAGGATGATCCGGTAGAGGTCGGGCGGGCCGGCGCCGGGACCCCAGGCGAGATGCAGCGGCAGCATGGTCGCGCCGATCACCGCGACCGCATACCAGCCCGCCAGCCATGCGGTGGTCAGCCGGCGGGCGCTGAGCAGGCCGCGCCGGTGCAGCAGCAGCCACGACACGACCATGAGCACGCCGCCCAGCGGCAGCAGGATGGGCAGCGCCGGCACGTCGAGCTGATGGGATGGCATCCAGGTCAACGGTACGTCGCGCCGCCCGCGATCCCGCCGGAAACGCTCAGCGGAGCCAGCCGTCCTTGCGGGCGATGCGGATCGCGTCCAGGCGGTTGCGGGCGCCGGTCTTGGTGATGACGGCCGACAGGTAGTTGCGCACGGTGCCGCCGGAGAGATAGAGCCGGCCGGCGATGTCGTTGACCGACTCCCCCTCGGCGGCGAGCCCGAGCACCTCCAGCTCCCGGGTGCTCAGGCCACGGTCGGTGTTGAGCGAGGCGGCCTGCAGCAGCGGCGAGACGACGCGTTCGCCCGCGGCCAGGCGCCGGATGGAATCGGCGAGCACCGCCCCGGACACGTCCTTGAGCAGGAAGTTCAGCCCGCCGGCCCAGCGCCGCGGCGGGAGCATGCCGCGCTTGGCCGGGTCGCAGAGCAGCAGCATGGCGCAGGACGGGATGGTGACGTGCAGTTCGGCCGCGATCGGCAGCACCTGGCTGACCATGTACTCGGTGTCGATGACGATGACTCCCGGCCACAGCTCCGCGGCCCGTTGCGCCAGATCGCCACCGAGCGGCAGCGTGCCGACGTACTGCAGATCGGGCTTACCCTCCAGCAGCACCCGTACCGGGACGCCGAAGTATCCCTCGTCCCGCACCACCGCAACCCGGATCATCGCACCACCCTCACCGATGGACCTTCGGGGAACGCCCGACCTCTATAGGTTTACTTCGGAGCCGCCAGCCCGGTGGATCGCCCGTGGGCATCGACAGATTCGCACCAACCGTTTTTGGAATGAGAGTTTTCGCAGCTCAAAAGGCATTTGTGCCACTCAATCGCCGCATTCGTCCGCTACTGTCAACCTACCGCCGAGACAGGTCTTCGACACCGGAGATATCCGATCAACCGAGCGAGAAATGCCGGATCTTCACAATAGGCGACCGTATTGACGCGTTCCGTGAGACCGATACCTGATTACAGATCATGGGATGTTGGTGATTGTCGCTTTTCTGGCATTAGCCGGAAAGGTAACGTGTTTCGCGCGACGGCGGCTCCGGGTAATGCGCCGCGCATGGCAGCTTTCGCGGTCCAGGCGCTCAGGCGGATAATCGCTCCCGTCGCCGTGTTGCTCGGCGCGATGATCGCCCTGGGCCTGCTCATCACCAAGGTCATGGACGACATGTGGCCGTTGACGATCGAGGATGCGGTCAACCGCGAGCTCGAGCGCGACCGCACCCATGACATCAGCCTGGTGTCGCTGATCTTCAGCACCCTGGCCAGCACCCCCGCGATCATCGCGGTGACCGTGCTGGCGGCGATCGCGCTGCGGCTGACCCTGCGGCGGTGGCGGGAGCCGATCTTCCTGTGCGCCGCCGTGTGCGCCCAGGCCGTCGTCTTCTTCCTCACCACGCTGGTCATCGACCGGCCCCGGCCGGACGTGGAGAAGATGGACGTGTCCCCGCCGACGTCGAGCTTCCCGTCCGGCCACACCTCCGCGGCGGTCGCGCTCTACCTGGGCCTGGCCGTGATCCTGTTCCGGGTGGCGAACCGCACCTGGCTCAAGCGGGCCGCCTGGCTGCTGCTGATCGTGCCGGCCGGCGTGGGACTCACCCGGATGTACCGCGGCATGCACCACCCCAGCGACGTCCTGGCGTCGTTCGTCAACGGCGGCCTCTGCGTGCTCGTGATGGCCCGGGCGATCCTGGCCCGCACCGGCATCCGGGGTCCCGGCACGAAGAACGGGCGGGTCACCACCGCGAAGGCGTGAAGGCCGGCGACGGCTGCCACTGCAGCAGCGCGGCGGTGGCGTCGTCGCGTAGCTCACCGTTCTCGTAGGACACGATCGCGTGGATCAGCTTGCGCATCGCCTCGGCCGGCGACCCCTGGGCCAGCGCCGCGACGATGAAGTCGACGAGACGGTCCACCCCGAACAGCTCCCCGTCCGCCGAGCGGGCCTCGGTGATCCCGTCGGTGTACAGCATCAGGGTGTCCCCCGGCTCGAGCACCATCTCGGTGACGCCCGGCGGCCGGGTCAGCATGTGACCGAGCCCGAGCGGCAGCGCCGTCGGCGTGGGCAGCCCCGGCAGCACCGACTGGCCGCGGATGAGCAGCTCGGCCGGGTGCCCGGCGGCGATCCGGCGGTAGCGACCGGTGCCGGTGTCGAGCTCACCCAGCAGGGCGGTGACGAACGCGCCGGGATACTGCGCACGGATCCACTTGTCGATCGACCGGTACGTGTCGGCCAGGTCCAGTCCGGAACGCCGCGCATTGCGATAGGTGTTCAACGTCAGCGTGGTCAGCGCGCTGGCGCTGATGCCGTGCCCGACGGTGTCGAAGAGCGCGATGTGCACAACGTCGCCGTTCGCCGCGTAGTCGAAGGCGTCCCCGCCCACGTCGTAGCAGGGTTCCAGGACCGCCGTGACCAGGGCGCCGTTCGCGGCGAAGGTCAGCGGCGGCAGCTGGTTCCAGATGATCTCGGCGGCTAGCTGCATCGGCAGCCGGCGCCGGGTCCGTTCCACCGCGTCGCCGTAGAACCGCCGGCTCGCGATCAGCTCCGCGACCAGCGCGGCGATCACCCGGAAGTCGCGACGTCGCCGCTCATCCGGCTCCTCGTGCAGCCACACCTCGAGCACCCCGAGGCGCTCCGCGCCGTGCAGCAGCGGCAGCCAGAGACAGGTCTCCGCACTGGTCGTCTGCGCGGTGCAGTACGCCCGCCCGGCCAGAGTCCCATCCACCACCTGCGGCTCCAAGTTCCCCGGCGTGCCGTGCAGCGGCCACAGCGACAGTTGCTCGTAGTCGACCAGCAGCACCGTGACGCTGACGGCGTCAAGCAGCGGCGCGACGTCGGCCAGCGCCGGTGGCAGGTCCTCCGGCCGGCTGCGATAGCGCAGGTCGAGCAGTCGCCGTACCGCTTCCATCGAGTCGGACACGCGAGTCACCCCCTGCTCTGCCCTTCCCCCGCTGCGCCCCGATCAATCACCGAGCCGGTCGCCCGCCACGCCGTGGCCGGCCTGCGCCGCCCTCGGCCCATCGGCTCCGCGCCCACCGGTTAGGCTGGCCTAACTCGAAGAGCGGGGTGGGACGTGGCGCAACCGGAGTCGCTGGCCGATCTGCTGGGTGGGCGGCGGGCCGCGCTGGACGCGACCGTGCCACCGGTGGTCTTCGTCGCCGGCTGGCTGGCCGGCGGGCGCTCGATCTGGATCGGTGCCGGCGCCGCGATCGTCGCCGCCCTGGTGGTCGCCGGCTGGCGGCTGCGGCAGGGCGACAAACCGCGGGCGGTCCTGGTCGGCCTGCTCGGTGTCTGCGTCGCCGCGCTGATCGCCCTGCGCACCGGCCGGGCCGAGGACTTCTTCCTGGTGCAGATCGTCACGAACGCCGCCAGCGCGCTGGCGTGGACGGTCAGCATCGTCGTCCGGTGGCCGCTGCTGGGCGTCATCGTCGGCACGGTGCTGGGGCAGAAGACGCGCTGGCGGCGCGACCCGGTGCTGCTGCGGGCGTACTCGTTGGGCAGTTGGGTGTGGGTCGCGCAATATCTGGTGCGCCTCGCCGTGTTCATCCCGCTCTGGGCCGCGCACGCGGTCGTGGCGCTGGGCATCGCCCGCGGCCTGCTCACCTGGCCGCTGGTCGCCGCCTGCCTCGCGGTGAGCTGGTGGGTGATCCGGCGCAGCCTACCGGCCGGGCACCCCGGCCTGCGGCATCCGCGGTCAGCGGTCGACGCCCACGCCGACGGGCTCGGCTGACTCGGCCGCGCCGCCGAAGCCCTCGCGGTGCATGGCGCCCCACTCGGCCCGGCGCCCGTGCAGCGCGCCGAACGCTCCCCGGACCTGCCAGACCGCGAGGATCTGCCGGTAGCCGAAGTTCTCCAGCACCGCGGCCGCCATGCCGCGCAGCAGGTCGCCCCAGCGCGGGTAGCGGTGGAACGAGACCTCCTCGATGAACAGCGAGACGAGGCTGACCACCAGGCCGTAGCCGTAGGCGACCAGCGCGAAGCGCCAGAGGAACGCGACGTCGACCGCGCCGGCCCAGAGGCCGAGCGGCAGCAGCACCAGCGCGGCCAGCTCGATGAACGGCGCCAGCAACTCGAAGACCACGTAGTACGGCAGCGCGATCAGCCCGATCCGGCCGTACCGTGGGTTGGCGATCATGCCGCGGTGCTTGCGCAGGATCTCGGCGATGCCGCGGTGCCAGCGCCGCCGCTGGCGGCCCAGCACCCGCAGGCTGGTGGGCGCCTCGCTCCAGCTGACCGGTTCGGCGACGAAGATGACCCGGTAGTCCTGCCGGCGCCGGCGCAGGTGGTGGTGCAGCCGCACCACGAGTTCGGCGTCCTCGCCGATGGTGTCGGTGGCCATGCCGCCGATCTCGACGACCAGATCCCGCCGGAAGATGCCGAAGGCGCCGGAGATCACCACCAGGCCACCGAGCCGCGACCAGCCGGTGCGGCCCATCAGGAACGCGCGCAGATACTCGACCACCTGGATGCGCACCAGCCACTGCCGGGGCATCCGCACGTCCACCACGCGGCCGCCGATCACCTTGCACCCGTTGGCGATGCGCACCACGCCGCCGCACGCCGCCACCCGCAGCGGGTCGTCGCCGAAGGGTTTGGCCACCGACAGCAACGCGTCCGGGTCCAGCAGCGAATCGGCGTCGACCATGCAGATCAGCGGGTGCCGGGCCAGGTTGATGCCGACGTTGAGGGCATCGGCCTTGCCGCCGTTGGTCTTGCGGACCACGGTCAGGGTCTCCGGATTGGCGCGGGAGACGTGCACGGAGAGCACCTGCGAGTGGTACGGCACCTCGCCCGGCACCACCCGCGGCACCTCGACCAGGTCGAACTCCGCCCGCAGCAGCTCGAACGTGGCATCGCTGGAGCCGTCGTCGACCACCACGATCTCGTACCGCGGATAGCGCAGCGCGGTCATCGCCGTCACCGCCGCGACGATGCCGGGGCCCTCGTTGTAGGCCGGCACGATCACCGATACGGGCAGCGTCAGCGGGCTGCGGAACATGTCGTCGGCGCCGGCGAACGGCATCCGCCGCAGGTGCCGGCCGAACTCCAGCCCGGCCAGCACGATGAGCCCCAGGTAGCTGCTGTTGAGCGCGACGAAGTAGGAGAAGATCACGACGTCGGCGTACCGCAGGAGATCGCGGACGACGCCGGCCGTCACGCCCGGGCCTCCACCCGGCCGCCGAGGTCGACGCCGACCCGCGACAGCGCCAGGGCTTCCTGGGCGTGGCTGGCCGACGCCGACGGCCGGGCGTGCGCCCCGGCGCGGGCCAGCACGGCCCGCGTCCGTTCGGCCTCGACCGCGGCGATGAGCGCCTCGGCGCCGGGCTGCCCGAGCCGGCGCAGCGCGTGCGCGGCCTCGTGCGCCACCTGGAACGTGTCGTCGTCGAGCAGATCCGCCAGGGTCGGCACCGCGCCGGGCGCGCCCAGCTCGCCGAGCGCCCGGGCAGCGGTGGCCCGCAGCGCCGCGGGCCGCGCCGGGTTCAGCGCCTCCGTCAGCGGTTCCACGGCGCCGCGGGTGCCCAGCCTGCCCAGGTTGGTGGCGGCGGCCACCCGGACGTCGAGGTTGGCGTCCTCGCGCAGGACCCGGGCGATGCGGTGCACGGATCCGGTGGCGCCGAGCAGGCCGAGCGCGTCCAGGCAGACGGCGCGGACCCGGGCCTGCGGATAGTCGAGCGCGGCCGAGAGGGTCACCTCGGCCTCGGCGCCGAGCTGCACCAGGGTGTGCGTGGCCAGCAGCGAGGGCACCGGGTCGCCGCGGTCCAGGCTGGCGATGATGCGCCAGGCGGCGCTCGGGTCGCCGATCCGGCCCAGCGCGCGGACGGCGACGACGCGTACCTCGTCGTGCCGGTCGCCGAGCAGCCGGCACAGCTCGGGCACGGCCATCCGCAATTCAAGATCGCCGAGCACCTGGGCGGCGCGGGCCCGGCGGACCCGGCTCCGTGAGCGCAGCTCGCCCAGCGCGGTACGGGCGACGCCGCGCTCCAGGAAGACCGAGACCAGGGCGAGGTGCGCCTCGCCACGGAGCTTGCCGAGCAGCGCGAGCGCACCCGGCTCGGCGACGCGCCACGCGTCGTCCGGGATGGCGACCAGGTCGTGGCTGCCGTGCTCGCCGTTGTCCGCCACGAAGGCGAGCAGCGCCCGGCGCGGCCCGGCGGCCAGGGCGGCCCGCCGCTGGTGCCGCACCCGGCGCAGCACCCGGACCCCGACGATGGCGGCCACGGTCGAGACGACCACCCCGGCCAGGATCTCCAGCACGACGGTGAACAGGCCGACCATCAACGGCTGACCCGGCCCAGCGCGGCCTCCACCCGGTCCTGCAGGTCACGGGGGCTGAACGGCTTGATGATGTACTCCGTGGCGCCGGCCGCGAAGCCCTGCTCGAGGTCCTGGGGCCGCGCCCGCGCGGTGAGCATGATGATCGGGACGGCCGCGCCGAGCGGACCGGCGCGCAGCTCGCGGCAGACCTCGATGCCGGACATCTCGGGCATCCGCACGTCGAGCAGGACCAGGTCCGGCGGGTTCTCCCGGACCGCGCGCAGCGCGGCGAGACCGTCGGCGACGGCGGTCACGTCGAAGCCGCCCTTGGTGAGCTTGTACGACACCAGGTGGCGAATGTCCGGATCGTCCTCGACGAGGAGGATCGTGCTCATCGTCCTCCCACCCACGCGTCCGGCGAGCCGCTGCCTGCCCAACATATCCGTTTTGTGAGCATCGTTCACCGCGAACGGTAGCAATGCGGCAACCCCCGTCCCCGCAGCTCAATCGCCTGGTGCCGGGGTCGATAGAGGCTGCGTGAACATCCGGAAGGTGATCGGCTCTCCCAGCCGGCGCGGCGTCGCCCTCGCGGCCACCGTCCTGACCCTCGGGCTCGGGACCGGCGCCGCCACCGCCGGCGCTCTCGCCCTGGCCGCGCGGGACGCGAGCACCGCGGCGCTCGCGCTGCGGACCGCGAGCGTCCGCGGCGCCCTGGACACGACCTTCCAGCGGTACGCGGACACGATGCACCACCTCGCGACTGCCGCCGCCACCCAGCCCACCGCCTCCCTGGCCCCCACGATGTCCCGGCTCACCGGCGAGCGCCTGCCGGGCGCCCACCAGATCGTCGTGGTCGGCGCCGACCGCACCGTGCGCGCCCGGCACATCGCCGACGGCAGCACCCCGCCCGCGCGCACCACCCTGACCGCCGGGCCCGAGCTGGCCCACGGGCTGGCACTCGCCCGGGACAGCGGCCGGCTGGTCACCACCGCCACGCACGTGCTGCCCACCGATGCCGGGCTGCCGCCGGCGCATCGCCAGCCGGCCTTCGAGCTCATCGCCCCGGTCGCGCGACGGCGCGTTCCTCGGCTGGGTCGTGCTCGCCGTCCGCGCCCCCGACCTGCTACGCGAGTCATTGCGCGACGCCGGCATCACCGGCGTCGCCACCGTGCTGACCGAGACCTCCCCCGAGGGCGTGCCGCACGAGGTGGCCCGCTGGGCCGAGGGCGGCGGTCCGGTCGGAGCCACGAGCGGCACCGTCGACGTCGCCGCCGCCGGGCGCACCTGGCAGCTCCGGGTCCGCCCCACCACCGAACTGCTCGCCGCCGCCCGCACCGCCGCGGCGCCGCTGACCCTGCTCGGCGCGGTCCTGCTCAGCGTCCTGTTCGCCGCCGTACTGCTCGCCGCCGACCTGGGTCGGCACCGGGCCGAGACGCGGGCCCGGCGGACCGCCGACCGGCGCCGCGCCGACCTCGGCCGGCACCGGGCCGCCGAGCGGCACCTGCGGGAACGCGCCCTGGCCACCGAGCGGGAACTACGCGAGCACGAGACGGAACTGGCCGGCTTCGCCGAGGCCGCCGGCGACCACCTGCGCACCCCGCTGCACACCGTCGCCGGCTTCACCGAGATCCTGCTCGAGGACGCCGGGCACCTGCTCGACGCGGAAGCGCGCGGCTTCCTGGACCGCATCGGGCGCAGCACCACCCGGATGCTGTCGCTGGTGGACGACCTGCTGGCGTTCGCGACCACCGGCGACGCGGCGATCCGGCCCGAGCCGGTCGACGTGGGCGGCCTCGCCCTCGGCGTCGTCGCCGGCCGCCTCGACGAGATGCACAGCGAGCGGCTGAGCATCGACGTGGGCGACCTGCCCGCGGTCACCGCCGACGCGGCACTGCTCGGCGAGGTCCTCAGCCGGCTCATCGACAACGCCGTCCGCTTCGTACGGCCCGGTTCGGCCGCCCGGGTGACCATCGGCGCCCGCGAACACGCGCCCGGCCGGTGGCGCATCGAGGTGGCGGACCGCGGCATCGGCGTACCGGAGGACCAGCGCAGCCAGATCTTCGCGCCGTTCCACCGGGCACCCGGGGCCGAGGGCTTCCCGGGCGCGGGCCTGGGCCTGGCCGTCTGCCGGCGGATCGTGGACCTGCACGGCGGCGAGCTGGGCGTCGAGCCGAACCCGGGCGGCGGGAGCATCTTCTGGTTCACGATGGCCGCCTCGTCCATGGCGCCGGTCACAGGACACGAGCTACTGGCGGCCGACCTGGCTTAGGCTCTGCACTCATGGTGGAGCAGGCGAGCAGGCTCAAGAACGTCCGGTACGACATCCGCGGCCCGGTGCTGCGCCGATCCCAGGAGCTGGAGGCCGCGGGACACCGCATCCTCAAGCTCAACCTGGGCAACCCGGCGCCCTGGGGGCTGGCCACGCCGGAGCCGATCGTCGCCGACATGGTGCACAACCTGCCCGACGCCGAGGGCTACAGCGACGCCCGGGGCATCTACTCCGCCCGGGTCGCCGTCGCGCAGTATTACCAGACCCTCGGGGTCACCAGCGTGCAGCCCGACGACGTCTTCCTCGGCAACGGGGTCTCCGAGCTGATCGTGATGTCGCTGCAGGCGCTGCTGAACACCGGCGACGAGGTGCTGGTGCCGAGCCCGGACTACCCGCTGTGGACCGGCGCGGTGACGCTGTGCGGCGGGCGGGCGGTGCACTACCGCTGCGAGGGGAGCCAGGACTGGGCGCCCGACCTGGAGCACGTGGCGGCCCAGGTCAGCCCGAACACCCGGGCCATCGTCATCATCAACCCGAACAACCCCACCGGCGCGGTCTACTCCAAGGAGATCGTGCTCGGCCTGCTGGAGATCGCCCGGCGCCACAACCTGCTCGTCCTGGCGGACGAGATCTACGACAAGATCCTGTACGACGACGCGAAGCACGAATGCGCCGCGGCGCTGGCCCCGGACCTGCTCGTACTGACGATGAGCGGATTGTCGAAGGCGTACCGGGCGGCCGGCTTCCGGTCGGGCTGGATGGCGGTCAGCGGCCCGACCACCCACGCGACGGAATATCTGGAGGGCCTGCAACTGCTGGCCAACATGCGGCTGTGCCCGAACGTGCCGGCGCAGCACGCGGTGCAGACCGCGCTCGGCGGCTTCCAGAGCATCAACACGCTGATCCGCCCCGGCGGCCGCCTGTACGAGCAGCGCAACCACGCCTGGCGCAAGATCAACGAGATCCCGGGCGTGGACTGCGTGCTGCCGGCGGGCGCGCTCTACCTCTTCGCCCGCCTGGACCCCGAGGTCCACAAGATCCGCGACGACCAGCGCATGATCATCGACCTGCTGGAGCAGCAGCTGATGCTGCTGTCCCACGGCACCGGCTTCAACCTGCCGACCCCGGACCACCTGCGAATCGTCTTCCTGGCGCCGGTCGACGTGCTCGACGACGCCATCGAACGGCTGCGCAGCTTCCTCTCGACCTACCGGCAGTAGCCCGCCCCCTGGTGGTGCGGATCGGTGTGGCCGCCGGCTCACCGCAGGTGGTCCGGTGTGCGGCCGCTGTCAGGTTGACGGGCCGGTCGGGTTTTCGATGATCTCGCGCAGGGTGGCGAGGTGGTCGTTGAAGGCGGCGCGGCCGGCGGGGGTGAGCTTGAGCCAGGTGCGCGGCCATTTGCCGACGTGACCTTTGCGGATGGCGATGTAGCCGGCTTGTTCGAGGGTCGAGGCCTGGCGGGACAGGAGTGAGTCGCTGATCTGGAGGGCGTCGCGGAGGAACCGGAACTCCAGCTCGTCGGCCTGGGCCAGGCCGGCGAGGAGGGAGAAGCGCACGGGCTGGTGGACCAGTTCGTCGAGGCGCGCCCGCGGGTGGGCGGTCACGCGGTGCGCCGAAGCCGCTCGGCCCACAGCAGGCTCGGCACGGCGCCCACGATGCCCCCGAGGGTGAAGGCGAAGCCGATGGTGTCGTTGAGCAGGAACCCGAGGACGAACAGGGCGGCAGCGCCCCAGGCGGCGAGCGCCCACTCCAGCCACTTCGGGGTGCTCCGCCTCCGCACCTTCCGGTAACGCCACCAGTAGGGAACATGAGTCGCCACCATGACGGCGACGAGGGCCACCCCTGCCACCGTCACCACTGCCGCTGCGCCGCCGCTGTCGTCGCTGCCGAGGTCGAGGGCCAGCCCGGCGAGCACGTTCACGAGACCCGTCGCGAAGTACAGCGGATGCTCCCGCGGCGCCCGGGCCCGCACCGCGGACTCGACCCCGCCCGCGTCTTTCAGCATGGCTTCCGCGTCCTGCCTCGTCGGTTCCATCACCTGAGCCACCCTTCCCGGTGTAAGTACTTTCCTAAGAGGAAAGTACTTGTCTGGGATCGGGTCTGTCAACGGTCAGGCTCCGCTCAGACGGCCCACCAGACGGTGGTGTCCGCGGGGATCACGACCTGCGCGCCCGACAGGTCGGCCGGCCCGCTGGTCAGCAGCGCCGCACCGGGCCGTGGAATCCGGATCGGACCGGCCGACATGTTGACCGTGCACCGCAACGACGTCCCGCGCTCGAACACCAGCAGGCCCTCCGGCGCGGCACACCAACGCAGGTTGTCCGCCGCGCCCAGCGCCGGATCCGCCCGGCGCAGCGCCAGGGCCGCGCGGTAGAGCTCCAGCGTGGACGCCGGATCGCCCTGCTGGGCCGCCACGCTCAGGCCGGCCCAGCTCGCCGGCTGGGGCAGCCAGCTCGCCCCGCCCGGCGGGCCGAAGCCGTACGGCGGCCGGTCGCCCGCCCATGGGATCGGGACGCGGCAGCCGTCGCGGTAGCCGTCCTGGCCGGTCGCGCGGTGGAACGCCGGGTCCTGACGGACCTCCGGCGGCAGGTCGACCACCTCGGGCAGGCCGAGTTCCTCGCCCTGATACAGGTACGCCGAACCGGGCAGCGCCAACAGCAGCAGCGTGGCCGCCCGGGCCCGGCGCAGGCCCGCGACCGGATCCACTTCGGCCGGCCGGCGCCCAGCGACGTCGCCGTCGTCGGGCTGGAGCAGGCGGTTGGTGTGCCGGACCACGTCGTGATTGGACAGGGTCCAGGTCGCCGGGGCGCCGACCTGGCGCATGGCCGCCAGCGACTCGCTGATGGCCCGCCGCTGGGCGGCCGCGTCCCAGGCCGTGCCGAGGTAGCTGAAGTTGAAGGCCTGGTGCAGTTCGTCGGGGCGGACGTAGTCGGCGACCCGGCCCAGGGTCGGCGCCCAGGCCTCGGCCACCGCGATCCGCTCGCCCGGATACTCGTCGAGGATCGTGCGCCAGCTTCGATAGATGTCGTGTACGCCGTCGCGGTCGAAGCACGGGCTGACGCCCACGTCGAGCAGGTGCCACTCGGTCCGGACGCCCACGTCCGGCAGGCCCTCGGCCTTGACCAGGCCGTGCGCCACGTCGATGCGGAAGCCGTCGACGCCCAGGTCCAGCCAGAAGCGCAGGATCGTGCGGAATTCGTCCGCGACCGCCGGGTGGTCCCAGTTGAAGTCGGGCTGCTGCGGCGCGAACAGGTGCAGGTACCAGTCGCCCGGCGTGCCGTCCGGGTCGGTGGTGCGGGTCCAGGCCGGCCCGCCGAAGATGGACGGCCAGTCGTTGGGCGGCAGTTCGCCGTCGGCGCCCCGGCCGGGGCGGAAGTGGTAGCGGGCGCGCAGCGGGGAGCCCGGGCCCTCGGCGAGCGCCCGGCGGAACCACTCGTGCTGGTCGGACGAGTGGTTGGGGACCAGGTCGACGATCACCCGCAGGCCAAGGTCGTGGGCGTCGCCGAGCAGGGCGCGGGCGTCGGCCAGCGTGCCGAACATCGGGTCGACCGTGCGGTAGTCGGCGACGTCGTAGCCGGCGTCGGCCTGCGGCGAGGCGTAGAACGGCGAGAGCCAGACGGCGTCGACGCCCAGGTCGCGCAGGTACGGCAGGCGGCTGCGGATGCCCGGCAGGTCGCCGATGCCGTCGCCGTCGGAGTCGGCGAAGCTGCGCGGGTAGATCTGGTAGATGACCGCGTCCCGCCACCAGGAGGCGGGCGCGGCCACGCCGGGATCGACGAGAGCCGACGGCGGCGCGCTCAGTTGATCAGTCATGGCGGCAGACGTTATCAGGTTACTAACTCGTGTTACATAGCCCGCGAGTCACATAGACCGCGAGTTACCTAGCCCGCGAGCGAAAAGAACGCGGAGGCGGTCAGGCCGGTTTCGCGGTGGAATCCCGCACGATCAGCGAGGTCCCGAGCGACTGGTGCGGGTGCTGGTCCTCGCCGCGGATCGCCGAGATGCAGAAGTTCGCCGCCGTCCGCCCCTTGGTCACGATGGGCTGGCGCACCGTGGTCAGCCGGGGCCGGAACCAGGCCGACTCGGCCAGGTCGTCGAAGCCGGTCACCGACACCTCGCCGGGCACGTCCACCCCCAGCTCCTGCAGGGCGTCCACCGCCCCGAAGGCGAGCACATCGGACAGCGCCAGGATCGCCGTCGGCGGCCGCGGCCCGGTCATCAGGGCCCGGGTCGCGCGGTAGCCGTCGTTGCGCGTCACCGGCACCTCGGCCAGCCGCACGTCGTCCATGGTCAGCCCGGCCTCGGCCAGCGCCTCGGCGATGCCCGCCAGGCGCCGGCCCAGTGGCCCGCGGTAGCCGCGCACCGGCCGGTCCGGCCCGGGGTCCATCGACACCACCGCGAGCCGCCGGTGCCCCAGCTCCAGCAGATACCGGGTGACCTCAAGCGCGCCGCCGTGGTCGTCGACGTCCACACTGGGCGCGTTCTCGTACCGGTCGCTGTCGATCAGCACGAACGGGATGCCGCGACGGACCAGCTCGGCGACCTCGCCCCGGTCGGTCTCCAGGCCGCAGACGATGAAGCCGTCCACCGCCGCGTACGGGATCGCCTTGAGCACCGAGTCCTGCAGCGGCGGGGTCAGCAGCAGGGTGTAACCCTCCTGATCGCACACCTGCCCGACACCCATCAGAAACCGGGCGTAGTACGGGTTTTCCAGGATCCGGGCCAGCCGCTGCGGCAGCAGCACGCCCAGCGACTGGGTCGCGCCGGCCTGCAGCATCCGGGCCAGCGTGTTGGGCGTGTAGCCGAGCTCCTGCGCCGCCGCGAGAATCCGCTCGCGGGTCGCGGTGGAGATCCGCTGCGGGTTGTTGAACGCGAACGACACCGCCGAACGCGAGACGCCCGCGGCCGCCGCCACGTCGCTGGACGTCGGTTTACCCCGCCGCGGCTGCTCGCCGGTCCTTCTCGACGGCATCCGCCCCGACCTCGCTGATGTAGGTGAGCGCCTACGATAACGCAGCGGCCACCAGCAGTTGCCGGGTCACCGAGTGCACGTCGGTGTGCTCGTCGCCGGTCAGCAGCACCACGCTGGCCCGGCGCTCGGGCAGCCAGGCCGCGAAGGCGACGAAGCCCGGGACGTCGCCCGGGTGGAAGAACGCCCGGTGCCCGCCGACCGTGCCCACGTAGAGGCCGTAGCCGTAGTGGCCGGCGAAGAAGGTGCGGCCCGGCTCCGGCTCGGCGGCGGTGAGCGCGAGCGGGCCGGTCATCACCGCGCGGGACTCGAAGCCCAGCAGCTCCCCGGAGTGGATCCGCTCGCTGTATCGCGCCAGGTCGCCGACCGTCGACCACACGTCGCCGGCCCCGGCCGGCTGCTCCCCGGCCGGGCCGTCGCCGGCCACGTCGTCGCCCGGCGGCCGGCCGGTGGTGGTCGAATCCATCGCCAGCGGCTTGAAGATGTGCTCGGCCAGGAAATCGCCGTACGGCTGCTCCGCGGCCAGCTCGACGATGTGCGCGACCAGCAGGTAGCCCGGGCTGCTGTAGTGCCAGTGCAGGCCCGGCCGGCTCACCGGCGTGCCCTGCGGGATCAGGCCGGCGCGCTCGCCGGGGGCCATCGCCGCGAGCGCGGAGAAGCCGGGCTCGGTGCCCCAGTGCGGCAGGCCGGAGGTGTGCGTCAGGAGGTGGTGCAGCGTGACCTCGCGCCACCAGGGCGGGCTGCCTGGCAACCAGTGCGCGACCGGGCGGTCCAGGGCGAGCTTGCCACGCTCGGCCAGCAGCAGCGTGGCCACCGCGGTGAACTGCTTGCCGATCGAGGTGATCGGGAACCTGGTCCCGAGCGTGGCGGGTGGGCCGGCGGACTGCACCGCGACGGTCCCGCCGACGGTCACCAGCGCGGCACCGCGCAGGCCCTCGAGTGTGCGCATGGCCGACAGGCTATCGCTGTTACGAGCGGATGCGGAGGCCTCAGGCCGCCGGAAGCCGGATGGTGACGGTCGTGCCGGCGCCCTCGACCGATTCCACCACGATCCGGCCGCCGTGGTTGTCCACCACCGTGCCGACGATCGCCAGGCCCAGCCCGGTGCCCGGCACCGCCTGCCGGACCGCGTTGCTGGCCCGGAAGAAGCGGGTGAACAGCGCTTTCTGCTCCTCCGCCGGGATGCCCATGCCGGTGTCGGTGACCCGCAGGACGATCTCGTCGTCCTCCCGGCGGGCCAGCAGGCCGACCGTGCCCGCGCCCGGGGTGAATTTCACCGCGTTGGACAGCAGGTTCATCAGCACCCGGTCGAGCTGGCCGGGGTCGGCGTGCAGCGGCAGCGGGCCCCGTACCTCGGTGCGCAGGCCGACCTCCGCCTTGGCCGCCGCCGGCGCGATCTCCGCGAGCGCCCGCTCGACGAACGCCACCAGGTCGACCGGCTCCCGCAGCGCGGAGAACGCCCCGGACTCGATCTTGGAGAGGATGAGCATCTCCTCGATCAGGTCGCGCAGCCGCCGGGAGTTGCGCACGATCACGTCGAGCATCTTCGCCTGGCCGTCGTTCAGCTCGCCGGCCTCGCCGTCCAGCAGCAGCTCGACGTACCCGGAGATGCTCGTCAGCGGGGTCCGCAGCTCGTGCGAGACGGTGGACATGAAGTCGGTCTTGGCGGTGTCCAGCTCCTGCAGGCGGGACCTCAGGTTCTGCTCACGGACCTCGGCGCGCAGCCGGGCCATGTCCGGTGTCGAATTCCCGCCGTCGGGCCGGCGGGCGGCCCGGCGGGCAGTGACCAGCGCGGTGACCGCGGCCGTCGCGGCCGCCACCAGGGTCAGCACGGTCAGGCGCCCGACAGTGTGGTCCCGGCGCATGGGAGTTCGCTCAGGCCCGGGACCGGCTCAGCAGCGCCTGGATGCGGGAGACCAGCTCCCGGGGACTGAACGGCTTGGTCACGTAGTCGTCGGCCCCCGCGCTGAAGCCGCCCTCCACGTCGTGCTCCTGGACCCGGGCGGTGAGCATGATGATCAGCATGCCGGCGGTGGCCGCGTCGGCGCGCAGCATCCGGCACACGTCGATGCCGGACAGCCCGGGCATCGAGACGTCCAGGACGGCGAGCGTGGGATGGCGGGCGCGGGCCTGCTCCAGGGCGGCCTGCCCGTCCTCGACCGCGATCACCTCGAGGCCGGACTGTTCGAGCTTGAACGCCACCAGGTCACGGATGTCGGCGTCGTCGTCGGCGACCAGGACCACCGTCACGGCCATTTCCCCCCGTCGAGACCGCGCCGGGAAGGCTCGGCCTACTTTTCACTACTTATCGGGACGATATCCGGTTAGTCCCCTGTGTGACTGCCGCTCGGCGCAACCGCATCGCAACTGGTGCGCAGCCGCTCTCGCAGCCCCGCCCGGGTGTTCTGGAACCAAGCCACCCGAGAGCGACCGACCGGCTGGAGGACCCGATGACTTCGCAGAGCACCGACAACGTCCGTACCGAGGCTCTGTTCGTCTCCTACCTCCAGCGCTCGCAGCAGCCGACACCGGAACTCATCCGGGCCGCGGTGACCGCGACGGTGGACCGGCTGGGCGAGCACGGCTGCGCCGCACTGGTCGCCCAGGAGTTCGGCGAGCACCCCGACTGCGCGCAGGGCCGGATGCAGTGGGCCCGGAACGCCGTACGCCTCGCGTACGCCGCCTGACACTCCCCCGTACGGCGGAAGCACCCCCTCAACCCTTCGCCTCGAATACGCACCGTGACGACTGAGCCGGTGTATCGGCACTTCCCCTACCGTGAGTGAGTGCCAGAGGACGTCACCGCCCGTCACCGGGCCGGCGGTGCCGGCCGGCTGCTCGCCGTGCGATCCGCCAGCCCTCGGCACGCGGCGCCGGTGTTCGCGCCCTCGGTAGCCTCGGCCACCCGGACGGCCGCCAAGATGCCCTGGGCCCTGTCCGTCCTCGCGATGCTCATGCTCGTGGTGGTCACCCCGCTGGCCCTCCGGGCACCCGACACGCAGCAGGCGACCGTACCGTTGCCGACGTTCTCCGTCCCGGCGCTGCCGACCGAGACCGACCCGGCACCGGCGACCACCCGGCGGCAACTGCAGGCCGACCGGCAGGTCATCAAGATCGGTCCGGCGCCGTCCGCCGCGGCGCCGTCCGCGTCCGCGTCCGCCTCCGTCCCCGCGTCCGCGAGTGCCGTCGTGGCACCGGTGCTGCTCGGTCCCGCCTCGAACGCCGAGCTCCTCTCGTCGCTGAACTCCTACTGCCGGGCGACCTACGGCCAGTTCACCCGCGCGATGTCGACCGCCGACGGCTGGGTCTGCGGCACGTTCGGCCGGGGCCCGGTCGCGCTCGACCTGGACGCCATGTGCCGCTGGAGCTACGGCGACAGGGCCCGGGCCGTCCTCGGCAGCGCCACCGACCCCCAGAGCTGGCGCTGCTACCGCGACGGGCCCTAAGCTGTCCCGCATGCACGCGCGATTGAGCATGTGGTGGCCCGCCGACCCGGCGGCCACACCCACCCGCGCGTAACTCACCCCAACGCGGCCGCCTCCGACGAGGCGGCCTTTTTCGTACGGCCCGGTCCTCGGCGGCGGCCCCAGCCCGAAGCGAGGACCCGATGCCACCTTTCGCCCTGCTGCACCGCGACGGCGCCGACCACATCGACGTGCTGACCGGCGACGTCGTCACCGTCGCCACGCTCGCCGACATCCCGCTGGCCCCCGGCGAGCCCGGGCCGCAGACCCTCGCGCTGGTCCCGTACCGGCAGATCGCCGAGCGGGGCTTCGCGGCCGTCGACGACGGCACGCCGCTGGAGTGCCTGCGGATCGCCACCCGGACGACCCGGCCGCTCGATGAGCTCATCGCCGAGCTGCCCGAGACCCCGGTCGTGCTGCGCGACGGCGGCTTCGACCTCTCCGACCAGGCGTACGGCGCGATCGTCGAGGAGGTGCTGCGGGACGAGATCGGCCGCGGCGAGGGCGCCAACTTCGTGATCCACCGGGTCTTCACGGCCACCGTCGACGGCGACCCGCTGGACGCCGCCCGGTCCGCTTTTCGCGAGCTACTCATCCGCGAGCAGGGCGCGTACTGGACGTTCCTGGTGCACACCGGCACCCGTACGCTCGTCGGCGCCACCCCGGAACGGCATGTCAGCGTCGCCGACGGGCTGACGATGATGAACCCGATCAGCGGCACCTTCCGGCACGACGGCACCCGCGAGCTGGCCGACTTCCTGGCCGACCGCAAGGAGATCGACGAGCTGTACATGGTGCTCGACGAGGAGCTCAAGATGATGGCCGCCGTGGCCGAGCACGGCGGGCAGGTGGTCGGGCCGTACCTCAAGCGGATGGCGCACCTGACCCACACCGAATACCTGCTGGCCGGCCGCGGCTCGCTGGACGTGCGCGAGGTGCTGCGCGCGACGATGTTCGCCCCGACCGTCACGGGCAGCCCGGTGGAGAACGCCTGCCGGGTCATCGCGCGGCACGAGCGACGCGGTCGCGGCTACTACGCGGGCGTGCTGGCCCTGCTCGGCCACGACGACGAGGGCCGGCAGACGCTGGACGCGCCGATACTGATCCGGACCGCGGAGATCTCCCCGGCGGGCCACCTGCGGGTGCCGGTCGGGGCGACGCTGGTCCGGCATTCGACGCCCGAGGGCGAGGTCGCCGAGACGCACACCAAGGCGGCGGGCGTGCTGGCCGCGCTGGGCGCGTCCTCGCTGCGGCCACCGACTGTACGCCCGGCCGACGACGACCCGGCGATCCAGGCGGCACTGGCCGCCCGCAACGACGGACTGGCCCGGTTCTGGCTGGACCAGCGCCGCCCGGGCGCGCTGACGGTCCCCGCGCTCGACGGCCGGACCGCGGTGATCGTGGACAACGAGGACACCTTCACCGCGATGCTGGCGCACCAGTTGCGGGCGCTCGGGCTGGGCGTGACCGTGGTGCCGTGGACCGTGTCCGCCGTACCGGATGCCGACCTGGTGGTCGTCGGCCCGGGCCCGGGCGACCCGGCGTCGGACGAGCCGAAGATGGTCCGGGTCCGCGCCCTGGTGGCGGACCTGCTGGCGGCGGGGCAGCCGATGCTGGCGGTGTGCCTGGGCCACCAGGTGCTCTCCGCCGCGCTGGGGCTGCGGCTGCACCGCCGGGACACCCCGTATCAGGGGGTGTCCCGCGACGTCCCGCTGTTCGGGGCGGTCCGGCGGGTCGGCTTCTACTCCAGCTTCACGGCGCTGAGCGCCACGGGACGGCTCGCCACCGCGTACGGGGAAGTGCTGATCGCCCGCGACGAGGCGGACGGCACCGTGCACGCCCTGCGGGGTGCCGGCTTCGCCGGCGTGCAGTTCCACCCGGAATCGGTGCTCAGCGCGGACGGCATCACCGTGCTCACCGAGTTTCTTCCGCCACTTCTTGCCCACGTGGTTAGCCCCGCGCCTGCGGGGTAGCGATAATGCTGTCGGTGGTTCAAGCGGATCGAGAGCCTCCGCTTGGACCACCGACCCTTCTCATCGGCCGGTGGCCGCCGCCAGCTGGTCGGCGTCGACGTAACCCTGCTGGACCGCCAGGTCGCCGAGCCGTTGCCAGGCCAGATCCGAGGTCGCCTGCAGGTCGAGCAGCTCCTCGAGCTCGCGCACGGTGAGGAGACCCTGCTCGACCAGCCGCTCGCCGATGCGCCGCTGGGCGGTGACCGAGAAGGACCGCGGCACCCGCGACACCAGCCGCGACAGCGAGCCCGCGCCGGCGACGGTGAGCAGGTGCAGCACCGGTGCCAGCGAGATGAGCAGGGTGAGCCCGGCCCACACGTACAGCGACGGGTAATCGTGGTGCAGCAACTGCCCGGTGACGATGCAACCGGCGGCCAGCGCGGCCCAGCCCAGGTGCGGCCGGAAGGTTCGCCAGGTGTCACCGGTGGCGGCGGAGCCCTTGGCCGTGACGACGTATGCCAGCGGCCGCCCGGCCAGCTGCGCCGCCGCCGCGGCCACGTAGATCGGCGCGGTGATCAGCTCCAGCGCCATCCCGGCGAGCCCCCACGAGCGGCGTTCGTGCTCGACCAGGTTGAACCGCTGGGTGAACTGGTAGAACACCATGCCGACCACGATGTTGGCGGCGAAGAGCACGCCCCAGACGAGGGCGGGCAGCCGGGTGATGGTGACCCCGCCGACCAGGTAGGTCGCGCTCAGCGCGACGCCGATCACCCAGGACAGCGCGGTGGTCGGGTAATGCGACTGCAGAGCGAAGAACGACCACCGCTGCCCGGCGCGGAGCCGGTGCAGCAGCCGCGGCGAGTGCCGGCGGGCGATCTCCCAGATGCCGTACGCCCAGCGCTTCTGCTGGCTGAAGAAGTCCGAGTACGTCGCCGGGCCCTCGCCCACCGCCAGGATGTCCGGGGTGTAGACGCCACGCCAGTTGTTGCCGGAGGCGGGGTTGACCGTGCTGTAGATGACCATCGAGGTGAGGTGGTCCTCGATGATGCAGTCCTGATAGCCGTTGATCTGCTGGAACGCGGTCGGCCGGTACAGGTGGTTGGTGCCGATCAGCAGCGGCGCGCCCCGGCCGTTGCCGCCGCGCTGCATGATCCCGTGGAAGATGTACGCCAGCTCGGCCGCGCCCTTGGCGACGAAGGACTCGCTGAGGTTCGCGTACACCTGCGGGGCGACCACGAAGGCGGTGTCCGGGTCGGCGAAGTAGCCGAGGGTGCGCTCCAGGAAGTTCGGGTACGGCACGTGGTCGGGGTCCATCTGGGCGACCACGTCGTAGTCGGCCTCGTGCGCGGCCCGCCAGGCGTTGTGGTTGCCGTGCTTGGTGCGCGCCTTGAACTCACCGCTGGGCCGGTTCCACTCCGGGTGGCCCTTGCGGCTGAAGTGGCGCACGCCGATCTCCTCGCACCGGCGGCGGACCTCCGCGTCGTCGCCCTCGTCGAGTAGCCAGACGTCGACGGGCCCCTCGTGGCGGACCCGCTTCATCGCCCGCAGGGTCGTCATCACCAGGTCGACCGGCTCCTTGCCGGGCACGATCGTGGTCAGCACCGCCACCCGCAGCCCCGGCGGCGCCGGGATCGGCACCGGGTCGCAGGCGCGTGCGGCGAAGTAGGCCAGCACCCAGGTGCGCAGGCCGACGATGAGCTGCAGCCCGATCATCAGGAACAGCCCGACGACCATGACCGTGTTGGCGATCGGCTGTCCCGGCCGGAACTGTGGCAGGTTGCCGGGCAGCAGCAGGTAGACCACCAGGGCCGCGGCCAGGGCGATGTGCAGCGAGGCGACACCGAGCATCAGCCGGTGCTGGCCACTGCTCAGCACCCGCCGGTAGCGGACGACTTCTGTGACCGGCTGCAGCGGGCCGGTGATCTCGGTAGCGGTCCGGCCGTAGAGCTTGCCGGGCAGCCGGCGCTCCAGAACCTGGCCGGCGGCCGGCTCGCGGCTCATCGACCGGTCCAGGATGCGGTACGGGACATCGGTGCGGGCAGCAGGCGTCGGTTCACCTCCGAGTAATCGACGCCGCGCGGGCCGGCTTTAGGAGTGCCGCCCGCACCGATACGTCACACCGGGGTCAGCTGCTCTTCGACGGCGCCGGTGCGCTCGGCGCGCCCGAGGGCGGCGTGCCCTGCCCCTTGGGTCCCGCCGGCCGCTCGCCGCCGCCGCGGTGGCCGGGACCGCCGCCGCGCTTGCCGTCGCGCTCGGTCGCGACCACGACCGAGGTGGCGTCCAGGGAGACGCCGTCGGGGTTGACGGTGCCCTCCGCGTGGATCCGGGTGCCGACGGCCACCCCGTCCGGCTTGGCGGTGATGTTGATCTGCCGGGTGAAGCCGCTGCGGTCCGTGATCATGATCTGGGTGGCGCTGATCGACTTCACCGTGCCGTCCAGGTGCGGCTTGTGCTCGCGGGGTGCGCCGCGGCCCGCGCCGGGCGCCGTCGACGGAGCCGCCGAGCCGCTCGGCGCCGGGGCCTCGGCGGCCTGGGCCAGGCCGGCGACGCCCAGGGCCAGACCGCCGCCGAGGGCGACGACCACGGCGATCCGCCGGGCCCGCTGGGTGCTGAGGATGTTCTTCGGTGGCAAAGCTCCTCCAGGTGCTGGATGACAGGTGCGGTACTCCACCGACCCTCACCGGGAAAGCTGAAGCGAGCCTGAATCCGGCGGTGTCTTCAGCGCATCTTCAGCTTCGTGCTCGATGGCGCACAGGTGAGCTGCGGATACTTCAGCGATGGTCGCGAGGGTGCTGGTGGTGGAGGACGAGGAGGGCATCCGGGCACCGCTGGCGGCGGCGTTGCGGGGTGCCGGCCACGAGGTCCGCGAGCGGGTGGACGGCGCCGGCTTCGAGGACGTCGTCGACGCGTTCCGACCGGATCTGGCCCTGATCGACGTCCAGCTGCCCGGCGGCCGGGACGGTTTCGCGCTGGCCACGGCCCTGCGCAACCGCAGCGACTGCGCGGTCCTGATCGTCACCGCCCGGGACGCGGTCGACGACCGGCTCCGTGGGTTCGCCGCCGGCGCCGACGACTACGTGGTCAAGCCCTTCGCCACAGTCGAGGTGCTGGCCCGGGTCGGTGCGATCCTGCGCCGGCTCGGCCGGGTGCCCTCCACCGTGCAGGTCGGCGACCTGGTCGTGGACGAGGACGCGCGGCTGGCCGTGCGCTCGGGGACCACGCTGGAGCTGACCGCGACCGAGTTCAAGCTGCTGGCCTACCTCACCGGGCACCGCGGCCGGATCCTGTCCAAGACCCAGCTGCTCACCCAGGTCTGGGGCTACGACGAGTACGACCCCAACCTGGTCGAGGTGCACGTCAGCGCCCTGCGCCGCAAGCTCGAACAGCACGGCCCCCGGCTCATCCACACCGCCCGCGGCCTGGGCTACGTGGTGCGCCCGTGAGGCTGCCGCGGCCGGAGTCCCTGCGCGGCAGGGTGACCTGGGCGGTGCTCGCCCTGCTCGCCGTCATCCTGGTGGTGCTCTTCACCGCCGTCGACATCGCGCTGTCGGCCCGGCTGCAAGCCGACGCCCGGACCCGGCTGACCGACCGCGTCGCCCTCGCCGCCCAGCTCGATCCGCAGCTCAGCGCGCAGCAGCTCGTGGACCGGCTGCGCGGCGACGGCGTGACCGCCCGGCTGTGCGTACGCGACGGCGGCGGCTGTGTCGCGGCGGCCTCCGACCCGGCGCCGCCCGGCCGGCGCAACCCACCCGGCGGCGAGGCCCGGCCCCGGCGGACCGGCGCCGCCCAGGCCGAGGTGCCGGTGGAGACGGCCGGCAGCGTGATCTTCGTCCGCACCGAGCTGCGCGGGAACCAGGTCCTCACCCTCAGCCTGGACACCACGCAGATCACCGACGCGGTGCACCGGCTGATCGTCCTCGAGGTCATCGGCGGGCTGCTGGCCCTGCTGCTGGCCGGGCTCGCGTCGGCGCGGGTGTCGCGCGCGGCGCTGCGGCCGCTGGAGGACATGACCGCGCTGGCCGGGCAGATCGCCGCGGGCGACCGGGGCCGGCGGCTCGGCCATCAGCGGACCGACTCGGAGCTGGGCCGGACGGCGGCGGCCTTCGACTCGATGCTCGACGAACTGGAGGCGGCCCTGGCCACCGCGAACGCCGCCGAGGCCGGGATGCGCTCGTTCCTGGCCGACGCCTCGCACGAGTTGCGCACCCCGATGGCCGGGCTGCAGGCGAACGCGGAGCTGCTGCTGCGCGAGGAGCTGGACCGGCCCGAACGGGAACGGGTCGCCGTCGCCATGATCCGCGAGACCCGCCGCGCCGCCCGCCTGGTCGACGACCTGCTCACCATGGCCCGGCTGGGTCAGGGCGGCGTCCGGCTGGCCACCGAGCGGGTCGACCTGGCCCGGCTGGCGGAGGCCGAGGTGTCCCGGGCCCGCACGCTCGCGCCATCGCTCACCTTCACCGTCACGGCCCCTGCCACCGAGCCGGGTCCCGTGGTGCTCGGTGATCCGCTGCGGCTCGGGCAGATCCTCACCAACCTGCTCGACAACGCCCGGCATGCCACCCCGGCGGGCGGGACCATCACCGTCGACGTGCGACGGTCCGGCGAGCGGGTGCTGCTGGAGGTCGCGGACACCGGTCCCGGCGTACCCGCCACCGAACGGGCGCTGATCTTCGAACGGTTCGGCCGTGGCGACGCCTCCCGATCGCGCGACACCGGCGGCGCGGGGCTGGGCCTGCCGATCGCGCGCGGCCTCGCGGTGGCGCACGGTGGCGAGCTCACGTACGCCGACAGCCCGGCCGGCGCCCGCTTCCAGGTGGACCTGCCCGCCGCGACGTAGGTTGCAGAGATGGAATATCGCACCCTGGGGCGCAGCGGCTGCGCCGTCTCCCGCCTCTGCTTGGGCACCATGACCTTCGGCACCGAGTCCGACGAGGAGGTGTCGCACGCCCAGCTGGACCGGTTCGCCGAGGCCGGCGGCACGCTCGTGGACACCGCCGACGTCTACTCCGCCGGGGAGTCGGAACGGATCATCGGCCGCTGGTTCGCCTCGCGCAGCGCCGAGGTCACCGAGCCGATCGTGCTCGCCACCAAGGGCCGCTTCCCGACGGCCGGCGACGCCAACGGAGCCGGGCTGTCCGCCCGGCACCTCACCCGGGCGCTGGACGCGTCGCTGGGCCGGCTCGGCCTGGACACCATCGACCTCTACCAGGCGCACTCCTGGGACCCGATGACGCCGCTCGAGGAGACCCTGCGGACGCTGGACGGCTTCGCCCGCCAGGGCAAGATCCGCTACTACGGCTTCTCCAACTTCACCGGCTGGCAGCTCACCAAGGCCGTCCACCTGGCACGCGAGCTCGGCCTAACCGCCCCGGTCACCCTGCAGCCCCAGTACAGCCTGCTGGTCCGCGAGATCGAATGGGAGATCGTGCCCGCCGCAGAGGACGCCGGCCTGGGCCTGCTGCCGTGGAGCCCGCTGGGCGGCGGCTGGCTCAGCGGCAAATACCGGCGCGACCAGCGGCCCACCGGCGCGACCCGGCTGGGCGAGGACCCCGGCCGGGGCATGGAGGCCTGGGACCGGCGCGGCACCGACCGCACCTGGACGATCATCGAGGCGGTGCAGGCGATCGCGGAGGACCGGGAGGTGTCGATGGCCGAGATCGCGCTGGCCTGGGTCACCGACCGGCCGGGGGTGACCTCGACGATCCTGGGAGCGCGCACGGTCGCCCAGCTCGAGACCAATCTGCGGGCCGCGGAGCTGCACCTCACCGAGGCGGAGACCGCGGCGCTCGACCGGGCCAGCGACCTGGCCGCGCCGGACTACCCGTACGGCCCGCTCGGTATCGATCAGCGCAGCCGGGCGCTGGCGCCGCGCCTAGGATCGTGAGCATGGAAGCGACCTTCTTCTTCGATCCCGCCTGCCCGTTCACCTGGCGCACCTCGCGCTGGCTGATCGGCGTGGCAGCCGAGCGCGACGTGGCCCTGCACTGGCGCGCCTTCAGCCTGAGCATCCTCAACGGCGACAACGTCCCGGAGCAGTACAAGCCCATGATGGCCGCGTCGAGCCGGGCGCTGCGCCTGGTCGAGGCGCTGCGGGCGGACCACCGAGACGAGACCGTCGGCGCCTTCTACACCGAGCTCGGCAACCGCACGTTCGAGGCCGGCGTGCCGATCTCGGACGACCTCGTGGTGGCCGCCGCGGAGGCCGCGGGCGTCGCGGATCCCAAGACCGTGCTCGACGACGAGTCCTGGGACGAGGCGGTCCGCGAGTCGCACGAGCTGGCGTTCGGCTCCGCCGGGCCGGACATCGGCTCCCCGGTGCTGATGGTCGAGGGCGCGGGCCGCGGCGTGCACGGGCCGATCATCGACCGGGTCCCGGGCCGGGAGGAAGCGCTCGCGATCTGGGAGGCGGTCGTCGGTCTCGCCCGCAGCGAGACGTTCTTCGAGCTCAAGCGCGGTCGCGCCTGACCCGTTCTCAGGCGATCCGCCAGCGTTGGGCGTTGTTGCCCAGGCAGGTCCACTGTCGCACCTCGGCGCCCGGGGTGGTGACCAGGTTGTAGTCGTCGAGGCAGAGGCCGCTGTGCCTGTTCTGGATCGTGGACCAGCCGTTGGCGTCGGTGGTGACCCGCCACTGCTGCACGGCCAGACCGTTGCACGGCCACTGCTGGATCACCGATCCGGCGGCGGTCGCCCACTCCTTGTCGTCGAGGCAGAGACCCGAATGCCGGTTGCTGATCTGGTGGAAGCCGTCGGCCGTCGGGGTGAGGAACCAGTCCTGCACCGCCGCGGTGCTGCAGGTCCACTGCCGAACCTCGGCGCCCGCGGCGGTGAGCCAGTTGTAGTCGTCCAGGCAGAGGCCGCTGTGCTGGTTGCGGATCTCGACCACGGTCGCGTTCTCACCCGAGGGCGCGGCCAGGATGGTGTTGGTCGACACCGGCACGCCCAGGTTGGGGGTGCCATCGGAGTTCCAGGAGATCTTCTGGACCCGGGTGGTGCGGGTGGTCCCGCACCCCTGCGTGGCCGAGGCGTTCGCGTGGTAGGCGATCCACGTCTCGGTGCCGTCGGGTGAGGTGAAGAACGAGTGGTGGGCGGGGCCGTAGACACCGTTGGCGTCGCTGCGCTGGAAGAGCGGGTTGGCGGCCTTGGTCCACGAGCTCGCCGACAGCGGGTTGGTGCCGGTGTATTCGAGCATGCCGATCTTGTAGTTGGGTCCCTGGCAGTGGCTCGCCGAATAGGTGAGGAAGGTGCGACCGTTGCGCTGCAACGCGAACGGCCCCTCGTTGACCGCGCCGTTCTGCGTCTCCCAGGCCAGGGTGGGCGCCGAGATCCGGGTGCCGAACGCCCCGGCCGTCCAGGGGTTGGTCAGCGGCGCGATGAACAGCGACTGCAGGTTGTCGCTGGCCTCGAAGGCCGAGAACATCAGATAGTTGGCGCCGTTGAGCTTGAGCACCCCGGCGTCGATGGCCCAGCCGTTGTTCGGCATCAGGTTCAGGATGCCCCTGATCGTGTAGGGGCCGAGCGGGTCGGCGCCGGCGCTCTCCGCGACGTGGGTGCGGCGTGCTCCACCGGACTGCTCGACGGAGTAGTAGAGGTACCACCGGCCGTTGATCTGTTCCAGATGCGGCGCCCACATGCTCGTGCCGCCGGTGTTCACCACCACCTGCTCGGCGGCGACCTGCAGGCCGGCGATCGTGCTGGCCTTGCGCATGACGACCGTCGAGGACCAGGTCGTGGCCACGTAGTAGTAGAAGCCGTTGCTGTGGACGAGGGTGGGGTCGGCACTGTTCGGGGTGTCGACGACCGGATTGGTGAAGGTGGGCCCGGCGGCCTGCGCGGGTGACGGACCGACGGCGACGGTCAGGGACACGCTCAGCAGGAGGACGGCGGCCAGCGAAAGGGCACGCCGGAGGAACAGCATGGGTACTCCTCGGGGAAGCGTGTGCGGGGTTGCCCGACCCATCGATGTTAACGGTAACAAGATGGTGGTCAAGATGTTGCGGGAATGTTTCGCTGCCGCCTCCCGGGGTTTGGCGGCGCGATGCGATGGGGTACCAGCGTCCCGGCCGTCAAAGCCGTCACCATCACCGTCGCTAGGGAGCGCCCATGGTCGAGCCGCACGTCACCCTGGACACCGGGTCGCTCAACCCGGTGGAGGAGAAGCTGCGCGGGCCGCTGGAGGAGCAGCTCACGTCGGCCCTGCAGGCCGCGACCGACAAGATCACCCACGAGTACGCGGGAGAGCCGGTCGATGCCGTGACCGTGAAGCTGCTGGAGCAGACCCGCTCGGGCCTGCACCCGGACATCGCCGCGGGCTTCGCACCGGATCAGGGCGAACTGCGCCGCGTCGCCGAGGCAATCGTCCGCCCGTCCTGACTC
Source organism: Actinoplanes sp. ATCC 53533 (assembly GCF_003947245.1). NCBI lineage: Bacteria > Bacillati > Actinomycetota > Actinomycetes > Micromonosporales > Micromonosporaceae > Actinoplanes > Actinoplanes sp. ATCC 53533. Next base: position 203,965 of record NZ_QHHV01000015.1, on the reverse strand, counting down.
CGGCCGCTTGTTCGCATCCCTGCCCTCGGTGGCGGCAAAGATCTCGACGAGCATGTTCGCTCGCCTCCGAAGAGGCCGTCGAACAGCTCCAGCCGCACCTCACCGACAAGCACCTGGCAGATGCACTCGGTGGCCGACATGTCGAGGCTCCCCGGGACAAAGTATCTCCCCGGCAATTCAATGCCGGCCTCGCGGAACTCCGCCCAGGCAGGCAGGACTAAGTCATTAAATGTTGGGAACGGACGCAGGTCGCCGCTCAATGTGCCTGATCTTCAGTGAAGGTGAAGATAATCGTCCGGCCGTACCGATGGGCAGCGGGAAAGAGATCGTCGATATCGGGCGGGCTACCGACGACGACCCGCGCACCGCCGCTATCAGTTGTCACTAGAACTCGCGACGAGGAGGTTACTATCACCTCAGGCCGTACCGCGTTTTGTCCGAACGCGGGGAACGGCACCAAATCGACAAAGGGATCCACTCCGGCCAGATCTGCCAGCCAGTCGTCCGGCGAGCACACCATGTACCAGTCAGCCGACCTATGGACCTCGACGCGCGATGCCCCGCCACGCACAGCCGCCTCGAGCAGCAACGCGGCGGCCGCAGGTCCGTCGTGCGCCAACTCCCGGAACATATCAGGGTGTCGGCGCACGAACTCCAGTCCGGACGGCAGTCGCCGCAACCCGCTACCCGGGTCGGAAGGTAATTTCACCGGCTTCCCTCTTGATCACTCGGTGTCATCGTATTGGGTGAGGATTTTGGAGTCCGAAGTCGATTTTGGATGGCCGGGGATGGCCTGGTGCGATCGTGTCGAGGCTCATGAGGTGGCGGAATCGCTCGGCCGGGGCGTTTGGGGTTCCGGGTCTGGGCCGGCGGTGCGGTGTCGGGGGTGTCGGGGCTGGTGTGGGCAGAACGGCATGGCGGTTCGTCGCTGCGCGTCCCCTTGGTGGTGTGGATAGTTGTGTGTGGTTTGTAGCCCGGGCCAGGTGGTGCGGCCGTGGTCGGTGTGGAGCAGGACGGCCGCTGGCAGCGCGGAACCTGACCGATTCTCCGGAATTTCCGGGCGGATCACCCGACGCAGTCGATCGTCATTCGGCCATACGGACAGCCCCGTGCTCCGCACCTCCGAAGAGGTCGTCGAACGGCTCAAGCCGCACGTCACCGACCAGCACCTGGTAAATGCACTCAGTAGCCGACATGTCGAGGTCGTACCAGCTCTCCACATCCTCGTCCACAACCACGACGGGCCACTCCTCCGGCGCCACACCGTCGCGGGCATGCCAGAAGAAGTAGGTGCCTTCCACCGCCGCGAACGCCAGCAGCCGGTCCCCAGGGACAAAATACTTCAGCGGTAACTCGGCACCGGCCTGACGCAGCTCCGCCCAGGCGCGTTCGCGCTCTTCGATCAGAACTGCGATATCCGCGCTGGCGTTCCGCTCATCCGGACCAAAAAGACAGAGCCAGTCGTCGATGACCACCGCTCCGGTGCGGTCGATCAACCGCTTGTAGTCACCCGGCAACCGAGCCCCTATCGCTTCCTCGGCTGGATCCCAGGAAGGCGCCTCCCCCCGCTCGGCGACAGCAATAAGACCGAATACTTCGGCAGAAAGATCTCCCATGTCAGGGCTTATTCCAAATCGTGACGTTGATCATTAGCGGATCAGGTCCGTTACCCCTGGCGGTAAGGGCGATGCCGTAAGGCCTTGACCCTCTTCCACGGTAAAGGAGAATCGCACAGACGACCAAGGCCCGGCATTGTTCCCCCATGTTCGAGACCCAGCGTGCCCACAGAACGTAAGTGCATGATCGCTGCATGTCAATGCATCGATCGTCCACATGCGATCCCGGCATGACGCCGGCCCAACACGTTCCACGCGACCGTCCGCACACGACACGCCGGGCTCAGGCGGCTCAGCCGCCTCAGCCCATCCGGATCAGGGCGTCGCGGACCCGGGCGAGGTCGCGGCGCCGGCGTTCCAGGGTCATGGCCAGGCCGACCAGCAGCAGGCCCGCCGCGGCCAGCGGAATCCAGCGCGGCAGCAGGTCCCAGACCAGCACCAGCTCGTGCAGCGCCACCACCGCCAGCACCACACCGCCCACGACCACCGGCGCGCGAAGCCGGGCACGCGCGCCGGCCAGCAGCACCGCGAGCGCGGCCACGCCGAGCAGCAGGCGGCGCAGCGGCTGGCCCTCGCCGGCCAGCACGGAGGCCAGGCTCGGCAGCAGCGCCGCGGCCAGCGCCGGGCCGTACGTCACCCAGCTCGACAACTCGCCCCGGGAACGCCGCGCCAGCCAGCCGGCCAACAGCACCACCGCGGCCGCCGGCAGCGTGTACGCCTCAACCGTCGCGACCCGTTCCGCAGCGATCAGCAGCCACCAGCCGCCCAGTTCCGCGGCAGCCGCCGCCAGCACGTGTCCACGCCGGACCGTCGCCGCCTCGCCGGGCCGCAGGGCCCGCGCCCCGAGCGCCAGCCCCCAGAGCGTGCACACCGCCGCCGCGTGCCGGATCGATCCGGCGGTGAGCAGCAGCGCCACGAACGCCCCGGCGTGCGCGGCCACCTGGACGGTCCGGCCCTCCACGGCCCGGCGCGCCGCGAGTGCCGCGCCCACGGCCAGGATCACGGCGGCCGCGCCGAGCACGACGAACCCGCTGGTCGCCGGGGACAGCTCGGCCGCCCGGCCCACCGTGTAGGCGAACAGCACCGTCGCACCCGCACCGGCCAGCCAGCCGGCCAGGCGGGTGCCGAGGACGCGGCCTCCGGCGCCCGCCGCCGCGCCGGCGACCAGGGTCAGCCCGAGCGCGGCCAGCGTCGCGCCGCGGGTCGGCAGCGCCCCGGCGAGCCCGGCGCCGGCCAGCGCGGCGCAGGTCGGCACCAGCACGGCGGCCGCCGCCCCCGGGCGCAGCAGGGCCGCCGCGAGCAGCCCGGCCAGGCCGATGATCAGGCTCTCCGCGGGTACGCCCGGCCACGGCACGCCCGCCGCGGCGAAGCCCATCGGCGCGACGACGGCCAGGACCGGCGCGACGGCCCAGGCCGCGGCCCGGCGACCGGACGCGGCCTGCGCGGCGACAGCCACCGCCACCGCGAGCACGCCCAGCGCGACCGCGTCGGCGAGCGCGACCGGACCGACGCCGGTGCCCGCCGGATGCCCGGTCCAGACCCGGCCCAGCCATGCGTAGGGGCGTAGCAGCACCCCGGCCAGGCTCGGGGCGGTCGCCACGAGCAGCGCCACACCGAGCGGCACGGCGGCGAGACCGGCCTGGACGCCGCGCGCGAAAGTCAGCGCGACGAGCAGCAGCGCGATGGCCGCATAGCTGGCCGGCGAGTCACCGGTGGCGAGCGCCCAGACCGGCGCCGTCACGACACCCAGCAGGGCCGCCGCCAGCGCGTAGGGCCGGTAGCCCCGGCCGGTCAGCCGCACGGCGCCCACCAGCAGCGCCGCGGCGGCCAGCGCCACCCGGCTCTGCACCGGGGCGGCCAGGGACAGCGCGGCCGCCCCGGTCCAGGCCGCGGCCGGAACGGCCAGCATCCCCACCACGAGCGCCACTCCCCCGAGCACCCGCGCCCGGCCCCCCACAACAACGCCGACCAGCCGCGACGCACCACCCCCACCGACGCCGCCCGATCCCGCCGCACCGCCCCCAGCAACGCCAGCCGCCCCCGGCGAGCCCAGCCCACCAACACCAGCCGACCCCAACGAGCCACGCCCAGCAACACCAGCCGACCGGGACGTCACGCGCGCGGCGAGGGCTGTGGCGAAGCCGATCGCGGCGACGCCGGTGAAGGCGCCGAAGGCGACCCACGGACGCTCCAAAGCGACGACCACAGCATGGACGGTCAGCACGACCGCCACCGAAACCGGCCACGGCGCCGCGGCCCGCAGCGCCAAGGCCAGCGCAACCGCCACCACCAGCAGGTCAAAGCCGGGCACGGTCCACCAGGGCAGCCCGAAGCAGGCCGGCGCCGCAACAGCCGCCAGCACCAAGCCGCCGAGGACCGCATGCGGCTGCCCAACGCGGGGCACCAGCACGGTCAGCGCCCCGGTGAACAGCACGATCACCGCGGGCAGCCGCCAGTCCCCGACCCCGGAAGCCGCGGCGGCGATCGTCGCACCCACCACCGCCAGCCCGGTGCAGGCGACCACGAACAGGGCCCCGAGCTGCGGGCCACGCCGTACCGGTGCCGGCAGTCGGCGGCCCACCACCGTGACCAGCACCGCCAAGGCGGCAATGACCGCGACGATCAGCACCGGGGCGGCGAAGCTGCCCGCCGCGACCCCGGCGAACCGGCCGCCGCCGGCGGCCAGCGCGACCACGAACAGTCCGCCGGTGATCGACTGCGCCTGCGGAGCCCGGGCCAGCACGGCGCCCACCAGTGGCACCAGGGCCGCGACGATCAGGGCGCCGGCCGCCAGGGCGACCGCGCCGGGCGCGTAGAGCAGGACCATGGCGCCGAGTGCGGCCAGCGCGGAGGCGCTCGCCGCGCCGGCGCCGAGCAGGTACGCCGTGACACCCAGCGCACTCAGCGCGGAGCGCCGCAGCCGGATCACCGCGAGGTTCAGCACAGCCACCGCCGCCAGGGTGTACGACCAGCCGGTCACGTCCGGGTGGAACGGCGCCACCAGCAGCGGCAGCACCGGCTGGGCCACCAGCAGGGCCACGAAGCGCGGGCCGGTCAGCCCGGTCACGTGCTCGTACCCGGCGGCCACCGCGGCCGTCACCGCGCAGACCGCGCCCGCGTAGCCGAGCGCCGAATAGTCCGCGACGCCGAACAGGTTGACGTACCAGGCGGCGTACCCGTCCAGCAGCACCAGCAGCAGGCCGACCGCCGCGAAGGTCTCCGCCGTCGCGGTCAGGCCGCGGCGCAGCGCGGCGAGCGGCGCCGCCAGGGCGGCCACCGTGAAACCCGCCAGCAGCAGCGCCCGGCCGCCCACGCCGAACTGCGACCAGGCCACCGCGGTGAAGACGATCGCGGCCACCGCCAGCAACAGGCCGCCCAGCAGGAACAACGCGTTCTGCACCAGCCGCGTCGACGCCTCCTTGGTGCGCGGCACAAAAGCGGGCGGCACAAAAGCGGGCGGCACAGCAGCGGGCGCTACAAAAGCGGCCGCGCGGATCCGGGCGACCGCCGCCTCCCGCTGCTGCCACGCGCGGCGCAGCGCCGCGTCGGCGCCCGCGACCGCTTCGCGGGCGGTCGCCAGCCGGGCGGTCAGCACCGGGATCTCGGCGTCCAGGCGGATCACCTCGGCCGCGTCGGGGTCCGGGCCGCGGCCGCAGCCGGGGCAGCCGGAGGTCAAATTCGCCGGGGTACGGCACGACGGGCACGGGTACGAGGTCACGCCGTCGATCCTCGTCGCACCGGCCGCCCGGCTCCTGAGTTCGCGTACCTAGGAACCGCCGGTCAGGGGCTCAGCGGTGCAGGGTCAGAATGAGGTCCACCGCGAGGGCCGTCCAGCCGGTCTGGTGCCAGGCGCCCAGCCCCGCGCCGTTGTCGCCGTGGAAGTACTCGGGGAAGGAGATCAGGTCCTTCCAGTCCGGGTGGTTCTGGAAGACCTCCGAGGCGCCGTAGATCGGGCGCCGCCCCCACGAGTCCGGCACGAACAGCGACACCAGCCGGCGGGACAGGTCGTCGGCGACCGCGCTGAGCGGCATCTTGACCTGCGAGCCGGTCGGATATTCCACCATCAGGTCGTCGCCGAAGAACGCCGCGAACTCCCGCAGCGCCTCGATGAGCAGGTAGTTCACCGGCATCCAGACCGGGCCACGCCAGTTGGAGTTGCCGCCGAACAGCCCGCTGGTGCTCTCCGCCGGCTCGTACCCGACGGTGAACTCCGAGCCGCCCAGCGACACCGTGAACGGCTTCTCCAGGTGCGCGCGGGAGAGCGTTCTGAGGCCGTACGGGGAAAGGAACTCCTCCGGATCGAGCATCCGGGCCAGGATCCGCAGCAGCTGGTCCTGGCCCACCATGGACAGCAGCCGCTGCTGGCGGCCGTCGGCCGACAGCCGGCGGGCGCTGATCACGTCGGCATACTCGGCCTGGCCGGCCAGCAGCCAGCGCAGCCGCGCGGCCAGCTCGGGCAGGCGGTTGAGGGTGCCGGCGGACAGCCGGGTGGTGGCCGCCAGCGGCAGCAGGCCGACGATGGAACGGGCCTTGAGCGGCATCCGGTGCCCGTCGGGCAGCCGCAGCACGTCGTAGAAGAAGGAGTCCTCGTCATCCCAGAGCCCCTGCCGGTACGCCGCCTCGGCGATGTACGCGAAGTGCTCGAAGAACTTGGTGGCCATGTCCTCGTAGGTGCGGTCGTGCAGGGCCAGCCGGATCGACATGTCGAGCATGTTCAGGGCGTACATGGCCATCCAGCCGGTGCCGTCGGACTGCTCCAGCACGCCGGCCACCGGCAGCGCCGCGGACCGGTCGAACGGGCCCACGTTGTCCAGCCCGAGGAAGCCGCCCTCGAAGACGTTGTTGCCGCCGACGTCCTTGCGGTTGACCCACCAGGTGAAGTTGAGCAGCAGCTTGTGCATGACCCGGGCCAGGAAGTCGTGGTCGCCCCCGCCGTCGATCTCGAAGACCCGCAGCGCGGCCCAGGCGTGCACCGGCGGATTGACGTCACCGAACGCCCACTCGTACGCGGGAATCTGCCCGTTGGGGTGCATGTACCACTCGCGCAGCAACAGCAGCAGCTGCGACTTGGCGAAGCCGGGGTCGACCCGGGCGATCGAGACGCAGTGGAACGCCAGGTCCCAGGCCGCGTACCAGGGATATTCCCAGGGATCCGGCATGGAGATGACGTCGAAGCTGTTCATGTGCCACCAGGCGTTGTTGCGCCCGTAGCGCCGGCCGGGCGGCGGTGGCGCGGAGCCGGGATCGCCGGCCAGCCACTGCTTGACGTCGAAGTGGTAGAACTGCTTGCCCCACATCAGCCCGGCGATGCCCTGCCGGGCGACGGCGGCCTCCTCGGCGGAGGCGGCCGCCGGGATCAGCTCGGCGAAATAATCGTCGGCCTCGGCCAGCCGATCTCGTACGACGGCAGTGAAGTCCTCGCCCAGGGCCGGCTCGCCGGGTGCCTCGTCGCCGCGGGTCAGCCGCAGCCGGATCTCGCGGGTCTCCCCCGCTCCCAGCGTCAGCTCGTAGTGCAGCGCACCCTTGGTGCCCACCCCGGCCGGGTTGACCGTCGGCGCGCCCGACACGACGTGGTCGTTGATGCCGTCCTTCGGGTGCATGCTCGTGCCGGGCAGGCCCCACAGCCGCTGCGCGTTGGTCTCGTTGTCGCACATCAGGGCGGGCGGCGTGCCCTCGCCGGTCAGGGTGATGTGCCCGAGGCCGCGGTGCTCGCCGTGCAGGCGCCCGGGGCTGCCGGTGATGACCGGGACCGGGCGGCCGGGCAGGCCCCAGGACCAGGTGTTGCGGAACCACAGCGACGGCAGCACGTGCAGCGTGGCCTCCTCCGGGCCCCGGTTGGAGACGGTGACGACGATGCACATGTCCGCCACGTCCGCCTTGGCGTAGTCGACGGTCACGACCCAGAACCGGTCGTCGTCGAAGACCCCGGTGTCGATCAGCTCGTACTCCGGCTCGTCCCGGGAACGCTGGCCGTTGACCCGGACCAGCTCGTCGTAGGGGAAGGCCGCCTGCGGGTAGTGATACCGCCAGCGCATCCACGAGTGGGTCGGCGTCGAGTCCTGGTACCACCAGTACTCCTTGGCGTCCTCGCCGTGGTTGCCGCCGTCACCGCCGAGGCCGAACATCCGCTCCTTGAGGATCGGGTCCGCACCGTTCCACAGGGCCAGGGCGAAACAGAAGGTCTGCCGGTCATCGCAGACGCCGGCCATGCCGTCGTCATTCCACCGGTACGCCCGCGAGCGCGCGTGATCGTGCGGAAAATAGTCCCAGGCGGTGCCGTGCTCGCTGTAGTCCTCCCGGACCGTGCCCCAGGCCCGCTCGGCGAGGTAAGGACCCCAGGCACGCCAGGGCTGCTCGCCGGAGTCCGCCTGCGCCAAGCGCTCACGCTCCGCCACGCCGCCGCCCACCCCCTCGTCCCGACCTTCTGCAATTGTTACTGGCAGGTGTTACGAACACTAACGGAGCCCGCGACGAAAGATCGCCGGCGCCGTCCTTTACTAGGGTGCCCTCATGCCTGCCTCCGAGTACGTCAAGAACCTGCGCGCCCGGGTCGGTCACGACCTGATCATGTTCCCGACGGTCAGCGCGATCGTGCTCAACGACTGCGGCGAGATCCTCCTCGGGCAGCGCAGCGACAACCACCAGTGGTCGGTCATCGCCGGCATGATGGACCCGGGCGAGCAGCCCGCGGACGCGCTGGTCCGCGAGGTCGAGGAGGAGACCGGCGTCCAGGTGAAGATCGAACGCCTGGCCGGCGTCGCCCTGCACGAGATCGTCTACGGCAACGGCGACCGCTGCCACATGGTCAACACCTGGTTCCGCTGCCGCGCGGTGGGCGGCGAGGCCCGGGTCAACGACTCGGAGTCGATCGCGGTCGGCTGGTTCGCCCCGGACGCACTGCCGGAAATGAACCCGTTCGCCATGATCCGCATCCGCACCTCGCTGGACGAGAATGCCCCGGCCTGGTTCGCCCAGCCCGGCGAAAGCGAGATCCCCGGATACTGATCCTGTTTCTGGACACGGTCCTGCCCGGGCACCGTCCCGGTGACGGCGGGTCCCCTCGGCGCGATGCCCTATCCGAGCGGGTGTCGATAGCGACGGGCCAGCGTCGCCAGGTCCGGCTCGCCGAACTGCTCGGCCAGCGCCGCGAACTGGACCGCCTTGTCCTCACCGAACCGCCGGATGGCAGCCAGGTACGAGGTAGCTGTCACGAACACCGGCGGCGCCGTCTTGCTGTGGAACTTGTCGGCGTACATCACGAGTCGTTCCTCGTCGGTCCCGGCCAGGTAGTCGCCGGCGGGAAGCGGCAGTCCCTGCCGCAGCACGTCCTCGCGGCTGAGCCCCACACCGGTGTGGTGGGAACAGAACCGGCACACCGAATCCGGGAATCCGAGATCCCGCAGCAGGGCGTAGCCCAGCACGCCGTGCCGGATGTAGTTCGCCTGGTCAAGCTCGCCCGCCGCGTCGTACAGCCGGTAGACACCGATGTCGTGCAGCAAGCATCCCGCCCGCACCAACTCGACGTTGAGGGCAGGCCGGTGCGCGCCGAGCAGTTGCTCCGCCACCGCGCAGACGATCTCGCAGTGCGTGTAGACGAGGTCGAAGGCTTCCGCGGTGGGCGCGTACCGCTGGTGCAGCGCCCGGATCTGCCGGTCGGTGGGGATCATCCGCCGTGCACGGCCTCGATCGGATGCGAAGCATCGATCGAGACGCTGTCCGGGATCCGCGCGGCCACATGCACTCCTGATGGTCATCGGCGGTGTCGCTGGAGATCCCCACCCTACGGATGCACTGCCAGCAAGACACAGGGGTGAGTGTGACCTTCAGTGACTCATGGCGCCGAAGGTGCAGTCGTCGGGCGTCCAGCCGGCCAGCACCTCGAGAAGTGACCCGGAGCGGCCTCGGCAGCCTGTCACCCTCCGCCGGGAGCAGGCGCTTAGCCGGGCTCGGCCGCCCAGCTGGACTCGAGGTCGCTCGCCACGTCGCGGAGCAGCCGCAGGAAGACCTCGACCATCGGCGTGACCGTCGCGTCGGTCATCGTGACAACCTGCAGGTCACGATGCGGCACGGGCGGGCGCAGCGCCCGGTGAGCGGTGTGCGGCACGTGAGTCAGGGCAAGCCGCGACACCAGGGCGACGCCGATGCCGGTGCCCACGAGAGCCTGAGCGACGTCATACGACGCGGTCTGGAAGCGGATCCGAGGTGCGAAGCCGGCGGCGGCGGTGACCCGGTCGAACTGGGCCCGGGCCGCGTGACCGGCCAGAATGGTCACCCAAGCCTCGTCGCGGAACTGCTCCAGGCCGACCGCCGCCGTCTCGGTCACCGCTGGCCCGGCCAGGGTCGGCCCGGCCAGGGTCGGGTGGTCGTCGGGCAGGACCACGACCATCGGGTCGCGCAGCAGCGGGTGGACCGTGACCAGGTCGGGTGGTGTGATCGGCGTGTCCCATGACGCGATGACCGCCATGTCGAGGCGGCCCGCGACGACCTCGTCGATGCCCTGGTCGGATGTGATGTCGGTGACGGTGAGATCGGCGTCCGGGTAGCGGTGCCGCAACGCCGTGAGGGCGGGCGGCAGGAGGTGCAGGGCCGCAGCTTGGAAGGCACCGATGCGCAACCGCAGGGAGAGGCGGCCGAGCAGCCCGTCGAGACCGAGCGCGGCGCGCTGCGTCTCCTCGTCGATGATCCGTCCATGCCGAGCGAGCAGGACGCCGGCCGCGGTGAGCGTGGCCCCGCGCGGGCCGCGGTGCACGAGCGTCGTCCTCAGCTCCCGTTCGGCCTTCGCGAGCTTCTGGGTGATCGCCGCAGGAGTGCGGCCCAGGGCCTGCGCAGCGCCGGCCATCGAGCCGTGCCGCTCGATCAGCGCGAGCAATTGCAGCTGGGCCGGCTCCATGCGTGAAGAATAGTGAATGCTGGCTGCCAACTTCGAGCATTCTCTTCATGCCCTGACCACCGCAGGCTGAGGTCATGCCCACTCACCTCGCCGCCTTCATCACCACGACCTGGCTCCTGGCGATGCTTCCCGGTGCGGGCCAGGCCCTCATGGTCCGCCAGACCCTGGCCGGCGGCCGGCGCGCGGCCTGGGCCGGCATCGCGGGCACGGCCACCGGCCTGCTGATCTGGACGACCGCGGCGGCCGCCGGGCTGTCGGCGGTGGTGCTGGCCAACCCGGCCGCGTACGCGATCATCCGGACCGCCGGCGGAGCGGTGCTCGCCGTCCTGGGGCTGAGCACCCTGCTGGCGCTGCGCAAGAAGGCGCCGGCAGCGCCGGCGCCGGCCCGGTGGGGTGGTTACCTCGCCGGCCTCGCCACCAACCTCGGCAATCCCAAGGCCGGCGTCTTCGCGATCTCGCTGCTCCCCCAGTTCGTGACCGCGGACGGGCCGGTGTTCCTGTCCAGCCTCGCCCTCGGCGCGATCTGGGCGCTGGTGACGGCCTGCTGGTATGTGCTCTTCACCTGGGCGGTGAACCGGGGACGGTCGTTCGCCACGAGACCGGCAGTGCACCGCCGCCTGCAGGCCGTCACCGGCGGCGTGCTGGTCCTGCTGGGAGTGGCCGTCGCGGCCGGAGCCTGAGTCGCCCCGGCCCGGGCCGGCTGCGGGACGCGCTCCTCTCAACTCGCGTGCCCCGACGGCGCACATCCTTGAGAATGCCCAGCGTGCCCTCGCTGAACCTGCGTCATTCAGTCCGCGCGCTCATCCTCACCGACGACGATCGGATCCTGCTCTGTCGACATGCCATTCCGGACCCGCCCCCAAGAGTTGTCTGGGCAGCGCCCGGCGGAGGCGTCGAAAATGGCGAGACATCGCTCGCGGCGCTGCGCCGCGAGCTGCGGGAAGAGGTGGGCCTCGTCCTTGACACCAACCCGCCACACGTGTGGCACCAGGAAGTCGTCGCGCCCGGGCATTTACCGGGCTACGAGGGCGTGGTCAACGACTACTTCCTCGTCCGCACCGGCGCGTTCGTGCCGCGAGGCACCCTGTCCGACGACGAACTCGCCGCGGAGAACATCAGCGACGTGCGATGGTGGCCGCTGCCGGACATCGTCGCCTACCGCGGCCCCGACCTCTTCGGGCCACGCGACCTGGCCACCCGGTTGACAGCACTGGTCACCCATGGCGTTCCGGCCGAGCCGGTGCCGCTCGGCCTGTGAACAAACACTGAACCCGGAGCCCCCGAACGGAAAGCGGTTGGTGTGGCAACCTCCGGCCGGTACGGTCGGCGGCGCTGCCTCACGGGACGGACGAACATGACCGCCGACAAGCACCTGGACGAACCCGGCAGAACGGTCTTCGGCGCGGCCGCGGCGGCCTACGATGCCGGCCGCCCGGGCTATCACCCGGCATTGGTCGCGGAGGTGCTGACGTACGCGGACGCGTCCGAACGCACGGCGGTCGAGATCGGCGCGGGCACCGGCAAGGCCACCGTGCTGTTCGCCGCCAGCGGGGTGGCCGTCACGTGCCTCGAGCCGGACACCCGGATGGCCGAGGTTCTGCGACGCAACACGGCCGCGTTTCCCGGCGTGAGTGTCGAGGTCACCTCGTTCGAGTCGTGGGAGCGCGGTGATCGGCATTTCGGGATGCTGCTGGCCGCCACGTCGTGGCATTGGGTGCACCGATCGCGGCGCTGGACGACCGTCGCGGACGCGCTGCACCCCGGCGGGACCGTGGCATTGTTCTGGAACCCGCAGGGCGTGCTGGACCCTGACTTGCACGCCGACCTCTCGCGCATCGACGCCCGCCACGGCCTCGGCGACTCGCCGCACTCCCGGCCGGCGCCGACCTACGGGCTCGAGGCCGGGGACTGGGGCGCGGCCGGCCAGTCCGCGGATGAGGCCGGCCGCGACGGCCGGCTCCGCGTTGACTGGCCGGCCGCCGAGTGCCGAGACGACCCGCGCTTCGAGGATCTTCGGGAGGTCCGGCTCCGCGAGGAGACGCACTACGACACCGACCGCTACCTGAAGTTCCTCGAATCCGTCTCGACCTACCGCGTCCTGCCGGACGAGCTCCGCCGCCGCGCGCTGGCGGAGACGGCCGCCGCCCTGAACCGGCACGGCGGCGGCATCGACATGCTGCACGTCACCGACCTGTTCCTGGCCCGCCGCGCCTTCCCCGCATAGCTGCTCTCCGGGCAGGCTCAGGTCAGGGCCGCCATGATGATCTTCTGGGCGACCTTGGGCTGTTCGGCACCGCCCATGTGCAAGGTGTTGACCGAATAGACCAGCCGCCGGGACAGGTCCCGCGTCGCGCCCATGCCGTTGTTGTAGCCGGGCCGGTCGCCACTCTTCGCCCACACCGTCAGGTCACCGATTTGAAACCTGGTCAGCCCGGCCGAATACACCGCCGGCTGGTCGGTGCCGAAGATCTTCACGTTCGGGACGGTGAACATCTCGTTCAGCTGCTTCTTCGGCAGGAGCCGGCCGCGGAACAGGGCGACCATCAACCGGTCCAGGTCTGCCGCGGTGGAGATGATCGAGGCAGCCGACCATTGCAGGGACGGATTGGCCTCGGTGACGTCCATCCATCCCTCCGCGGTGACCTCGTAGCCACGCGCGTGCGGGCCAAGGATGCGCGGGTCCTCGCCGGGCACGCTGGTGCCGGTCAGGTGCAGCGGCCGGATGATGCGGCGGGTGACCTCGTCGGCCCACCGGTTGCCGGTCACCTTCTCGATCAGCAGACCGGCCAGGATGTAGTCGGCGTTGCCGTACCGCTGCGCTGTGCCGGGTGGGAACGCCAGGGGCTTGCTCAGGTCGAGCTGGCTACCCGGCTCGAAGTGGTCGTAGCGGTGATCGCGGAACCAGCCCGGGTCCTTCGAGTTGACGCCTAGGCCGTTGATGCCGCTGGTCCAGTTGAGCAGCGTGCGGACCGGGATCGGGGGATAGTCTCCGGGCAGCAGGCCGGGCAGGTAAGACTGCACCGGGCGGTCGAGATCCACGCGCCGCTCCGCGGCCAGTTGCAGAGCGACGACGGCGGTGAAGGTCTTCGTGATCGAGCCCACCCGGAACCGGCCGTCCAGCCGGGGTGGCTCGGTGCTGCCGAGCTCGGCGATCCCCGAGGCTCCCGACCACGCGCCGGCCCGGCCACGGATCCGGACCAATGCCCCGCTGGCCTCGCCGTTCGGCAGGCCGGCGATGGCCGCGGAAAGCTTCGCCGGATCGAGCGGAGGGAGCGCCGGCGCGGTGGCCGCAGCGGCGGGGTTGGCGGCGGAGCCGGCGAGGACGGCGGCGACCAGGAGGATGCCGAGGGCACGGCGTGGAAATGTCATGCCGTTACCCTGTCGTCCATTGTCGCCTGGCTGATCGGGTGATCTCCCCGATCGCGACCCTGATTTCCCTAGGCGACCGACTCTCCCTAGACGACCGATCTCTCCCTCGGCGACCGAGCACTCCCTAGACGACCGAGCACTCCCCCGGCGACCGAGCACTCCCCCGGCGACCGAGCACTCCCCCGGCGACCGACTCTCCCTCGGCGACCGAGCCGGACCGTCAAGCGAGCCAGCCCGGCCGGATCAGCCCGGCCTCATAGGCGTAGACCACCAGCTGCGCGCGGTCGCGGGCGCCGAGCTTGACCATCGTGCGGCTGACGTGGGTTTTCGCGGTCGCCGGGCTGATCACCAGCCGGGTCGCGATCTCGTCGTTGGACAGTCCCTCGCCGACCAGGACCATCACCTCTCGCTCGCGGTCGGTGAGCCCTTCCAGCCGGCGTTCGGCCTCCTCGGGTGGCATCGCCGGGCGGCCTCGGCCGCCCGGGGAGGCGAACTCGCCGATGACCCGCCGGGTGACGCTCGGCGACAGCAGGGCGTCGCCGGCCGCGACCGCCCGGACCGCGCGCAGCAGCTCGACCGGCTCGGTGTCCTTGACCAGGAAGCCCGAGGCGCCGGTGCGCAGCGCCTCGAAGACGTACTCGTCCAGCTCGAATGTGGTCAGGATGACCACCCGGGCACCGGCCAGCGCGGGCTCCGCGGCGATGCGGCGGGTGGCCTCCAGCCCGTCCACTCCGGGCATCCGGATGTCCATCAGCACCACGTCCGGGCGGGTCTGGACGGCCAGCCGGACCGCCTCCAGGCCGTCGCCGGCCTCGGCGACCACCTCGATGTCCGGCTCCGCGTTGAGCAGCGCGCGGAAGCCGGCCCGCACCAGGGCCTGGTCGTCCGCCAGCAGAACCGTGATCATGCGGGCTCCCTCGTCGGGGTCGTCCTGGTGGGCAGTACGGCGGCGACCAGGTAGCCGCCGTCGGGGAGCGGGCCGGCGTCGAGGGAACCGCCCAGGCTCGCGGCCCGGGCGCGCATCCCGGCGATGCCGCTGCCGTGCCCATCAGCATCGCCATCGCCATCGGCGGCGCCAGCGGCGGCGGGGTCGGGGCGCTGTGCCTTGCGGGGGCCGTCGTTGCGGATCGTCAGGCGGAGCTCGTCCGGCTCGTATGCGACCGAGACCGTGGCCGCGGCGCCGGTGGTCGCGTGCCGGCGCACGTTGGTGAGGGCTTCCTGGACGATCCGGTATGCCGCGCGGTCCACCTCGGCCGGCAGGTCGCGCCGCTCCCCCACGGTTTCGGTCTGCACCGGCAGGCCGGCGTCCGCCGTGAGGTCGGTGAGGCGGTCCAGGCCCAGCGCGGGCTGGCGGGGGGCCGCTTCCTCCTCCGGGCGGAGCACGCCGAGCACCGCGCGGACCTCCCGCAGCGCCTCGGAACTGGCGGTCTTGATCGCGGCCAGCGCCTCGCGGGCCTGTTCCGGCCGGTTGTCCATCAGGTGCAGCCCCACCCCGGCCTGCACATTGATCAGCGAGAGGTGGTGGCCGAGCACGTCGTGCAGCTCGCGGGCGATGCGCAGCCGCTCGTCGGAGGCCTGGCGGCGCTCCTGCTCCTCCCGGGCGCGGGTGCGTTCGGCTTTCGCCTTGGTCATCTCGGCCAGGTAGGCGGCACGGGCCCGGGCCGCGCTGCCGATGAAGGCCGTCAGGGCCAGCCCGAAGGCCGTGAGCACGGCGTCGCGCAGGGCCGGGCGGGCCGTGGCCGGCAGCCCGAGCGGATCGGCGCAGAACCAGGTGATCGTCAGGTAGGCCAGGTAGCCGGCGGCC
This sequence comes from Actinoplanes sp. ATCC 53533, assembly GCF_003947245.1. Taxonomy (NCBI): domain Bacteria; kingdom Bacillati; phylum Actinomycetota; class Actinomycetes; order Micromonosporales; family Micromonosporaceae; genus Actinoplanes; species Actinoplanes sp. ATCC 53533. The sequence goes on along the minus strand of NZ_QHHV01000015.1, from coordinate 188,286 downwards.
GCGGTGATGAACGCGGACCGGCGGTGCCCCTCGCGCACGGCGGTGAACAGGGCGATGACCGGCGCCACGGCATATGTCCAGGTCGGTGTGCTGAAGGTGGCGAACCCGATCGTGGCCGCGCCGGTGACCGCGAGGACGGCGATCGGCGCCCGCCCGCGCCAGGCCAGGGCGACCGGGCCGACCAGCAGCAATGCGTGCGCGATCATGTCGCGCGGGTAAGCGAGGTGGCCGGCCTCCGTCCAGTTTCCGAAGACGTGGAAGCACAGAGCGGCGATGACCGCGTGCGGCCGGGGCCCGTGGCGCATGCCGCGACCTGCGGCGCCCGACCATCTCGGTGGTGCACCCCGGGGGGAACGGGCGCCGTCCCAGGACCACGCGCGGTCTCCGGAGACCCCGCTTGAGCCCTCGAAAGGCCGGCGGCCGGATCCTCCCGGCCGACCCGGCTGGTCTTGCAGGCCCCGGTCTCGCACCTCTCGAACCTACGGCACCGCTGCTCACCGGCACATCCGCGCGCCGGCGACCCTCTTGTGCGCCCCAGGGAGTAGCGACCGGGGCCGCGTACTCCCCAGGGCGTACGGCGCAGGGGGCTTGCTGCTCCGCCGACGGCGTACCAGATGCTCCGCCGGGGCGACGCGGCCCGGCGGCCGATCCGCGAACCTGGAAGTCAGTCAGCCACGCTCGCAGGAGGTCAATGTGAATCCCAACGACGCAACCCGGTCCGGGCCCCATCGGCTCCGGACTTCCGACACCGAGCGCGAGCAGGTCGCCGAGATGCTGCGGGCCGCGATGGCCGAGGGGCGGCTCACCCTCGAGGAGGGTGAGGAGCGTCTCGGCCAGGTGTACGCGGCCAAGTTCCGCGACGAGCTCGCCCCGCTCACCGCCGATCTGCCCGACAACGGCCGCCGCGCTCTGGCCGAAACACCGCAGGCGCAAGCCGCGACACGCCGACATCTGCGCCGGCACGCCGGTTTCGTGGCGCTGCTCGCGGTCTTCCTGACCGGGATCTGGGCGCTGTCGGGCGCGCACTTCTTCTGGCCCGCGATTCCGCTCTTCTTCCTGGTCATGGGTTTGATGCGGCACGCCCGGTACGGCCGCTACCGGGCCGAGTACAGCTACCGGCACCACGTCGCGCCGTGGAACGCGCCGACCTATAGGTGATCTTGAACACTCCACTGTAGACGTGGCGGTCGTTGCCCACCCCTCCCCGCTCTGCGACAGTTGCCAGGTTTACCCCCGGCCACCGTCGCGCCGGGACTACGGGGAGGGTGGGCACGACCATGATGGGTCCGTCGCACGCACTGTCGGGCGCGGCCGTCTGGCTGGCCGGCAGTTGGGCCTTGGATCAATTCGCGGGGTACGACCAGTCGCCGCTGGCGATCGCGGTGGGCACAGCCGTCTGCGCGGGCGGTGCGTTGCTGCCCGACCTGGACCTGTCCGGCAAGGTCACCAGAAACCAGGGCGGCGCGACCGTCGCCCGGACGTTCGGCGTGTTCTCGCTGTTCGTGGCCGAGGTCATCGAGAAGATCTCGCTCGGCATCTACACGGCGACCAAGCTGAGCAAGGACCCGCGCCGCAACAACGGGCACCGCACCTTCACCCACACGCTGCCGTTCTGCGGCCTGGTCGGCTGGGGCACGACGGCGCTGTGCGCGAACTATGGCAAGTGGGCGGTCGTGGCCGTGGTGTTCTTCATGGCCGGCCTGGCCCTGCGCGGGCTGTTCGACGAGTGGGCCGAGCGCGCCGGCTGGCTCATCGTGACGCTGGCGTCGGGCGTGATCGCCTGGTTCACCGCGGCGAACCTGCCCGGCGACCGCGGCTATCCGATGCTGGGCTTCGCGGTGGGCGTCGGCTGCTTCGTGCACCTGCTGGGCGACATCATCACCAAGAACGGCGTGCCGATCCTGTGGCCGATACCCATCGGGCGCCGGATGTGGCGGATGATCGGGGTGCCCAACGGGATGGCCGTCAAGGTCGGTGGGCGCGCCGAGGTGCTCGTGCTGCGCACCGTGTTCACGGTGATCGCCATCCTGTCGGTCTTCGGCATGTTCGCCCCACACCTGCTGCAGCGCCTGGACCTGGACGTCTGGGCCGACGGCTGACCGGCGTGCGGGTCCTCGAGCGCTTCGTCGCCGGCAAGGCCGGCGACCCGCTCAGCTGCGAGGACGCCGTGGTCGTGACCGACGGTCACGCGGCGATCGTGGACGGCGCCACCGACATCACCGGCCGGCGGTACGGCACGACGGGCGTCGCCGGTGGCCGGTGGCCGGTGGGCGATGGCAGCCTGCGTCGACGCCCTCCAGGCTCTCCCGCCCGACGCGGACGTGACCACCGCCACGGCCCGGCTGACGTCGACGCTCGCCGAGCGGCTCGACCCGGAGTTGCCGCCGGCCGTGCGTCCCAGCGCTGCGGTGACCGTCTACTCGCGCCGGCTCCGGCAGGTGTGGCAGATCGGGGACGTCGCGTTCCACTATCCGGGCCTGCCGGCCGGTTCCGGCCGGCCGCGCAAGCCGCTCGACCGGATCGCCGCCGACTTCCGGGCCGCGATCATCGCAGCCGAGGCCACCGCCGGGGAGCTGGACCTGGCGGCCACCGACCCCGGCCGGCTCGCGGCCCGGGCGCTGATCTCGCGCCAGGGCGCGCTGCGCAACAGAGCAGGACCGTACGGCTTCGCGGCGATCGACGGCCGCCCGGTGCCACCGTCCCTGATCGTGGTGCACGACGTGCCCGGCCACGTCGACGAACTGGTGCTGGCCAGCGACGGCTACCCGGAGGTCCACCCGACCCTGGCCGGGAGCGAGGCGCGGCTGGCCGAGCTGTTGGCCGAGGATCCGCACTGCGTCGGCGCGCTGCGCGGGACGAAGGGCGTCACCGCCGGGCAGATCAGCTTCGACGACCGCGCCTACCTGCGGCTGCGCGTCTCTCCCGAAGACCGCTCTCCCTAAGCCTCGATCCGTGGATCGGATCGAGGCTAAGACCGCCGGGGCCGGCTCACGGCTCGTCGAGGCGGAACCCGACCTTCATCGTGACCTGGACGTGCCCGACCTCGCCCCGCTCCAGGTGGCCCCGGATCTCGGTCACCTCAAACCAGTCGAGATTGCGCAGGGTCTCCGAGGCCCGCCGGACGCCGTTGCGGATGGCCTGGTCGACGCCCTCCGGCGAGCTGCCGACGATCTCGGTCACCCGGTAGGTGTGGTCACTCATCATCTCTCCCGTCGCTGGCGGGACAGCCGCCACGACGGAGGAAGTCCCGTTCCCACGAACTGCGTACCGCCCGCGCGGGTGACGCGCAAGGCTCAGGCGGAGTCGGCGTAGCACTCCACGATTGACACGTCGAGGGGGAAACGCACCGCGGTGTCGCCGAACAGCAGATCGCCCGCCTTGGCCGCGCTCGCCCGCACCGCCTCGGCGACCTGCTCCGCCTCCTCGGCCGGGCAGTGCACGCCCACCTCGTCGTGCACGAACAGCACCAGCTCGGCCCGGGTGCCCTCCAGCGCCGTGCGCAGCGTCGCGAGCAGGACCAGCGCCCACTCGGCCGCCGTCGCCTGGATGACGAAGTTGCGGGTGAAGCGGCCGCGGGCCCGGCCCGACGCGCCGCCCTGGGGCTCGGCCGAGCCGGCCTCCTCGGGCGGCTCCAGGCCCGCGTCGCGCCAGGCCGTGGACGCCGGTGGGCAGGTGCGGCCCAGCCAGGAACGGACCAGCCCGCCCGCCTCGCCGGTGCGGGCCGCGGCCTCCACGTAGTCGAACGCCGTCGGATAGCTCTGCCGCAGCACCGCCAGGGCCGGGATCGCCGCGCCGCCGGTCTGGCCGTACATGGCGCCGAGCAGGGCCACCTTGGCCTTGGCCCGGTCGCCGCCGAACGAGTCGGTGGCCAGGGCCGCGTAGAGGTCACCGGCGGCGCCGGCGCGGGCCAGCCGGGAGTCGCCGGAGACGGCCGCCAGCACGCGCGGCTCCAACTGGCCGGCGTCGGCCACCACGAAGCGCCAGCCCGGGTCGGCCACCACCGCGCGGCGGACCACCTTGGGCACCTGCAGCGCGCCGCCGCCGCGGGTGGCCCAGCGGCCGGAGACCACACCGCCCGGGACGTATTCCGGCCGGAAGCGGCCCTCGCTGACCCAGGCGTCGAGCCAGGCCCAGCCGTGCGCCGTCCAGATCCGGTAGAGCTCCTTGTATTCGAGCAGGGGTTTCACCGCCGGATGCTCGACCTTGCGCAGCTCCCAGGCCCTGGTGTTGGGCACCTCGATGCCCGCCCGGGAGAAGGCGCGCACCACCTCCGCCGGGGAATCCAGGTGCAGGCCGTGCACGCCGAAGGCCGCGCTCACCTCGGCCGCGAGCTCGGCCAGCCGGCGGGGCGGCCCGACCGGCTGGAGCGGGCCGAGCAGGTCGCGCAGCAACTGGTCGTGGACCTCCGCGCGCCACGGCAGGCCGGCGTGGCCCATCTCGGCGCCGACCAGCGCGCCCGCGGACTCGGCGGCCACCAGCAGCGCGAAGCGGCCGGGCAGGCCGGTGGCGGCAATCCGCGCGTGCTGGTCCGCGTACACCCTGGTCAGGGCCTCGAGCACCACCGAGCCGGCGGCGGCCGGCGGCCCGGACAACGCCTCGAAGAGGGCGCCCTGGGCGAAGCCCGGCGGTTGCGGGAGCCGCGGCGGCGGATCGGCCGGCACCGCGGCGCCGGTCAGGCGGGCCCAGGCCGCGGCCAGCGCGCGGGGCTCACCCCAGCGGCCCGCGTGGCCGAGCAGCAGCGCCTCGGTCAGCTCGACGTCGTGGCAGCGGCGCACCCGGACGCCGGCGCGCAGCAGGGTGGGATAGCCCTCGGTGGTGGCCGCCCAGAGCCAGCGGGGATGCTCGGCGGCCTCACGCGCGGCGATGGCGGCCGGCAGATCGACGACGCGGACCGGCTCGCCCGCGGGCCGGCCGTCGGGATGCACCTCCTGCCAGCGGCCGGAACCGTGCCAGCTCCCGTCGTCGGACACCACCGCTACCAGCACGGGGCCATTCTGCCCGGCGGGTACGACATCTTCGGTCGATCCCGCCGGCGCCGGGCCGGCGGCCGGGCGAAATGCCCGGGCGTCAGGCGCGCAGCAGGCCTTCCAGCAGCTCCAACGACTTCTCGATGTCGACCCGCGGATCCAGCAGCCACTGGGTCTGCAGCCCGTCGGAGGCCGCGATGATCAAGGCAGCCGCCGCGCCGGGCGTGATGTCCGGGCGGATCCGCCCGGCGCGCTGTTCCGTCTCGATGCGCTCGGCCAGGAACAGCCGCAGCTGCGCGAAGCGCTCGCCGAAGAACACCCGGGACGGCTCGTGGCCCTCCTCCAGCGCGCCCGCCACCAGCGTCGAGTAGAGCTGGACCAGGCCCGGCACGCCGTGGTTGCGGCGCGCCGCCTGGGTCATCAGCCCGACGACCGAGCCGTCCGCCGGCACCGGGTCCTCGGCCAGCGAGCGTTCCTCGGCGGCCCGGTAGACCTCGATCAGCAGCTCCTCGCGGGAGGCGAAATAGTGCTTGAGCGCCGCGTGCGAGACCCCGATGGCCTCGCCGATCGCCCGCAGCGAGGTGCCCTCGGCGCCGCGCTCGGCGAAGACCTCGATGGCCCGGTCGAGGATCTCCCGCCGCCGGCGGACGCCCTTGTCGTACGCCCCGCGCCGGGCGATGTCGGGAGCCTCGTCCATCCGGTCATCGTAGGACACAAAAACTTCCGCGCGGAGGTTTTCGTTGTTACGGTCACGTCATGACTCTTGACGTGCCCGCGCTGCTCGCCGCACTCACCATCGAGGAGAAGGCCGCCCTGCTGGACGGCGCCGACTTCTGGCACACCCAGCCGGTCGAGCGCCTGGGCATCCCGGGCGTCATGGTCACCGACGGGCCGCACGGGCTGCGCAAACAGACCGGCGAGTCGGACCACGTCGGCCTCAACGACAGCGTCCCGGCCACCTGCTTCCCGCCCGCCGCCGGGCTCGCCTCCACCTGGAACCCCGAGCTGCTGGGGCGCATCGGCGAGGCGCTGGGCCGCGAGTGCCGCGCCGAGCAGGTCGCCGTGCTGCTCGGCCCGGGGGTCAACATGAAGCGCTCGCCGCTGTGCGGCCGCAACTTCGAATACTTCTCCGAGGACCCGCTGCTCGCCGGCGACCTCGCCGCGGCCCTGGTGAACGGGCTGCAGAGCACCGGGGTGGGCGCCTCGCTCAAGCACTTCGCCGCCAACAACCAGGAGACCGACCGGATGACGGTCTCCGCCGACGTCGACGAGCGGACCCTGCGCGAGATCTACCTGCCAGCCTTCGAGCGGGTCGTCACCCAGGCCCAGCCCTGGACCGTGATGTGTTCCTACAACAAGATCAATGGCACGTACGCGAGCGAGGACCCCTGGCTGCTCACCCAGGTGCTGCGCGACGAGTGGGGCTTCGAGGGCCTGGTCGTCTCCGACTGGGGCGCCGTCAACCGCCGCGACGCCGGCGTGGCCGCGGGCCTCGACCTGGAGATGCCCTCCTCCGGCGGCGCCGGCACCCGCGTCATCCTGGACGCCGTCCGGGCCGGGACCCTGAGCGAGGCGGACGTCGACCGGGCCGTGACCAGGGTGCTGACGCTGATCGAAAAGTCCCGGCCGGCGCTGCGCGAGGGGCAGACCTTCGACGCCGAGGCGCACCACGCGCTCGCCCGCGAGGCGGCTGCCGCCAGCGCGGTGCTGCTCAAGAACACCGACGGGATCCTCCCGCTCGACCCGCGCGGCGGCGGCACCATCGCGGTGATCGGTGAGTTCGCCCGGTCGCCGCGCTTCCAGGGCGCCGGCTCCTCGCAGGTCAACCCGACCCGGGTGGAGACCGCGCTGGACGCCCTGCGCGCGGCCCTCGACGGGCACCGCGAGGTCGCCTTCGCCCCCGGCTTCGTGATCGACTCGGACGCCGCCGACGACGACCTGGTCGCCGAGGCGGTGCGAACCGCGGCCGGCGCCGACGTGGCGGTGCTCTTCCTCGGGCTGCCGCCGTCGTACGAGTCCGAGGGCTACGACCGCGACCACATGGACCTACCGGCGCACCAGATCGACCTGCTGCACGCGGTCGCGGACGCCAACCCGCGGGTCGTGGTCGTGCTCTCCAACGGCTCGGTCGTCACCGTCGCACCCTGGCAGGACCGCGCGCAGGCCGTCCTGGAGGGCTGGCTGCTCGGCCAGGCCGGCGGCAGCGCGACCGCCGACCTGCTGCTCGGCGCGGCCGACCCGGCGGGCCGGCTCGCCGAGACCGTCCCGCTGCGCTTCGAGGACAACCCGGCGGTCGGCGCGTTCCCCGGCGAGCTCGGCCATGTCCGGTACGGCGAAGGCCTGCTGATCGGCTACCGCTGGTACGACGCCCACCGCCTCGAGGTGGCATACCCGTTCGGCCACGGCCTGTCGTACACGAGTTTCGCCTACAGCGACCTGTCCGTCACCGTGCTCGCCGACGGCGCCGAGCCGAGCGTCGAGGTCGGCCTCACGGTCACCAACACCGGCGAGCGCGCCGGCCGCGAGACCGTCCAGCTCTACGTCACCGACCCGCAGGCCACCGTCTACCGCCCCGAGCAGGAGCTGCGCGCGTTCACGCAGGTCAGCCTCGCGCCGGGCGAGAGCGCCCAGGTGACCCTGACCCTGCCGACCCGGGCGTTCGCGTTCTGGCACACGGCCATGAAGCGCTGGGTCGTCGAGGGCGGCGCGTTCGGCATCCGGGTCGGCTCGTCCTCCCGCGACATCCGGCTCACCGGCGCCGTCGAGCTGACCGGCCAGGACACCGGCGCGCCGCTGACCGCCGAGGCGACCGTCGACGCCTGGCTGGGGCACGCCGTCGCCGGCCCGTGGCTGCACGAGCAGCTCGGCGACGGCCTGTTCACGGCCCTGCTCAGCGATCCGGTCAACGGCCAGATGATGCGCGCCATCCCGCTGGTGCGGCTGTCGCGCTTCCCGGGCTTCCCCGTCACCGAACCCGACGTGGAAGCTGCGGTGCAGCGCTTCACCGCCCAGTAACAGCGGTCTTCAACCCAGTCAAAGGTGGCGGCGGGGGTCGGACGGGCGGTCCTCGATGATTGGTCGGTGGGTCATCCAGCCTCCGGCTCCGATGCCGTGCCGAGTGGCTCGTCCCTTGCGTTGAGTGCGTCATCCAGAGCGTTGAGATCCACCTGGACCTCCGGTAGATCCTCAGGATCTGCCCAGGCGACAGGATGTTGCGCGGGGAGGATTCCGGCTTCGCGGAGCTCCGTCACGGCGAGCTTGGGCGTGATGCCGCGCAGGGTAGCGATCGTTTGAGCGGAGAGGACTCCCTCGGCGTAGCCCTGAATGGCGCGGGACAGCAGCCGTTGCGGTGCTCGCCGCCGATCTGCGTCGGCCTCAAGCGCCCGGTACTGGTCACTCCACCCGAAACGGATGGCGAGTTGAGGAGCGGACACAGACATCCACTCGCGCTTGGCGGGGGCATCGATGTATCTCGCCTGTTCGAGCGCGATGGCAGCGATCTGCGGTGACACCAGGAATCTCTGCACGACGGCCGACAGCGTGCCCAGGCTTACCTCTTGCGGGGCGCCGAGGAATGTCTTAAGGCCTTCGACCGGCAGCAGGAGGTGCCGGGCGAAGGCGTCAGCGCGTTTCTCCGCGGGCGACCGTTCGCTCCAGTCGCAGGTGCTGTTGTCCGCCCAGTCGCCGAAGATGGCATGACCGAGCTCGTGAGCCAGCGTGCTTCGTTGCCGCATCGGGTGTCGGGTGCGCGCCACACCGATGAACACGGCACCGCGTAGCGGATCCCGCATCGTCAGGCCGTGTTCATCGGGTTTCGCGTCGAGGATGGCCACGTCGATGCCGGCCGACTGCTCGATCAACGCGACAAGGTCGCCCAACGGCTGCAACCCCAAGCGGTGTTCCTGCCGGAACCGCTCAGCAGCCGCACGCCCGTCGTCCTCGGGGTACACAGTGGTCACCGCCGTCAGATCGTGGCAGGAATGGCCTGCTCATCCAGGTAGTCGTCCAGTTCGAGGAAGTGCAGCAGCGCCTCACGCATGTCCTCCATGCCGGCACCGTTGGTGGCCCGGGCCGCGCACTGGACCCGGTCGGCCACCGTGCTTACCCCGCTGAGCTGGGCAACCGTGTAGCCCGTTGCCCACGAGATGGCAACGATCTCCGGCAGCTTCGCCACGCGATCGCCGGAGATGATCCGCGACAACGTAGGTTGCGAGATGCCGGTGGCGTCGGCGAGTGCGCGCTGGCTGAGGCCCGCGGCCAACCGGGCCTTCTCAATCAGTGCGCCAATGTTGATGCTGGTCATGACCGCCGCCCCCAAGCTTGAATCATGATCGGTTCTGGTGATTCAGTCTAGGTGATCCGTCGGCCCGGTGCCATGCTCACCGCCGCGCTCGGGACGCCCAGCGCCGAAACGGACATCACGCGCCGGGCGGCGCTCTTCCCGCGGGAAGAGCGCCGCCCGGTGGGTCGGTGCGGTGCTGCTACTTGGTCGCGCCGGCGGTGAGGCCGGACTGGATCTGGCGCTGGAAGAACGCGTACACGATGATCATCGGCAGGATCGAGAGCGTGAGGGCCGCGAACAGCGCGGCCCAGTTGGCCTGGTAGCCCGCCGAGACCGAGATGTTCGCGATGCCCTGGGTGAGCACCCACTTCTTCTCGGCGCCCGCGCCCTGCATGATCGCGACCGGCAGCAGGTACTGGTTCCACTGGCCGACGATGTTGAAGATCGTGATGCTGACCAGGCCGGACTTCGCCATCGGCAGCATGACCTGGAAGAACAGCCGGGTGTGCGAGGCGCCGTCGACGATCGCGGCCTCGGCGATCTGGTTCGGCAGCGTCTTGAAGAAGGCCGTCATGAAGAAGACCGTGAACGGCAGCGAGTAGGCGATGTAGACCAGGATCAGGCCGGTGTAGGTGTTCAGCAGGTTGAGGTTCTGCAGGATCAGGAACAGCGGCACCAGCGCCAGGAACACCGGGAAGGCCAGGCCCGAGACGAACAGGTAGTAGATGAAGCGGTTGCCGAAGAACTTGTAGCGGGCCAGCACGTAGGCGGCCATCGAGCCGAGCAGCATCGTGCCGGCCGTGCTGATCGCCACCACGAAGACACTGTTGAGGAAGTAGCGCCCGACGTGCGCCTCGGTCCAGGCCGTCTTGTAGGTCTCGAAGGAGATCTGGCTCGGCAGGCTGAACGGCGCGTGCGTGAAGATCTCGGTGTTGCTCTTGAACGACGCGAGCACGACCCAGATCAGCGGCGCGATGACCAGCAGTCCCCAGACCGCCAGCGCGACGTGGGCGAAGCCGCTGAAGAGCTTGATCTCGCGCTTGTCGCGGCTCGCGGCCGCGGCGTGCCGCGAGCCGGGGCGCGGCGCTGTCCCCGGCGGCACCGCCGGGCTGTCGGAACTCATCAGGTTTGTCATCGTAGGCTCCCGGTCCGGCTCACAGCTCGATCGCTTCGCGCTTGGTGACCCGCAGGGTCAGCGCCGCGAAGGTGATGGTGAGGAAGAACAGCACGACACCCATCGCCGAGGCGTAGCCGAACTGTGCGTAGTCGAAGGCGTTGCGGTAGATCTCCAGGCCCAGCACCGTGGTCGCGCCGTCCGGGCCGCCGCGGTCCACGGACATGACGTTGACCAGCGCGAACGCGTCGAAGGCGGCGATACCCAGGTAGACCCAGGCGACCTGCAGCGTGTTCCACAGCAGCGGCAGGGTCACCTTGAAGAACAGGGTGCCCCGGGTGGCGCCGTCCAGCGCGGCGGCCTCGTAGATCTCCGTCGGGATGGAGCCCATCCCGGCGGAGAAGAGCACCACGTAGAAGCCGACCGCCTGCCAGACGAGCACGGCCAGGATCGACCACAGCGCCAGGTTCTTGTCGGCGAGGAACAGCACCGGCCCGGCGCCGAACTGGTTCAGCAGGCCGTTGATCAGGCCGCTGTCGTCGGAGGAGTAGACCCGGGAGAAGATGACCGCGACCAGGGCCAGGGCCAGCAGCTGCGGGAAGAAGAACACCACCCGGTAGAACTTCGAACCCCAGACCCCCCGGGTACGGCCGCCCTTCGAGCCGCCGCCCACGTTGAGCAGGAACGCGAAGAACAGCGCCAGGATGATCGTGAGCAGCGGAAGGAAGATCAGCAGCAGGATGTGATGCTGGATCGCCTTCCAGAAGGTGTTGTCCTGAAAGAGCTTCACGAAGTTGTCGAAGCCGATGTAGCTGACGTCCGGCGAGAAGCCCCGCCAGTTGGTGAACGACAGCTGGAACGCCTGGACGTACGCCGCGATCACGAACGTCGCATAGATGGCCACCGGCACGATCAGGAAGCCAATGATGAACGGGTACCTGCCGTGCTTCATGGTTCTCTAGCTCCGTCCGTGATTGCGGGGTACGTGACTCAGAAGGTCAGCGGGTGAACTTCTGGATGGAGGAGTCCTTCTTGACCGCGTCGGCGACCTTCTGCACCCGGGCGCAGAACTTGTCGGCGGTGCCGCCCTGGTAGATCAGCTCGTTGGTGGCGGCGCGCACCTCGTCGTCCAGCTTCTTGTACCAGGTGTCGAAGCGGAAGCTGAAGGTGTCCGCGCCCGCCGCGCCCAGCGCCTTGTTGCCGGAGCTGAGGCCGGGGCTGATCTCCATGCCATCGGTGGCACCCGCGACGACGGTCAGCGTCTTGGTGAGCTGGGTGAAGCCCACGGCGGAGGACTTCGCCAGCATGTGGCGCAGGAACTCCATGCCGCCCCTGGGGTTCTTGCCCTTGCTGGCGACGAAGTACTGCTCGCCGGCCGCGGCGAAGAGGGCGGTGACCGGCAGCTTGTCGGCCGTCGTCACGCTCGGCACCGGCATGAGCTGGTAGTCGAAGCCGGCCGGGGTGTCCTTGGCCTGCTCGTTCTCCAGCCAGGAGCCGGACGGGTACAGACCGACCTTGTACTGGTTCTGCTGCAGCTGCACCTCGGTGTGCTTGAGACCCAGGAACGCCTTGTTGGAGTACTTGGCGCCGACCTCGGCCCACGCGGCGGCGGCCTGCTTGACGGCGTCGTTGGTCCAGGCGCCGTCCTCGAGGTTGTCGATGTTCTTGAGGATGTCGGCGCCACCGATCTTGGCGGCGCTGGTGAGCAGCAGCGTGAACATGTAGTACGGCGCGTTCGCACCGGCGTAGCCGAACGGCGTGATGCCCTTGGCCTTCATCTTGTCGAGCAGCGCGGTGAAGTCCGTCCAGGTCGTCGGCACGGTCCAGCCGTTGTCCTTGAACAGCTTGCCGGAATACCAGAGGCCGAAGACGGTGAACGCGTAGTTCAGCACGTACGGCTTGCCGTTGAACGTGCCCTGCTCGATCGTGCCGGGGATCAGGGTGTCCTTGACGGTCTTGCCGGTGATGTCCACCGACGGCGCCGCGAACAGCTCGGTCAGGTCCTGCACCTGGCCGGCCTGGACGAGGGCGCCCTGGTCCATCAGCTTCGAGCCGGAGTTGTTGATCATGTCCGGCGGGTTGCCCGCGGTGAACCGCGGCTGCACGACCGTCGAGATCTCCTCGGCCTGGTTGAACGTGACCTTGGAGTTCGGGAAGAGCTTGTTGTACGACGGGATGTCCACGTCGGTGGCGTACTTGGTGCCGAGGCCGCCGTTGAAGATGATGATCTCCAGCGGCTCGTCCTCCTTGATGCCCAGCGGGTTGGTCGCGGAGACCGTGCCGGCGGGCTTGTCCGCGGCGGCGTCCTTGTCGTCGCTGCCGCCGCCCACGCAGGCGCTCAGCATCGTGACGGCGGGGGTGGCCAGCAGGCCCACGGCGGCAGCGCGGCGCAGCAGCGTCCGGCGGTCGACCTCGGGCTTGAAGATCTCAGTCATGCACTCTCTCCTCAGATGTTGATGCGGTGCCGGGTCAGCCCTTGACGGCGCCAGCCGTCAGGCCGGTTGCGATGTTGCGCTGGATGATCAGGAAGAAGATGACCACCGGGAGGGCGGTCAGGATCGACCCCGCCATGAGGGGACCCCAGAAGGTCCCCCGGCTCGTCTGGTTCTGCAGCAGCCAGGCCATCAGGTTCTGATGGGCCTGGTCGTTCAGGGTGTTGATGATGATGAATTCGTTCCAGGCCTGGATGAAGCCGTACACCGAGGTGGCGACCAGCCCGGGGCCGGTCAGCGGCAGGATGACCTTCCAGAAGATCTGGAAGCGGCTGGCACCGTCGATCAGGGCGGCCTCGTCCAGCTCGCGGGGAATCGCGCTGATGAAACCCCGCAGGGTCCAGACCGTGTACGGCAGGATCAGCACGATGTAGACCAGGGTGATACCGACCAGGCTGTTGGTCAGGTTCGCCTTCTGCAGCATCAGGAAGAGCGGGATCAGGATCGCGATGAACGGCACCATCTGGACCGACAGGACGACCAGGATGATCGCCTTGCGGCCGTAGAACCGGAACCGGGCGATGGCCAGCGCCGCCAGGAAGCCGACGAACAGCGCCCCGACGACCGCACCGCAGGTGACGATCACGCCGTTGAGCAGGTCCTGCTGGAAGAACGGCGCGTTGAACGCGGACCGGAAGTTGTCCAGCGTGAAGGTGTGCGGGAAGAAGGTGGGATCGAACTGGAGGATCTCCGGCGCCGGCTTGAACGCCGTGTTGATGACCCAGTAGACCGGGAAGAACATCACGATCGCGAAGAGCACGCCGAGGGTGTTGGCGGCGATCGTGCCGGCCCGGCTGCGGCCGACGGTCGGGGTGTCCGATTCCCGGGACGGGCGGCGCCGCTTGCGTACGGCGGCCCGCGGTGCGGTGGCGACCATCAGTCCACGTCTCCGATCCGGAACATCTGCCGCATGTAGAAGGCCATCACGCCGAGCAGCAGCACCACGGTGACCACGGCGATCGCGGAGCCCAGCCCGTAGTTGTTGTTGTTGAACGCGGTGCTGTACGCCCAGGTCGCGAGCACCTGGTATTCCTCCTCCGGCCGGCCGTTGCGCACGCCCCAGACCTGGGTGAACAGGCCGAAGTTCCAGATCACCGACAGCGTGGTGACGATGATCAGCAGCGGCTTGAGGATCGGCAGGGTGATCGAGCGCAGCGCCTGCCAGGCCGAGGCGCCGTCCACCACGGCCGCCTCGAGCAGTTCCTTGGGCACCTGGGTGAGACCGGCGTTCAGGGTGATCGCGATGAACGGGATGCCGGCCCAGACCACGATCGAGGTGATCACGGACCAGCCCTGGATCGGGTCGGCGAACCAGCTGTGGTTGGCGAAGTCGACGCCGGGCAGCAGGTCGATCAGGTAGTTCAGCACGCCGAAGTCCGAGTCGACCAGCCAGCGGAAGGTCTGGGTGGCGACCAGCTGCGGCATCGCCCAGACGAACATCATCGCGACGATCATGGCGATCTTCACGCTCGGCGCGACGCGGCGCATCAACAGCGCGACGCCGAGCCCGAGCAGCAGGGTCAGCAGCACCGACACCACGGTGAAGGCGACCGTACGGGCGACGACCTGGTAGAAGGTCGCGTCCGTGAAGATCTTGACGTAGTTGGCGAACCCGACGTTGTCCGGTGCCAGGTTGCCGAACAGCTGGCGCAGCCCGAGGCTCTGGAACGACAGCACGACCATCCGTACCAGCGGATAGCCGAGCAGGCCGGCCAGCAGCAGCATCGCGGGCAGGGTGAGCGCGAGGGGGGCGAAGCCGCCGCTCGTGGCCGAACGACGCTTGCTCCGGGCGCGCCCACCGGCCGGGGCCGACGCCGGCGGCTGCTGGGCCGGCGGGGCGGACGGTGAGTCGACGACGGACATCGGTCCCTTACCTCTCTGCGCAGGAGTGCGGTGCCGGGTCGTGCCGCCCGCCCGAGCCGGTCGGGCGGCACGCTCATCGTCAGGCGGCGTTGAGGATCTCGTTGATCTTCGAGTCGGCATCCTTCGCGGCGGCCGGCACGGTGGCCTTGCCGGTGGCGATGCTGACCAGCATGTTCTGCAGCACGTTCGCCGACTCGACGTCCGACCACTTCGGCGCCATCGGGACGAACCAGGTCTCCTTGGCGGCCAGCGCGGTCGCCTCGTTGCCCTTGACCGCCGCGGCCTTGTCCAGCAGGGAGGTCGCGTTGGGCAGCACGCCCTTGGCGATCAGGCCCTCCTGCGACTTGGCGTCGGTGAAGATCTGCGCCCACTTGGCGGCCAGGTCGGCGTTCGGGCTCTTCGCCGTCACGGCCACGTCCGAACCGCCGAGGAAGGACGGGATGCCGGGCAGCGGCGCGGTGGCGACCTTGCCGTTCACCTTGGTCTTGACCTTCGCCGAGGCCGGGTTGTTGGGGTCCTTCGGCTGCTCCTGGACCGCGCCCAGCTCCCAGCCGTTGCCGTACAGCATGCCGGACTTGCCCTGCGCGTAGACCGCGTCCTGGTCGTTCTCGTCCTTGGTCGGGTCACCGCTGGAGTAGGTCTTGGCCAGCTCGGCCCACTTGGTCAGGCCCGCCTGCGCACCCGGCTCGGAGAGCGCGCCGACCCACTTGTCGCCATCCTTCTTGGCGATCTCGCCGCCGTTGCCGTGCACCCACGCCATCGCGGCGTACCAGTACTTGCCCGGCATGTAGAAGGCGGAGAACTGCTTGTCGCTGCCGTTCTTCTCCTTGAGCACCTTGGCGGCGTTGACCAGCTCGTCGTAGGTCTTCGGCGCGGCCAGGCCGGCCTTGTCGAACAGGTCCGTGCGGTAGAGCAGGACCCGGGCGCCGGCGTAGTACGGCACGCAGTAGGTCTTGCCGTCGAGCTCGCAGGGGGCGGAGAGGCCGGTCAGCCACTCCGCCGAGTTCTCGAACTGTGACTTCTCCAGCGGGGCGAAGGCGCCGTTGAAGACGTACTTCGGCATCTCGGTGTTGCCCAGTTCCACCACGTCGGGCACGTCGTTGCCGGCCAGGGTGGTGTCCAGCTTGGCCAGGTGGTCGGTCCACTGCTGGTAGTCGACCTGCACCTGCGCGCCGGTCGCCGCGGTGAAGCGGTCGTTGGCCTGCTTGACGACCTCGGGCCAGCCGGACTGCGCGTCGACCATGAGCCAGACCTTGATGGTCTTGCCGGCGCCGTTGACCGAAGCGTTGGCGTTGGGGGCGCCGCCGCTGTCGCTGTCCGAGCCGCACGCGGCGGCACCGAGCAATGTCGCGGCGAGGGTCGCGGCAACCGCGATTCTGCGCTTCACGCTGTTCCTCCTGAGCGAAGTGAGATATGTGGGGGTGATAGGGGAGATCACATTCATGGGGCGGAGCTCCCGTCCTTCACGGCTTTGTGGCCGTGGACGGCTTGGGCGGTGCGCTGGAAGGCCGCGTGCGAACGTTCGTGGGTCCGCTGGGCGACGGCGACGTAGAGCAGATCGAGGACGACCAACTGCGGGTGCCGCGCGGAGAGCGCGTCCGGCCGGAAGGTCGTGGCCTGGGTGGCGGTGAGCAGCACGATGTCCGCCAGCTCGGCCAGGGGCGAGCGCGGGAAGCTGGTCAGCGCGATGGTGGTGGCGCCGCGGCTGCTGGCCTCGGCGAGCAGCTCGATCGTCTCGCCGGTCTCGCCGCTGTGCGAGATGCCGAGGGCGACGTCGCCGGTCCGCGAGAGCGCGGCGCTGGCCAGGCCGTTGTGCACATCGGTCCAGGCCCAGGCGGCCACCCCGATGCGGTGCAGGCTGAACTGCATCTCCTCGCCGACCAGCGCGCTGCCGCTGGCGCCGAAGATGTTGACCCGGGGCGCGGTGGCGATGGCCACGGCGGCCCGCTCGACCTCGGCCAGGTCCAGCAGCGAGGCGGTGTCGTGCATGGCCCGGGTGTCGGCGGCCATGATCTGGCCGAGCACCCGCTCCAGCGGGTCGTTGGGCTGGATCTCGCGGCCGATGTCCACGGTCCAGCCGGAGGCGCGGGCCCGGCCGGTCTCCGCGGCGATGCCGAGGCGCAGGTCCGCGTAGCCGTCGAAGCCCAGCGCCCGGCAGAACCGGGTCACGGTGGCCGGCGAGGTGCCGCTGCGCTCGGCCAGCTCGACGATGGTGGCCCGCGAGGCCGCGGCCGGGTCGGTGAGGACCTGCTCGGCCACCCGCTGCAGGGCGCCGGTGAACTCGGGAAGCAGGGTGCGCACCCGCACCAGCACCCCGTCCGAGTTGTTCATGGTGAGCGGCGGCGGGGCCTGGTCGCGCACCAGCGAGTCGACGACCGCGGTCGCTGCGGTGCCGTCTGCGTCTGGCTCGACCATGGGCCGTCCCTTCAAGAAGGAGTGTTAACTGTCGCGGTAAAAGTTCTTACTTTCCGACCCCCTGTGTCAAGACTGTGGGTGAAGTTTTCAAACCGTTACCTAGGGCGCGGCGACGAACACGCGGCGCCCACCGTCGGTTGACGTACCTCGATCCGCATATGGCCGTTACGGCGTGACAGCCATCACATGCACCCGTTTAGACCGATTTGCTCATCGGCTTTCGGGGTTGCCGCTGACCCTAAACGGGCGAACCGCAATCGACTGTTCGGCGGAGCGTAAGGGCAACAAGAAACGCCCCCGCAATCCGCGAGGGCGTCTTGAAACTCGGGTGGCTCTGGCAATAATTCTGCCCAGAACCGGTTAAGCGCTGTCGCGCACCGCCTGAGCGAAGACCTCGGAGCGGTGCTCGAAGTTGCGGAAACGGCCGTGGCTGGGCGCCGCCGGGGACAGCAACACCACCCCACCGGACGGCGTGAGCTTGCGCGCCAGGCGTACCGCCGAAGGCAGATCCTCCGCCGCCTCCGTGCGCACGCCGGCCAGCCCGGCCAGCTCCGCGAGAATGCGCGGCCCGCTGTCCGGCAGGCCGATCACGGTGATCTCCCGGCCCGCCAGGTGCTCCCGCAGCGGGGCGTAGTCCAGGCCGCGGTCGGTGCCGCCGACCAGGACGGTCAACGGCCGACCCTCGTACGCGTCGATCGCGTGCATGGCCGAATAGGGACTCGTGGACAGCGCGTCGTCCACGAATGTCAGCCCGGACGGGTCCTCGATCTCCGCCAGCCGGTGCGGCAGCCCCTCGAAGGACGCGACCGCCCCGCGCAGGGTCTCCCGCAGGCCGACGACATCGAGGCCCATGCCGTCCAGCACCGCCAGGGCGACGCAGAGGTTGCGCCCGTTGTGCCGGCCCCGCAGCTTCAACGTGTCGCGCGGGAACAGCGCCTCGTCGCTGCAATACACCTGGCCGTCGTCCTCGACCCGGAACCGCGAGTCGCCGCCGGCGGCCGGGATCGCCGCGAAGCCGTTCGCGTCCTTGAGCGTCACCGTCTCGGCGACCAGGCGGTCGTCGGCACCGTTGATCACGATCAGCTCGGGACCGTACGCCAGCAGGTTGAGCTTGTCGCGGTAGTACTCCTGCTCGCCGCCGTGCTCGTCCGGGTGCTCGGGGAACAGCGAGGTCACGACCGCGACGCGCGGCGAGTCGGTCAGGTCGCTGCACTGGTAGCTGGACAGTGCGAGGACGTACTGCTCGGCCGGGGGCAGATCCAGCAGCGGCACCCCGATGTTGCCGCCGAGGAAATTCGGCCGGCCGACGGCCGCCAGTAGGTGACTGATCAACGCGGCGGTGGTGCTCTTGCCCTTGCTGCCGGTCACCCCGATGGTGCGGTTGGCGTGGTCGGCGAGCCACAGCGCGCTGCCGCCGGTCACGACGACCCCCCGGGAGCGCAGCTGAGCCATCCACGGGTGGGTCTGCGGCACGCCCGGCGAGCGCACCACCACGTCGGCGGCGATCAGCGCGGCCTGGGCGTGGTCACCACCGGCCAGCGGCGCCAGCCCGGCCAGCTCGCCCTCCCAGGGCACGGACAGGAAATTCGCGCTGTCGTCCACCGCGATCAGGCGCGAAGGACCATGCGCGGCGATGGCCGTGACCGCGGCCCGGCCCTCCCGGCCGGTCCCCCAGACGGCTACGGAACGTCCGCGCAGGTCTGCCAAGCGCACTGTCGTCTCCCTCGGTCGAGTCGCACTAGTATGGCTCGCTGGTCCTACGACGGGAGCTTCCGGGTGCGTGCGCAGTTCGAGGTCATGCGGTTCCCCGCATACAGGTTCGATCCGGCGACGGGGGTCGCGGAATTCGACTACCTGCTCGACGGCCCGGCACCGCTGGAGTTCACCGAGACCATCACCTTCCCGCTCGGCCCGTCCGCGCCGCCCGCGCACTTCTTCAAGGTGCTCGAGCTGCTGCATGTCGTCGCCGGGGTGAGCTACTACAAGGTCGGCGCGCCGCCGCGGATCGAGGCGCCGGTCGCGGTGCCGGCTTCGGCTGCTGCTCTGTTCACGGCCGTCTACACCCACGGCCTCGGGGAGTACGCCTACGTCAACAAGCTGCCGCACGTGCTCGGGCTGTCGGTTTCGACGCCTGCGGAGTCGGCTGCGGCTGCTCCGGTGGACAATGCGGAGGGGCGGCCGCTGTCGGCGGTCGGTGGCGGCAAGGACTCGATCGTCACGCTGGAAATCCTCCGGGCCGCCGGGCTGGACCCGGTGCCGTTCTCGGTCAACCCCAACCCGGTGATCGTCAACGTCAACACCGCCTCGGGGCTGACGGCCCTGGCCGCCCGCCGCAAGCTGGACCCCCGCCTGTTCGAGCTGAACAAGGCCGGCGCGCTGAACGGGCACATCCCGGTCACCGCGATCAACTCGCTTGTCGCGATCGCCACCGCGGCGCTGCACGGCCTGGGCCCGGTCGTGATGTCCAACGAGCGCTCGGCCTCCGACCCCAACCTGATCTGGAACGGTCACGAGATCAACCACCAGTGGTCCAAGGGCCTCGCCGCCGAGGGCCTGCTCCGGGCCGCGGTCACCGCACACGCCGGCCTGACCGAGCCGTATTTCTCGCTGCTGCGCTCGCTGTCGGAGCTGCACATCGCCCAGCTCTTCGCCCGGCACACCGCCTACGACGACGTGGTGACGAGCTGCAACAAGGCGTTCAAGCTGCACGACCCGACCGTCCGCTGGTGCGGCGACTGCCCCAAGTGCCGCTTCGTGGCGCTGGCCATGGCGCCGTCGATACCGCGTGAGCGGCTCACCCGCATCTTCGGCCGGGACCTGTTCGCCGACCCGGCCCAGGTGCCGGGCTACCTGGAACTGCTCGGCATCGACGCGCACAAACCGTTCGAATGCGTCGGCGAGGTCGAGGAGTCGCTGGTCGCGCTGACGATGCTCGGCGACGACCCGCAGTGGCGGGACGCGCCGGTGATCACGGCGCTGCGCGCGGCCGTGCCAGCCGAGGCGTGGGCGGCGGCCTCCCGCGACGAGGTGCTGACCCCGAGCGGAACGACCTTCGTGCCGCCGGCCTACGCCAAGATCCTGGCGGACGCGCTGGCCTGATCCGGACCAATTGCCATTTCGCGGTTCGATCCTGCGGCGCGGCGCGGCGCGGTGTGGCGCGGTGTGGCGAGCAGCGGTCAATCCGGTTTGTCGTGGTGGATGCGTTCCGGCGCTACGCCGAGGTCCTGCAGCGCCGCGCTCGTGACGGCCAGCATCAGCGGCGGCCCGGCCAGATAGACCTCGTGGCCGGACCATTCGCCATAGGCGGCGACCGCGTCGGTGACCAGGCCGCTGGCGTACGGGCCGGCCTCGCCCTCGGAGATCACCGGGATCACCGTGGCCCGGCGGCAGGCGCGGGCGATGTCCATGATGTCGTCGACGTCATAGAGCTCGCTGAGGTTGCGGACGCCCCAGAAGAGCACCGCCGACCGCGGGTCCCCGGTCGACGCGAGCTCGGTGAGCAGGGCCTTGAGCGGGACCACCCCGGTGTCCCCGGCGATCATCAGCAGATCCCGCCCGGACGCGGGCAGGCCCATCTCCCCCTCGGCGCGGGCGATCCGCACCTTGTCACCGACGGCCGTCTGATAGACGAGGGCACCGCTGACCCCGCTGTGGCTCTTGGCCCGCACGTGCAGTTCCACCATGTTGTCCCGACGCGGCACGCCGGTCAGCGAATACGGCCGCCACACCCCGGGCTGACCGGGCACCTCGACCCGGGCATACTGACCGGGCCGGTAGGGCATGGGCAAATACGGTCTCAGCCACAACACGGCAAGATCATCCCGCCGCCGCTCGTGCCCGACCACGACGGCGGTCCACACCGTCGGCTGATACGCGGCGGCGGCCATCCCGTGCGCGATCCACTCGTAGGCGTGCTGCCACGTCGAGCGCCAGGCCTGGTCGAAGTCCTGCCGCCAGCCACCGGCGGCCATGCCGGCCCGCATCGCCTCGGCGAGCGCGGCACCGGCAAGCTGCAACTGCTGCGGCGCCACCCCACACTCGGCGAGCGCCGCACCGAGTCGGCCACACGCCGCGACCAGCACCGGCGGCTGATCCAGGTGGTGCACCAGCCAGTTCAGCGCCTCGGCGAGCTGCTCCGTCTGGGCGGCCGCGCCGCCGGGCAGCCGGAGGAACAGCGCCGGCTGCGCCTGGGCGAGGGCTGCCCGCAGCCGGCCGGCAACCTCTTCCGAGCCGCCGGCCAGCGACAGGCTGTTGCCGAGCAGCCGGGCCAGTTCGCGCATGGCGGCGTCGTCGGCGGGGTCCATGCCGTCGGCGGGCGCGGCCGGGCGGGCGGTGACGGGCTCGGCGAAGCTCGGCATCCGCAGCGCACCGACCGGGTTGGTGGCCTGGACCGGATCGCCGGGCCACTGCGGCCCGGCCGCCCGCGGGCCGCCGATGCCGGGAATGCCACTGACGGGCTCGGTCGTGGACCGCGGGGAGATGGGTATGCCGCCGGGCCACGGTCCGGCGCCGGGCGGGTACGGGGTGGTGGCGCCGGGACGGGGTACGCCGGGAAGCAGCCTGCCGGGCACAGGCGGGGTCCCGCCGCCGGGCGTGCCGAGGCCACCCGATCCCTGGCCACCCGATCCCGGGCCGGTGGGTCCTAGGCCGCCCGGTCCCTGCCTGGTGGGGATGGGAGTGGTGGGGAATGGACCGGTCGGGACGACGGTGCCGGGCCGGGTCGCCGGAATGAGCGAGGTTCCCGGAGGTGGAGCGGCACCGGGCGGGTGCCCAGTACCGGGCATACCGGGGCCGCCCGGCACGGTGCCCGGCGCGTTCCCGCCTGGTAGCAGACCGCTTGGCACGCTGCCCGGTAGCGGGCTGCCCGGCACACCGCCCGGCAGCTGGCCGCCCGGGACTTGACCCGGTAGGTGACCGCCTGGTGCGCCGGTCGGTGCCTGACCGCCCGATCCCGGGACTCCCGGCGGGCTCCCTGGCGTCCGACCGCCAGGCCAACTCCCTGGCACCGGACCACCCGGCACCCGACCACCTGGGGTGCCACCCGGTGCGCCCGGTGCGCCCGAGGTACCCGGTGCACCCGACGTACCCGGTCCGCCCGAGGTGCCTGGTCCGCCCGAGGTGCCCGGTGCACCAGGTGCACCCGGTGCACCCGACGTACCCAGTGCACCCGACGTACCCAGTGCGCCCGAGGCGCCCGGTGCGCTGCCAAGGCCCTGGCCTGTGTCTGGTCCGTGGCCACCGCCGGAAATCGGGCCGCCCCAGCCACCGGGAACCAGGCCACCCGAGGCGGTGCCGCCGGGAGGCACCCCACCAGCACCCGGGCCGCCGGGGACGCTGGTGCCTGGAGTGGGCATGCCGGGAACAGGCGCGCCGCCAGGTGGCGACGTGCCGGGGCCCGCGCCCGGAGGCGAACCTGCGCCGCGGGTCGGACCGCCGCCAGGAAGCGATCCGGGAACCACACCCGGACCAGAACCCACACCGGGAGCTGTGCCCGCGCCCCCGCCCGAGCCAGCAGCCCCGCCCGAACCGGGACCGAAGGGAGCCGCTCCGGGTACCGGATTGGTGCTGAATGCCGAGGGAAGGCCCGGGATCGCGCCAGACCGACGCGAGAAGCCCGAACCGGCCGGATAAGGCCTCACCCCACCTTCACCGGAAATATCGGGACTCTGACCGGAATCGTCATCGTCAGGTGCGGAGGGCACGGGCCAGCCACCCGGCGGCGTGACGCCGGAACGACCCGGCGTCCACCTGGGTGAGTCAACTCTCCACGGAATCGGCGTCAGAAGGTCAGCCAGGTCACTGCCGGGAGACGATGGCACCGGCACCGAGCCACCCGCGCCCGGATCCACCTGACCAGGGCCGGAACCGCCGCCCGGCGCCGGCGCGGACGGCACCGGACCGCTCGGCGGCGGCGCGGACGGCACCGGACCGCTCGGCGGCGAGGGCACGGTGCCCGGCGACGAAGGCGGCTGATAGGGCGGGCGCGGACCGCCCGGCATCGGCCCGACACTGGCCCGGAAGCTTCGGCCCTCGGCGTCGGCCGTCGCCCGATCGGCACGCGGCACGCTGCCGGCCCCGGCATCCCGAAACGGATGCGCGGCGGGAAGCTCAGACCCACCACCGGCGTGATCCGATGCAGCCTGATCGGACGGCAATCCCCCGGACCGGAGCTGATCCAGCCGATTCTGATCCAGCCGGTTCTGATCCGGGCGGTTCTGATCCAGCCGGTTCTGATCCGGGCGGTTCCGATCCGAGCTGCTCTGATCCGGGCGGCTCCGATCCGGCCGGTTCTGATCCAGGCGGCTCTGATCCGAGCCGCTCTGATCCGAGCCGCGCTGATCCGCCGGGGCCTGCGGTGGCTGGCCTTCCGGCACGGATCGGTCCCCGCCGGTGGCCGCGGCGGGCCAGTCGGGGTGCATCAGCCAGTCGGGGTGGACCGGCTCGCCGCTGGGCGGCTCTGGTGACTGGTCTTCGGCGGCGGCGGTCAGGGCCGCGGCCGTGTCGGCGGCGCCCGCGGCGACCGCGTCCGGTGCCGCCAGCCGGAGCCTGATGGCTCGCAGCAGCGCCAGCAAGTGGGGGTCTGATCCGGACGACACCTGCGCACCCCCGACGGCAGAACGACGCGAACAGTACAACCGTACTGCCGCCGCGTCCGGGCTGCCGCCGCTACCCGGCGGTGACGCGCGCCATCCGGGCGGTCGCCTCGTCGAGGATATCCGCGCTCGTGCCGAAGTTCAGCCGAACGTAGCTCGCGCCGCGCGCGCCGAAGCGGGTGCCGGGCTCCAGTCCGACGCGGCCCTGGGACAGGAACAGCTCGCGCGGTTCGTCGTCCTCGCCCAGCGCGCGGCAGTCCAGCCAGGCCAGGTACGTCGCCTCCGGTGGGAGCCAGCCGACCTTCGGCAGCCGGGTGCGCAGGTGCTCGCCCAGCTCCGCACGGCGGGCGTCCAGCTCCGTGAGCAGCTCGTCCAGCCAGGCGTCGCCCTCGGTGAAGGCCGCCACCGTCGCCAGCACGCCGAAGTGCCCGGTGCGCCAGCGGACGTCGTGGGGGAAGCGTTCGACCAGCGCGGCCATGGCCGGGTCGCCGGTGACGATCGCCGCGCACTTGAGGCCGGCCAGGTTGAAGGCCTTGCTCGCCGACACCACGCTCACCGCCACCTGGGCCGCACCCGGGATCGAGAGCAGGGGCGTGAACTCGGCGCCGGGCAGCACCAGCGGGGCGTGGATCTCATCGCTGACGATCGTCACGCCGTACAGTCGCGCCAGCCGGACCAGAGCGGCCAGCTCGTCGTGGGTGTGCACGCGGCCGACCGGATTGTGCGGGTTGCAGAGCACGTAGACCGCCGGATGGGCGGCGAAGGCCGCCTCCAGGGCCGGCAGGTCCAGGCGGAAGTCCGCGGTGAGCGGCACCTCGCGGAGCTGGGCGCCGGCCTCCACCGGCCACTGGAAGAACGGTGGGTAGACCGGCGGGCTGATCACCACGGCGTCCGCCGGGCGGGTGAGCATCCGCAGCAGCTCGACCACGCCGACGCCGACGTCGGCGACCGCGGTGATCGCGGCCGGATCCAGCTCCCAGCCCCAGCGCCGGGCCGCGAAGCCGGCGATCGCCGCGCCGAGGTCCGGCTGCGCCGCCGAATAGCCGGTGTCGGCGGCGTCGACCGCTTCGCGCAGGGCGGCCGTGATCGGCGGGGCGAGCGAGCAGTCCATCTCGGCGACGGCGAGGGGCAGGACGTCGGCGGGGTAGGTGCGCCACTTCGCGCTGCGGCGTTTGCGGAGGGTCTCCAGCGAGTCGTCGAACATCAACTCATCCTCGCGTCCCGGCTCCCCGAAGGCTACCGGCAGCGGCGGGCCCGTCGTCGGTAGGCACAATGCGGTATGTGCCAGCACTCAGCATCACCGACCCCGACGACCCGCGGATCGCCGACTACCGCGCCCTCACCGACCTCGAGCTGCGAACCCGGTGGGAGCCGCCGAACGGGCTGTTCATCGCCGAGGGCGAGCTGGTCATCCACCGTGCCCTGCGCGCGGGCTACAAGCTGCGCTCCGCGCTGGTCGACGAGAAGCGTGTCGACCAGGTCAGCGACCTGCCCGCCGACGCGCCGCTCTACACCGCGGCACCGAGTGTCCTCGAATCGGTGACCGGATTCCACGTCCATCGCGGCATCCTCGCCTCGTTCCACCGGCGCGACCTGACGCCGCTGGACCAGCTCCTGGCCGGCGCCCGGCGGCTGGCCGTTCTCGAGGGCCTCAACACCCACACCAATCTCGGTGCCCTCTTCCGGAGCGCGGCCGCCCTCGGCATCGACGCGGTCGTGCTCTCCCCCACCTGCGCCGATCCGCTCTACCGCCGCGCGGTGCGGGTTAGCATGGGCGAGGTCTTCGCCATCCCGTACGCCAAGACCGAGAACTGGCCGCTGACCCTCGCCGCCATCCGGGACGCCGGCTTCACTCTCCTCGCGATGACCCCGGCCCCCGACGCCGTCGCCCTGCAGCACCTCACCGCCGCCCAGCGGGAACGGCCCGCGCTGCTGTTCGGCGCCGAGGGACCCGGCCTCAGCCGCGAGGCGCTGCAGGCCAGCGACGTTCGCGTCGCCATCCCGATGCACAACAACGTCGACTCCCTCAACGTCGCGACCTCGGCCGCCATCGCCTTCTGGGAGCTCTCCCGCACCGAGACAGCCTGAGCACCCGCCCGTGTTTCAGCCACGGGGAGCTACAGCGGACTCATCTGGTCCAGCACTCTGGCTGCTACGTCGAGGATCTGCTCGACCTTGGGCACATCGCGCTCGACCTCTTCCGCACTGACGCTGGGTGCTGCCGAGGAAGGGTACTCAACCTGGTTGCGGCGCCGTCGGAGGCGGTCGAACGGGCGCAACACCCCACCCAGCGGCGGATCGAGCTGGGCGGTGACTGCGTCGCGCACCGCGATGTGCCCACCACGGCTCGTCGCCCGTACGCCCTGGTTCTCCAACACGGCGGCGAAGGCCTTACGCGCGGCGTCATACAGCAGCTGGTATGCGCCGGCCGGGTCCGAGTCGGCGATGGCGACCGCCGAGGCGAGATGCCGGCGCGCCTGTGCCAGCATCACGTCTGCGTGCTCGCGGCTGGCCGGCACCCTCTCCAACTCGCCCCGCGCGATCATGCCGTCAAGGGCTTCACGGCCCTGCTGCCACCTCATGAGCGGTCTCCATGCTCGACGATGGGGTACAACGGGCGGGATCGCACCGACGTCAGAAACGGATCACCGCCGGGCGACCGCCAAGTCGTTACGGACACCCGGTGGATATTGACCTCCCGGCCCAGCCGCCGCTCCGCCGCCAACGCCACGTCGGCCAGGTCGTCCTCGTCCGCGTCGCCCACCACCAGCACATCCACGTCGCGCGGCGGAGGGCCGGCTTCGCCGGCATGGCGCGCCGCCCACGACCCATAGATGTATGCCTCGTCCACGCCGTCCACCGGCGGAAGTAGGTCAGCCAGGACCGCGGCGGGTCCGTAGGTCAGGGCGAGCACCTCGGCGAGCGCGCGAGCGAGCGGGCTGGTGAGATCCGCCTGAAGCAGGCGCATGTTTCCCCGCCGCTCTTCGCTGACGAGGCCTGCCTCGACCAGTCGGTCGGCCTCCCGGCTGACGGTCGACTGGGAGGATTTGAGTCGGCGGGCCAGCTCCGTCACCGAGTAGCTTGTCTCCGGGTGCAGGTAGATCCAGGCCAGCAGCTCGCCCAGCAGTGGCGAGCGCAGCAGCGGGAGGAGGCGGGACCTTCCTTGCACACCTTGCACACTACCTTGCATAATCCGCATGCTCCAACAGAGCCCGATACCGAACCCGCATAGACCCGGTCAGCGTTCGATCGCGGCGGCGATCTCGACCTCGATGAGTCGCTCGGTGCTCAGGCGAGGTGGCCGTCCGGCCGCACGAGTCCTGCCGAGGTCCTGACGTGCTCGCCCGTGCGCAGCCGTTCGAAGAGCGTGCCGCCGTCCGGGAATTCCAGGTTGGAGACGCGCTTGCCGGTTTCGTAGGCGACGTTGAGCCCGGACAGCCGCTCGGCGAGTTCCCGCGACATGTCCGGCGCGGCGGCGATGAGTCCGCTCAGCACCGCCCGCAACGCCCGGCCCTCGGGTGCGTACGCCGTGATCAGGGCGGTCTGCGCGCGGGTGTGTTCCAGCAGTTCGGCCCCGACCGGATGCCGTTCCTCGTGGTAGGTGTCGAGCAGCGTCCCGTCCGCGCGCCCGGTGACGACGGCGGCGAGCTTCCAGCCGAGGTTGTGCGCGTCCTGGATGCCGACGTTCATGCCGACGCCTCCGGTCGGGAAGTGCGCGTGGGCGGCGTCCCCGGCCAGCAGCACGGTGCCCTTGCGATACGCCGCCGCCTGCCGGGTGGCGTTGCCGAAGCGGGACAGCCAGACCGGGTCGCGCATGCCGAAGTCCGTGCCGGCGATCCGCCGTACGGTCGCCCGCAGTTCGTCGAGGGTCAGCTCGCCGGGCCATTCGGGCCCGTCGGTGCCCGGGTCGCCGCCGACGAGGCGGTGGATCCCGCCGGGCAGCGGCACGACCATCAGGCCGCCGGCCGGGCCGGCGAAGCTCGCGAAGCCGCGGTCGGGCGGTGAGTCGAGCACGACGTCGCCGAGCCAGCCCCACGTGGTGGCGTCCGTGCCCGGGAAGTCGATGCCGGCGGCGGTGCGGACGGTGCTGCGGGTGCCGTCGCAACCGACCACGTATCGAGCCTCGACCACCGTTCCGTCCGCCAAGCGCACGCCGTCGCCCGCCAGGCCGGCGACCGCGCAACCCCGGCGGATGGTCGCGCCCATCCGATCGGCGCGGGCTTCGAGCAGTTCTTCGGTACGGGCCTGCGGCAGCGCCAGCGTGAACGGGTACGGCGTGTCGAGCACCGCGAAGTCCATCCGGTCCGGCAGGCCGCCGAAGTGGCCGTTCGGGATGCGCGAACCTTCGGCCAGGAACGGCCCCGCGATGCCCCGGCAGTCGAGGATCTCGATGGTACGGGGGTGGATCGTCAGTGCCTTCGAGTTCGGGTCCCGCTCCTCGCGCGCCTCCAGGACCGTGACGGAGGCGCCACCCAGCCGCAATTCCCCGGCAAGCCACAGGCCGGTCGGCCCGGCTCCGACGATGACAACGTCTTCCATGCGTCAACCCTCTCTTGGTCACTGACCAACGAATGCGTGTCGAGTAGACTAGGTCAGTGACCAAGAGTCAAGCGGATGTCGTGCGGGTCGCCCTCGAAGTCCTCGACGATTCGGGGGCGGCGGCCGTCTCGATGCGCGCCATCGCGGAGCGGCTCGGCGTACGGATGAACACCGTGCTGTGGCACGCGAAGAGCAAGGCCCGGCTGCTGGAGCTGATGGCCGACGCGATCGTCGGTGGCGCCTCGCTCGACGGCCTGCCGGAGCACTGGCGGGAGCGGGCCACCGAACTCGCCCGCCGCTACCGGGCCGCCCTGCTCGCTCATCGCGACGGCGCGGTGGTGGTGGCCGGCACCTACGCGGCCGAGCCGGCCACCCTCGACTTCGCCGAGGCGCTGGTCGCGACGCTGCTCGACGGCGGCCTGCCGGCGCGGGAGGCGGCCTGGACCTGCTGGAGCCTGGTCTACTTCGTCGTCGGGCTCACCCAGGAGGAGCAGGCGCTGCCCGGGCGCTTCACCCGCGACCTCGACGTGGGGCAGCGCCCCGCGCTCCGGCGGGTGGCCCCGGTGCTGATGGAGGAGTCCTTCGAGGAGCGCTTCACCTTCGGCGTCGCCAAAATCCTGCGCTGAACGCCGGCCCTCGCACCGGCGTCACGGCGTCCGGGCGACCTCGTGCACGTTCGGCGAGGGTCACGAGAGGTGGGGACAGCGCCGGTTCCAGGTCGCCGGCCCGGACGGATTGCTCGTTGAGGTGCTGCAGATGGTGGCGCCGGACCCGCAGTGGCTGGCCGACAACGGCCTGGCTTGAGGAGCTCACCTGTCACCTCCGCACCAGCCCGGCGCCCGGCCTCCGCAAGCGCCGGGCCACGCGAGCTACCGGCGGACGAGGATCACCGGGTCTGCTCGCGGGTCCAGCGTTCGAGGCCGGTCGCGTCGATCGGCAGCGCGCCGGACAGCACGTCCTGGCCGGTCTCGGTGACCAGCAGGTCGTCCTCGAGGCGGATGCCGATGCCGCGCAGTTCCGGCGGGACGGTCTCGTCGTGGGCGTGGAAATACAGGCCGGGCTCCACGGTCAGCACCATGCCCGGCTCCAGCGGCGCGCCCTGGTACTGCTCGTAACCGGAACTGCCGCAGTCGTGCACGTCCAGGCCGAGGTGGTGGCCGATGCCGCAGGCCAGGAAGCGGCGATGCTGCTGACCCTCCGGGGCGAGCGCCTCGTCCACCGACACGGGCAGCAGGCCCCAGTCGGCCAGCCCGTGCGCCAGCACCTCCATCGCGGCGAAGTGGAAGTCGGAATAGTGCGCGCCGGGCCGTACCCGGTCCATCCCCGCACGGTGGGCCGCCTCGACCAGGTCGTGCACCGCGCGCTGCGTCGGGGTGAACCCGCCGCCGACCGGAATCGTGCGGGTGACGTCCGCGGTGTAGAGGGACTTCGCCTCGACGCCCATGTCGAGCAGCAGCACCTCGCCGGGCCGGACCGGGCCGTCGCAGCGGACCCAGTGCAGCACCGGGGCGTGCTCGCCGGAGCCGACGATGGTGCTGTAGCCGGGCCCGTTGCCGAAGGTGCGGGCGTGCCGGTCGAAGGTGCCCTGCAGCCAGCGTTCGCCCAGGTTTCCGGCGACCGCGCGGGGCACCTCAGCGGCGACCGCGGCGAATCCGCCGATCGTGTGCTCGACCGCCTCGCGCAGCTGGGCGATCTCCCAGTCGTCCTTGATCATGCGCAGGCCGGAGACCACCCGGGACAGCTCGGCCGGCCGCACGGCGTCGGCCGGGGCGGCGTACTCGCTCACCGGCCGGACCGGCAGGTCCAGCGCCGCGGACCAGGCGGCCAGGCCGGCGGACGGGCCGACCCACAGCTCGCCGTGTGCCGCGCTGGCGAAGAAGTCGCGTTCCCCCGGCCCGGCCGGGGGCGTCAGGTAGAGCACCGGGTCGTGGCCGCCGGGCCGGTGGCGCAGCACCAGGACCGCGCCCTCGGCCTGGCACGAGGTGGCCCAGACGAAGTCGCTGTCCGGCCGGAACGGGTAGTCGGCGTCGCCGTTGCGGTGCCGGGCATGCCCGGCGGACAGCACCAGCGTGCGGTCCGGGAAGCGCTCGCTCAACCGGGCGCGGTGCGCCGCCGCGGCCTTCGCCGCCGCGTCGTCGACCGGCGCGGGCACCTGCCGCTCGGCCCAGCCGTGGCCGATCCGGGCGAGGAAGCCCGGGCTGTCGTCGGCCAGCTTGGGCGGCCGGGTTCCGGCGTACGGCGGACGGGTGTCCCGGGTCATCGGCGCTCTCCTCCCCGATCGCGGATCATCTCGCGCAGCCGGGTGAACACTCGCCCGCTGCCGATGCCGTCGTGTTCGAACTCGTTGGTCACCCAGGCCCGGGCCGCGCCGACCCGGGCCAGCGTGTCCTGTTGCAGCCCGGCGTCGACGAACACATCGTCGGCGTAGACCGCGGCGGCCAGCGGCACCTCGTTGGCGGCCAGCCGGTCCGGGTCGTACAGCGGGCTCCAGGTCGGAAGCGCGGCCAGTTCCGCCATGGCCGGGGCGAACGGGCGCAGCGCGCGGATCTCCCGGAACATCCAGGGGAAGGCCATCTCGGTGGTGAACAGCAGCGGCCGCCGGTCACCGGCGAATTCCGGCCGCCGGTCCCGCTCGCGCTGGGCGGCCCAGCGGAACGGTCCGTTCGGGCCGTCCCCGTAGATCGACTCCTGCAGGGTCCAGAACAGCGGATTGTCCGCGACCGACGTCTTGACCTGGACGCTCTCCAGGAACGCGTCGGTGAGGTGGCCGCCCGGCGCGAACGCCTCGGAGACCAGCCAGTGCAGCCGCAGGTGGCCGGGGCCCATGCCGAGCTCGCCGCCGAGCGTCTGGAACCGGCGCACGGACAGCGGCGAGCCGTCGGGCAGCACCACGTCGCCGGCCGCCAGCCGGTCGGCGATGGCGGCGACCGCGGCCACGTCCTGCGGGTAGCGGTCGTAGAAGTCGGCGGTCTTGCCTGCCGCCCGGGTGAACGTACGCCGGTAGACCTCCTCCGGATCGGGTGGCAGGCCCGGGATGCCGCCGCAGACGTAGCAGGCGGTCAGCGCCTCCGGTGCGTGTGACAGGTAGGTCAGGGTCAGCCATCCGCCGTAGCTCTGGGCGAGGGTCGCCCACCGCCGGCCGGCATACCGCTGCCGCCGTACGTGCTCCAGGTCGCGCACGATCGAGTCGGCCCGGAAGCGCAGCAGATACCGGGCCGCTTCGGCCGGGTCCGGGAATCCGGCGATGACCGTGCCGTCGACCCGGGTGCTGCCGCCGGTGCCGCGCTGGTCGACCAGCACCACCCGGTAGTGCGGCAGCGCCTCGGCCAGCCAGCCGTTCACCGCGGTGGGCCGCGGGTTGGCCCCGCCCGGGCCGCCCTGCAGGAAGGTGAGCAGCGGCAGGTCGTCGTGCCGCCGGTCCGGGTCGGCCAACTCCCGGACGAAGAGCCGGACGGTGTCGCGGCCCGGGTTGTCCCAGTCGAGCGGCGCCTCGACGGTGAACTCCCGAACCCAGGCGCCGGGGATCGGATACTCGATCACCGGGCCGCCTCCCTTTCCGAAGCGTTGCGCCGCCGGGCGGCCTCCCACTCGGGGCGGATCCGCGGCACGGCGGCCAGCAGCCGGCGGGTGTACTCATGCCGCGGCCGGTCGAACACCTCGTCGCGGTCGCCCGCCTCGACCACCTTGCCGGCCGTCATGACCGCGACCGAGGTGGCGATCTGCCGGACCACGGCGAGGTCGTGCGCGATGAACAGGCAGGCGAAGCCCTCCTCGCGCTGCAGCCCGCGGAGCAGGTTGATGATCTGCGCCTGCACCGACACGTCCAGTGCCGACACCGCCTCGTCGCAGACCAGCACCCGGGGCCCGATGGCGATGGCCCGGGCGATGCCGATCCGCTGGGCCTGGCCGCCGGAGAACTGCGACGGGTACCGGTCGACGTGGTCCGGCTCCAGCCCGACCCGCTCCATCAGCGACTGGGCGAACCGGCGGATGCCGCCGGGCACGGGCAGCCGCTGGTAGACGAGCGGCGCGGTGACGATCCGTTCCACGGTGTGCCGCGGGTTCAGCGAGGAGGACGGGTCCTGGAAGACCATCTGCACCGCACGGCGTACGCCCCGCAGGTCGCGCCCGCGCAGGGTGGTGATGTCCCGCCCGTCCAGGTGCACGGTTCCGGAGGTGACGTCGATCAGCCGGGCGGCCAGCCGCGCGGTGGTGGACTTGCCCGACCCGGACTCGCCGACCAGCGCGAGCGTGCGGCCCGCGTACAGGTCGAAGGAGACCGCGTCGACGGCGGTGAATTTCTTCGCCGGCAGCAGCAGCCGGGCCGTGCCCGCCACCGGGAATTCCTTCACCAGGTCGCGGGCGCGCAGCAGCGGCTCGCCGGTCATCGGTCTCCTCCGGTGTCGCGCAGCTCGCCGATCTCGTCGTCGATCCGGGGCACCGCGTCGAGCAGTGCCCGGGTGTATTCGTGCCGCGGATCGGAGAAGATCTGCTCGGCGGCGCCGGTCTCCACGACCCGGCCGCGGTGCATCACCACCACCCGGTCGGCGACCGCGCTGACCACGGCCAGGTCGTGGGTGATGAGGACGAGCGCCGCGCCGGTGTCCCGGCGCACCTCGGCGAGCAGGTCGAGGATCTGGGCCTGCACGGTGACGTCGAGCGCGGTGGTCGGCTCGTCCGCGATGATCAGCTCGGGCTCGGTGATCAGCGCCATCGCGATCATCACGCGCTGCCGCATGCCGCCGGAGAACTGGTGCGGGTAGTCGTCCACCCGGCGGCCGGCCTCCCTGATGTGCACCCGCTCCATCGCCTCGATCGCCGCCTGCCGGGCCGCGCGGCGGCCCACCCCGGAGCGGTGCGACCGGTACGCCTCGGCGATCTGCATCCCGACCGTGTAATACGGGTTCAGCGAGGACAGCGGATCCTGGAACACCATCGCGATCCGGTCGCCGCGGATCGCGCGCATCCGGCGCTCGGTCAGGGTGGCCAGGTCGACGCCGTCGAAGACGATGCCACCGGTGCTGCTCGCCCCGGCCGGGAGCAGGCCCATCACGGCGAGGCTGGTCATCGACTTGCCGGAGCCGGACTCGCCGACGATGCCGAGGGCGCCGCCGCGCGGCAGGTCGAAGCCGATCCCGTCGACGACGCACACGTCCCCGAAGGAGACCGACAGCTCCCGCACGTCGAGCAGGGTGTCGCTCACGATGAACCCACCCGCACCCGGGGATCGATCGCCGAATACAAGAGGTCGACGACCATGTTGCCGACCACGACGAAGAACGCGGCGAGCAGCGTGACAGCCATGATCACCGGCTGGTCGTTCTTGGTGATCGAGTCGGCGGCGAGCTTGCCCACCCCGTTGATCCCGAACACGGTCTCGGTGATCAGCGCCCCGCCGAGCAGGCCGGCGAAATCCATGCCGGCGATGGTGACCACCGGGGTCAGCGCCGGGCGCAGCGCGTGCCGCCGCCAGACCAGGTCGGGCCGCAGCCCCTTGGCCTTCGCGGTGCGCACGAAATTCTCGCTCAGCGTGTCGATGACGTTGGCCCGGGTGAGCCGGGTGTACGCCGACGCGTATCCGATCGCCAGCACCGTCCACGGCAGAACGAAATTTCCGAACCACTGTGCCGGGTCGTCGGCGAACGGGACGGCCTGCGGGAACGGCAGCCACTGCAGCTGGACCACGAAGACGTACTGGAGGGCGAGCGCGAGCACGTAGTTCGGGACCGACATGCCGCCGAGGGTGAGCCCGGCGATGAACCGGTCGGCGAAGCGGCCCTCCTGGACCGCGCTGACCAGGCCGCCGATCACCCCGGCGAACAGCCACAGCACGGCCGCGCCGATGGCCACCACCGCGGTCACCGGCAGCCGTTGCACGATCATGTCGGTGACGATCTGCGACGTCTGGAACGAGTAGCCCAGGCACGGCGCCGGGCAGTTCACCACGGACGAGCCCGCGCCGTAGGTTCTGCCGGCCACCAGGCCCTGCAGGAACTGGCCGAACTGGGTCCAGAACGGATCGTCCAGGCCGAGGTTCGCGCGGATCTGGTCGATCCGGTCCGGGGTGCAGTTCTTGCCGCAGATCTGCACCGCCGGGTCCGGCGAGAGGACGAAGAACACCACGTACGTGAACAGGCACACCAGGAACAGCACGACGAGCATCCCGGCGACCCGGTGCACCAGGTAGCGCGTCATGCTGTGTCCACCTTTGGCATGCCCTTCTGGCCCTCGCCTGCGAGGCCGTGGTTCGGTGCGGCCGGGTGCCGCTCGGTGCAGGCGGTCATGCCCCGCCCCCCGGGTCGACCGCGGCGCGGACGTGGTCGCCCAGGACCATGAAGGAGAGCACGAGCAGCGCCAGGAAGACGCCCGGCACCAGGAAGTAGGTCGGTACGACCGAATACCAGCTCACCGAACTGGCGATCATCTGGCCCCAGGACGGCGTCGGCGGGACCAACCCGACCCCGAGGAAGGACAGCCCGGCCTCGGTGCCGATGTAGCCGGGCACCGCCATCGTGACCATCACCAGGATGGTGGAGCGCAGGTTGGGCAGAACCTCCCGGAACACGACCTGGCCACGGGAGGCGCCGGACGCGCGGGCCGCCTCGACGAACTCCCGCTGCTTGAGCGACAGGGTCTGCGCCCGCACGATCCGGGCCAGGTAGGGCCAGCCGAACACCGAGATCACCGCGACCAGCAGGAACCGCCGGTCGTCGGCGGGCAGCGCGGACAGCACGGCGATCATGAAGATCAGCGCGGGGAACGCCATCAGGAACTCCATGAACCGCGAGATCAGCGCGTCGGTCCGGCCGCCGAAGTAGCCGGCGAGCAGGCCGAACACGACGCCCAGCACGGTGGTGAGCAGGGTGGCGCCGAGCGCGATGAGCATCGACGAGCGGGCGCCGTAGACGATGCGGGCGAAGACGTCCCGCCCGCTGCCCGGCTCGACGCCGAGCCAGTGCTCCGCCGAGATGCCGCCCCAGGATCCGATCGGGATGCTGCCGAGATTCGGGTCGATGGCGCTCTGGTCGAACTCGTACGGGTCCCAGCCGCTGATCCGGACGATGAGCGGCGCGAACACCGCCATCGCGACCACCAGCCCGATGTAGGCGAGGCAGGCCACGGCCGCCCGATCGCGCAGCAGCACCCGCACCACGCTGCGCCGGGGGTCCGTGGTGGCGGCGACCGGATCGGCCGCCGCCGCCTCCAGCGGAGTCGACGAGATCGTCACGTCAGCCCCTCGACGGGTCCTTGAGCCCGACGATCCCGTAGTCGAGGTCGCCCTGCGGCGCCACCACGCCCGCGACGTTGACGCCCGGCAGGAAGATCCGGTTCTCCACGTTCAGCGGGACGATCGGCGCCAGCTCCATGACCTTGCGGTCCAGCGCGGACCACTCCTTGTTCGCGGCGGCCAGGTCGGTCATCGCCCGGATCCGGTCGATGTCCGCGTTCACCGCGTCGTTCTTGAGCTGGGCGAGGTTCTGGTTGCCCTTCGCGGCGACCTGCCGGCCGTCGAACAGCGGCGGCAGGAAGGTGGACGCGCTCGACGCCCAGTCCGGGCACCAGCCGGTGATCGCCGCGTCGTGCTGCTGCGACGGGGTGCCGATGGTCTCGTAGAAGGTGGACACGTCGATGACGTTGAGCGACACCTCGATGCCGACCCGCTTGAGGCTCTGCTGCAGGGCCTCAGCCTGGCGCTGCGTCATCGGGTGGGAACGGATGTCCAGGGTGAGCTTGAAGCCCTTCGGGTAGCCGGCCTCGGTCAGCAACTGGGTGGCCTTGGCGACGTCGCCGGTGCCGCCGGCGCTCGGGTACAGGTCGTAGTCGGCGTGCCCGGACACCGACGCCGGCAGGATCGTGTTGGACACGGTCGCGAACTGGTTGCCGCCGGTGGCGTTGAGCACCGACGTCTTGTCCACCGCGTAGTTGATCGCCTGCCGGACCCGGACGTCGTCGAGCGGCTTCTTGGTGGTGTTCAGGCCGATGTAGGTGAGGCAGGTGGACGGGGCCTTGACCACCCGTTCCTTCAGCTGCGGCGTCTGGAGCCGGGCGATGGTGGCGGTCTGCACGCTGCCGGACATCGCGTTGACGTCGGCGCCCTGGCCGGCGATCAGCCGCTCGTCGATGGTCGCGCCGGCGATGCCGATCGAGAACTTCCAGTTGTCCGGGTACGCCTTGCGGACCGAGTCGGTCGCCGCGTCCCACTGCGGGTTGCGTTTCAACTCGATCGTGCTGCCCGGGGTGAACGTCGCCAGGTCGTACGGGCCGGAGGCGACGATGTCCTTGATGAACGTGTCGCCGCCGCCGGTGCCGACCGGGAACGGGACCGCGCTGGGCATCGACAGGACCGCGTCGAACTCGGGGAACGGCGTCTTGAGGTGGAACACCACAGTCCGGTCGTCCGGCGTCTCGATGGCGGACAACTCACCCGAGCGGTACGGCCCCTGATAGCCGGCCGGCGCGTCGACCAGCTGCTTGAGGTACGGGGCGCCGATGCCGATCTGCGGGTCCCAGCCGCGGCTGATGCCGAACTTGACGTCCTTGGCGGTGATCGGGGCGCCGGTGTCGAACTTGACGCCCGCCTTGAGCTTGTAGGTCCAGGTCTTGGCGTCCGCGGCGGCCACGCCCAGGCTCTCCGCCAGGTCGGGGACCATCGCGTTCGGGTCGCTCGCGTCGTTGGCCGCCTTGGTGACCAGGGTGCGGTAGACGAGCCGGTAGAACGCGTTGACCCCGCCGTCGAAGCCCCGGGCCGGGTCGAGATAGGAGAAGTCATCGGCCTGCAAGACATTGACGGTGCCGCCCTTGACGGCCGAGCCGCCGCCGCTCTTGTCGCCGGACGTGCCGCCGCCGGAGCAGGCCTGCAAGGCCAGCGCGGAGACGAGTAGCCCGGCCAGGGCCACCGGGGGTGAGGTTCTGGTCAAGAGTCCGCCTTCCGTTCGACTGAGCGAAGCCGGTCGATGAAGGGAACAGTAGTATGTCACACCTCGCTGGCGAAGGGTTCTGGGCGACTTGTTAGCCAATCACCGATGTTCGGAGCGGGGCGGCGGGGGCCGGTCAGTCCTCGGCGCGGCCGTTCCACCAGCCGAGCACGTGCCCGATGTGGGCCGTGAGCAGGGCTTCCGCGCCCCGGCCGTCGCGCGCCTCGAGCAGGTCGACCAGGCTGTGGTGCTCGGCCGCCGAGCGGGTCAGCTCGGCCGTCCCGATCATGTCGGCCAGGCCCACCATGCGGGTCTGCTGGCGCAGCTCCTGGACCATGGCGACCAGTCGCCGGTTGCCGTGCAGCTCAAGCAGGCGCAGGTGGAATGCCATGTCGGCGGCCAGGTAGGCCGGCAGGTCGGCGGCCGCGGCCGCATCCACGATCGCCTGCGCCCTGGTCCGCAGGTCTGCCGCGGCCTCGGGCTGCAGGATGCGGGCGATCTCCCGCATCGGCGGCGCCTCCAGCTGCTGGCGCAGCCGGACGATCTCCCACAGATCCTGCTCGCTGACCTCGGTGACCCGGAAGCCTTTGTTCCGCACCACGTCGACGAAGCCGCGCTTCTGGAGGTTGAGCAGGGCCTCGCGGACCGGGGTGGCGGACACCCCGAACTGCACGGCGAGGGTCGGCGCGCTGACCAGCGTGCCGGGCGCCAGCTCGCCGGAGACGATCGCGACGGCGACCGCGTCCTCCACCGTGCCGCGCAGGCTCATGCCGACGACCACGGGACCGATGGCGGACGTCCTCACCGGTGACCTCCAGGGCGCGGGCGGCTCATCCGGCGCGCCCCGGCCCGATAATACAATGTCACACTGCGCACTCCGGCTACCGATCCCGCAGCTCGGGCGGCAGCACCGACGCCGGGGCGCCCTGGTAGGCCACCGGCCGCTGGAACCGGGCGATGGCCGAAAGACCGACCGAGGTGGTGGTCGGCGCAGTGGTCGCCGGGTACGGCCCGCCGTGCTGCTGCGCCCCGGAGACGGTGACCCCGGTCGGCCAGTCGTTATAGATGATCCGCCCGGCGGTCTCGGTCAGCGCGTCGACCGCCGCCGCCGCGACCGGGTCGGCCTCCGCGCTGTGCGCCTGCACCGTCCCGGTGAGCTGCCCCGGCAGCCGGCGCAGCACGCCGATCAGCTCGTCGGCCGAGGAGTATCCGACCACCAGGCCGGCCGGGCCGAACATCTCGATCTCCAGCGCCCGCGGGTCGGCCAGCACGTCGGCCGCCTCGGCCCGCAGCACACCGGCCCGGACCCCCTCGGCGTTCTGCGGGCCCACGGCCGCGACGCGCACGCCGGGCAGCGCGCCCACCTGGGACACCGCCTTCGCGAAGCCCTGCTCGATGCCCTCGGTCAGCATCCGGCCGGGCACCGGCAGGTCCACCGCGGCCAGGAACGCGTCCGGGTCGGGGACCAGCACGACGCCGGGGTTCGTACAGAACTGGCCGGCGCCCAGGGTGAGCGAACCCACCCAGCCCTCGGCGATCGCGGTCGCCCGCTCGGCCCACGCCGCCGGCGTCACCACCACCGGGTTGACGCTGCCCAGCTCGCCGTAGAACGGGATCGGGTCGGGCCGGGCCGCGGCGATGTCGAACAGCGCCCGGCCGCCGGCGGTGGACCCGGTGAACGCGGCCGCCCGGATGCGCGGATCGCGCAGCACGGTCAGCGACGCCTCGACGCCCTCGATCAGCGCGAACGTGCCCTCCGGCGCCCCGGCCACGCGCAGCGCCCCGGCGACGATCGCGGCGGTGCGCCGGGACAGCTCGGGGTGGCCGGGGTGTGCCTTGACGACCACCGGGCAGCCGGCCGCCAGCGCCGACACGGTGTCGCCGCCGAACACGCTGAACGCGAACGGAAAGTTGCTCGCCGCGAAGACCAGCACCGGCCCGATCGGGATGACGGTTCGGCGCAGGTCCGGGCGCGGGCCCATGCCCCACTCCGGGTCGGCGGCGTCGACGCGTACCGGAAGGAGCTCTCCCGACCGCAGGCCCTGCGCGAACAGCCGGGCCTGGAACGTGGTCCGCCGCAGCTCGCCGGTCAGCCGCGCCGCCGGCAGGTGGGTCTCCGTGCCGGCCAGCGCGACCAGCTCGGCGGACGCGGCCTCCAGTGCCTCGGCCACCGCCTCCAGCCAGGCCGCCCGCTCCGCCGGGTCGCCGCGGCGCAGGGTCGGCCGGGCCTCGTCCGCCGCTGTCAGAATTCGTTCCAGGTCCACTGGGTAAGCCTCTCAGAACTCGAAACCCGCCGGGTACGGGTCGGTCGGGTCCAACAGATACTGGCCGATGCCGGTGACCCAGGCCCGGCCGGTGATGGTCGGCAGCACCGCGGGAATGCCCCCGACCGTGGTCTCGCCCACCAGCCGGCCGGTGAAACGACTGCCGATGAAGGACTCGTTGACGAAATCCCGCCCCAGCGGCAGTTCGCCGCGGGCGTGCAGTTCCGCCATCCGGGCGGAGGTGCCGGTGCCGCACGGCGACCGGTCGAACCAGCCGGGGTGGATGGCCATCGCGTGCCGGGAGTGCCGGGCGTCCGAGCCGGGCGCGATGAACTCCACGTGGTGGCAGTGGTCCACCCCCTCGATCTCCGGGTGCCGCGGCGGCGTTCCGGCGTTGATCGCCTCCATGATGGCCAGCCCGGCCCGCAGGATCTCGTCCTTGCGCCCGCGGTCGAACGGCAGCCCCAGCGCGGCCAGGTCGACCATCGCGTAGAAGTTGCCGCCGAACGCCAGGCTGTAGCCGACCTCGCCGTACCCGGGCACCTCGACGGTCTCGTCCAGCCGGTCGCAATAGGACGGCACGTTCTCCAGGGTGACGCTCTCCGCGTGCCCGTCGCGGACGGCCACCCGCGCGACCACGAGCCCGGCCGGGGTGTCCAGCCTGATCGTGGTGACCGGCTCGGTCACCTCGACCATCCCGGTCTCGACCAGCACGGTCGCCACCCCGATCGTGCCGTGCCCGCACATCGGCAGGCAGCCGGACACCTCGATGAAGAGCACGCCGAAGTCGGCGTCCGGCCGGGTCGGCGGTTGCAGGATCGCCCCGCTCATCGCCGAGTGCCCGCGCGGTTCGCTGACGAGCAGGCGCCGCAAGTGGTCCAGGTGCGCGATGAAGTGGAGCCGCCGCTCGTTCATCGTCGCGCCGGGCACGACGCCGAACCCGCCGGTGACCACCCGGGTCGGCATCCCCTCGGTGTGCGAGTCGACCGCGGCGAACAGCCGTGACGCCCGCACCTAGACCGCCGCCGCTCGGTGCGCCTCCAGGCCGGCGATCGCGCGCTCCACGTCGGCGCGGACCTGTGCGGTGTGCTCGGCGGTGAGCGGGCCGCGCGGCGGGCGGCACGGGCCGCCGTACCGGCCGACCATCTCCATGCCGAGCTTGATGGCCTGCACGAACTCGGTGCGCGAATCCCACCGGAACGCGGCGATCAGGTGCCGGTACAGCTCGCGCGCCTCGACGAAGCGCCCGGCCAGCAGGTGCTCGTAAAGCACGACGGACTCGTGCGGGAACACGTTGGGGAAGCCGGCGAACCAGCCCACCGCGCCGTCCGCCATCAGCTCGAACAGCACGTCGTCGGCGCCCGCGACGACGTCGATGTCGCACTTCTCGGAGATCTCGAACAGCCGCCGCACGTCGCCGCTGAACTCCTTGATCGCCGAGACGTTCGGCAACCGCGCGATCTCCGCGACCAGCTCCGGGACCAGGTCGACCTTGGTGTCGATCGGATTGTTGTAGATCATGATCGGCAGGCCGACCTCGCCGATCCGCGCGAAGTGCTCGACAACCTGCTCGCGGCTGGCCCGGTACATGGTCGGCGGCAGCGCGAGCAGGCCGTCGGCGCCGTCCTCGGCGGCCAGCTCGGCCCAGTGCCGCGCCTGATGCCAGCCGGGTCCGTGCACACCGGCCACCACGATGCCGCGGCCGGCCACCGCCTCCACCGCCACCTGTACGACCCGGCGGCGCTCGGCGTCGGTGAGCGCGGAATATTCGCCCAGCGAGCCGTTCGGCCCGACGCCGCGGCAGCCGTTGCTCACCAGCCAGTCGCAATGCTCGGCGAACCGGTCGAAGTCGACCTCCAGGCCGGCGGGCGCGGCCGGATTCTCCTTGTACGGCAACGCGGTGGCGACAATGACCCCACGAAGATCGATGCTCATCGGACGTCCTCTCCTGCAGCGGTGGTGGCGGCCAGTTCCCCCAGCCGGATGGGGACCGCGATCGGGCGATGGGCGGTGCGGCCGGCGTCCACGAGCCCGGCCGGCCCGAGGATCTCCTCCACCGACCGCCCGCACGTGCGGCCCTGGCAGCTGCCCAGGCCCGCGCGGGTGGTGAGCTTGAGCGAACGCAGCCCCCGGGAACCGGTCAGCGCGGCGACCGACCGCAACTCCCCGGCCGTGACGTCCTCGCAGCGGCAGACCACGGTGTGGTCGGCCACCCAGGACTGCCAGCCGGGCCGGATCTGGTGCGCGGCGGCGAGCCGGGCCGCGAACTCCCGGAACACGTCGCGGCTGCGGACCGCCGCCGGGGGCGGGGCGCGGCCGGCGGCGACCGCACCGG
Source organism: Actinoplanes sp. ATCC 53533 (assembly GCF_003947245.1). NCBI lineage: Bacteria > Bacillati > Actinomycetota > Actinomycetes > Micromonosporales > Micromonosporaceae > Actinoplanes > Actinoplanes sp. ATCC 53533. Next base: position 146,507 of record NZ_QHHV01000015.1, on the reverse strand, counting down.
CGACCTCCCCCTCGGCGAGGGCGAGATCGGCACCACCGATGCCGGCCAGTTCGCCCGCGGTCAGCACGCCGGGCACCGACGTACGCTGCCCGGCGTCCACCGCGACCGAGCCGTCAGCACCGAGCGCGCAGCCCGCCGCCGTGGCGAGCTCCGCGCGCGGCACGAAGCCGTGGCCGACACAGACCGCGTCGACCGCGATCCGGCGTGCCGAGCCCGGCACCGGCGCCCAGCCCGGCGTGAGGCGGGCGACGGTGACTGCCTCGACCCGATCGGTGCCGTGCGCGGCGACGACCGCCGCGCCGGTGCGATAGGGAATCCGGTACGCGGCCAGGTCCCGCACGTATCCGGCCAGCTCACCGCCCTTGGCCAGGGCGGGCAGCAGGCGCCACGGCCGGCTGCCCCAGCCGCGGGCGAGCTGGGCCCGGCCGGCCGCCTCGACCACGCCGGCCACCCGGGCGCCGGTGCGCACCAGGCTGGACGCCACGGGCAGCAGGAACGGGCCGGACCCGGCGACCAGCACCCGGCGGCCGACCGCGACCCGCTCCCCCTTGGCGAGCGCCTGCGCGGCGCCGGCGGTGAACACCCCGGGCAGATCCCAGCCCGGGAACGGCAGGGTGCGCTCGTGCGCGCCGGTGGCGAGGACCAGCGCGGCGGGCTCGAACGCGCGCGGCTGCCGCCCGGCGCCGTCCGGCGCCCCGACCAGCACATGGACCAGCGGTGGTGCTCCGTCCCGGCGGTCCACCGACCAGACGTGACCGCCGAGCACGACCTCGCAGCCGGCGTCGCGCAGGAGGTCGTCCCGCATCCGGCGGAACCGGGCCCAACCGTGGTGCGAGAGGTCCTCGCGGGCCGGCGCGCGCTCGGCCGGCAGGTGCCGCCAGTACTGGCCGCCCAGGTCGTCGCCCGCCTCGACGAGCACGACGCGGGCGCCGCCACGGCGGGCCGCGCGGGCCGCCGCCATCCCCGCCGGGCCGCCGCCGACCACCAGCACCGGGACCTGTTCGACGCGGTGCTCCTTCGGCCGCGGGTGGGCATCAGCCACGGTCGTCCTCCTGCAACTCGATCCGGTCGCCGTCGACGGCACGCCGCTGGCAGGCCCGGACGTCGCGGAGGCCGTTCACCACGACCAGGCAATCGAAGCAGACACCGATGCCGCAGAACACCCCGCGCGGACGGCCGGTGCGGCTGCGCCGCCAGGAGAGCCGGCCGCCGGCCAGCAGAATGCCCGCGATGGTCTGCCCGGCCAGGCCGTCGACCGGCTCGCCGGCCACCTCGATCCGAACGGTCCTGGCGACGGGGGTCATCAAGCGACTCCTTCCGGACGTTCCTGCTCTTCGTTGTGCCGGTCCGGGAGACGTTCCTGCGGCAGGCCGGGCCGGTCCGGACGGAACGCGTCGGCCAGCGGGTCGGCCTTCTCCGGCGCCAGGATCAGGTCGTGCAGCAGGTCGGCGGTGGCCAGGCTGAGCCCGATCCCCGCTCCCTCGTGCCCGGTGGCATGCCACAAACCGGGCAGCCGCGGGTCGGCGCCGATGATCGGCAGATGGTCCGGCACGTAGGGCCGGAACCCGCCGTACGCCCGGATCACCTGGGCATCGGCCAGGAACGGGAACAGCAGCAGCGCCTTCGCGGCGAGCGCGGCCAGCACCCGGGCCTCGATCCGGCCGTCGAAGCCGCGCTGCTCCCGGGACGACCCGATCAGCACCGTGCCGGCCGCGGTCGACTCGACCACGCTGGACACCTGGAGGTCCGCCGAGCCGGAGCCGACCGCGCCCACGTAGTCCGCGTCATAGACCTTGTGCCGCACGCGCGCGGGCATCCGCGAGGTGACCAGCACGGTGCCGCGGCGGGGCCGGACCGGCAGCCCGACGCCGAGCCGCTGGGCGACGCCGGCGGACCACGGGCCGGCGGCGACCACGACGGCGTCGGCGAACAGGTCACCGGCCGTGGTGCGGACGCCGGCGAGCCGGCCGCCGGCGAGCAGCGGGCCGGTCACCTCGACCCGCTGGCGCACCCGGGCGCCGTACCGGCGGGCCGCGGCGAGCAGGGCCTCGGTCGCCACCACCGGCTGGACCTGGGCATCCTCCGGGTAGAAGACGGCGGAGGTGAGGTCGGGGGTGAGATCCGGTTCCAGCTCGTGGGCGCGGGCGTCGTCGACGACCTCGGCGCGTACGCCCGCCGCGCGCTGGGTCCGCGCGAAGGCCAGCAGGGCCTCCGCCCCCGCCGGGGTGGTCGCCACGACCAGGCCGCCCTTGCGGTCGAACTCCAGGTCGGGGAAGCCGGCCGGCAGCTCGTCGCGCAGCTCCTCGCGCACCCGGGCCCAGGCGGCGAGGGTGCGCCAGGTCAGCTGCAGCTCGGCGCCGGGGCCCTTGTCCGAAACGAGGATGTTGCCCTCTCCGCCGGCCGAGGTGCCACCCGCGGTGGCACCTCGCTCGACCACGACCACGTCGCAGCCGGCACGGGCCAGCGCCCGGGCGGTCGCGGCGCCGACGATGCCGGCCCCCACGACGAGGGCCCGGAGGTGAGCGGACACGGCAGTACTATGTCACATGCTTTCGTCGCGAGGAACGCCTTGTGGTGTGACCCGGGATTCGGCGTCATTCTCGGTGAAGCCTTGGGACAAGGACTAATCCGAACCAGATTGTAAAATTTTACTGAGGGCGACACGTGCGGGGGCTTCCGCCAGGTAGATCGCTGCGGGGCGCCTCGGTCGGGACCGCCGGGGCCCCGGTACTGTGACAGCCGTAATCGACGGCTCTGGTGGCACCCGAGGAGCGCTCGTGCGTCTGGAGAACTTGAAAGGTCGTCGCGTCGCCGTTTGGGGCACCGGCCGGGAGGCGATCGCCGCCGCCGAGGCCATCGCCCCGCACGGTCCCGCGCGGATGATCGCGATCCAGGACAAGACGACCTTCCTGGCCACCGGCTGGGACGGCCATCTCGCCGAGATCGCGCCGCTCTACGAGGGGGAAGCGGCCCACGACCAGCTCCGTTCGATCGATGTGATCGTCCGGTCGCCGATCATCGGCCAGACGCATCCCTGGATCGTGGAGCACCGCGCCAGGGGCGGGGTGGTCACCGGCGGCACCGCGCTGTGGATGGCCGACCACGCCGCTCGCACGGTCGGCGTCACCGGCAGCAAGGGCAAGAGCACCACGACGACGCTGATTCATCAGATGCTGGAGGCCGTCGGCCGGCAGACCACCCTCGGTGGCAACATCGGCCTGGCGGCGCTCGCCCTGCCCGAGTCCGAGCGATATGTGCTGGAGCTGAGCGTCTACCAGTGTGCCGACATCGAGGACTCGCCTCGGGTGGTGGCGCTGACCTCGCTCTTCCAAGAGCACCTCGACTGGTCGGGCGGCGAGAGCGCCTACTACCGCGACAAGCTCAACGTCGTGATGCACGGCGCCGAGGTGGTCGTTTACAACGGTCAGGACGAGCGGCTGGCCGCCGAGCTGCGCGAGCAGGGCGCTGGTCTCGACCTGCCGCTGGTCGCCGCGAACCGGCCGGACTCGTTCCACGTGACCGAGCACACCGACGGCCGGCGCTGGGTCTTCCTGGCCGGCGAGCCGCTGTTCCCGCGCGACCTGTTCGCGCCGGTCGGGCTCCACAACGAGGGCAACCTCTGCGTGGCGCTGGCTGCGGTCCAGGGCGAAGGAGTCGACTGCCTGGTCCACCGCGACGACCTGGCCCGCGCCGTCCAGGAGTACGCGCCACTGAAGTACCGGATGACCGAGCTGCCCGATCCGTCCGGGCTGATCTTTGTGGACGACTCGCTCTCCACCATCCCGCAGTCGGCGATGTTCGCGATCGAGGCGTACGCCGACCGCCCGCTGACCGTGATCATCGGCGGCAGCCTGGACCGCGCCGTGGACTACACCCCGCTCCGCGATTACCTGGAGCAGCGCAAGATCACGGCGACGCTGATCGGCGTCCCGGACAACGGCGACGTCATCCTCGGCCTGCTGCGTGACCTGCCCGGCATCACGACGATCTCCACCGGCGACTTGGCGGACGCGGTGCGGCTGAGCCGCGAGGTCACCCCGGCGGGCGGCGTGGTGCTGCTGTCCCCCGCCGCGCCCAGCTACGGCCGGTACGACAACTGGGAACACAAGTCGCGGGCGTTCCGCGAGGCGATTCAGGCCACCGCGGCGTAGAGCAGCTGCATGGAGCGGATCGCCGAACGGACCTCCTGCAGCACCTCGAACGTGCGGGCGGGCGGCACCCAGCGGCTGGTCGCGGTCGCGAACCCGATCGTCTCGATCATGGCGCCGTAGCCGAGGCCGAGCACCCGCACAGCGTCGCAATGCTGGAACGGCACGAACATGTCGGTCGTGACCAGCAGCAGCCGCGCGCCGCGGGCGATGCCGGGCAGCAGCTCGGCCCAGCCGACGAACGTGTCGGCCGTGTTCGCGCGCATGCCCGATCGGGTCGACGGGGCGGCCAGCACGTACACCGGCGGCCGGGCATCGGCGTGCTCGCGCACCCACCAGCCGTCGCCTTGACGGTGCCCGGTCGGTTCGCCGAGGCCGAACTCGCGGCGTAGCGCTTCCTCCACCGCGTCACCCTCGGTGGGACAGGGCCGCAGCCCCAGCTCGCGGGTTATCTCCTCCTGGCCCACCAGCGGCCGCGTGCTGCCCAGCCCGGCCACGGTCGAAACCCCGGTCCGTCGCCGCAACACCGTCGCGGCGAGGTCGGCTCTGGCCAGCATCGTGCGGACGCCGCCACCGAGGACCAGGACATGGTCGTACCGCTCCGCGGCGGGTGCGGCGCAGTCAGCCAGGCCGAGGGCGGCCGTCGTCTCCCGGATCAGCGCGTCGCGTTCCGGCTCGAACGTCTCGCCGACCGCCTGGTGGCGTTCCGACCCCTTGCGGTAATCCCACCGGGTGGAGAAGCGCTCGGCGTCGGCGAGCCGGTCAACGAGCGGGCCGCCGGCCGGTAGGCGAAACCCGAACACGTCCAGCAGGGCGGTCATCGCGGCCGATCCGAGCCACGCGGCGATTCCCTCCGCCGTGCCTGCCCGGTCAGCCCCCGGGGCGCACGACGGCAGGGGCGCGCCGGTGTAGACGTCGGTCATCGGATCGCCGCGGACTCGGCGACCGCCCGGTGCAGCCGCACCATGGACAGAATTCCGGAGCGGATCTCCTGCAGGTAGCGGTCCGGGTTGGTGGCGCCGGGTGCGAGCGGCACGCTCACCTTGCCCGAGTCGAATCCGATCGTGTCGATCCCGCAGCCGTACCGCAAAGCGAGCATGCGCATCGCATCGGCGTGCTGAAACGGCACGTAGATCGGTGACGTCACCACCAGAATGCGGTCCTTGGCGCGCAGTTTGATCCGCTGCGCCCAGAACTCATAGGTGTCCGGGGTGTTGGCCCGGCGGGTGGCCGGTTCGCTCGACGGTGAGGCGAGCACGTGCACCTCGACACCGGCCGGGGACCGGTAGGTGCGCACCGACCAGGAACTATTGTCGACCGGGCCGTCCGACGACTCGAGCAGCCCGGACTCGTCGAGGTGGAAGGCGGCGCGCACGCCGGCGTCCATCGCGTCCACCTCGTGGCCGCTGCCAGCGAGGCCGGGCAGCTCCTTCTCGGCCGCGGTCAGCGGGCGAAAGCTACCCAGCGCGGCCAGCTCGGGGACGGCGACCACCCCCTGGTCGATGAGCTGCGCGGCATACTCCGTGCGCTGCAGGCAGGCCCGGCCCAGGCCGCCGAGGACGAGCAGATGGTCGTACTCCCGATGGGCCGGCATCCGCGGCTCGACCAGTTGCAGCGCGGTTGCCGCGCTGGTTACCAGTTGGGTGGTAGGCGGGTCGAACTCGGGCGCCTTGACCTGGTCGCGCTCCGCCCCGGCTGCCCTCTTGCGAAAGTCCCAGTGCTCGCCGGAGAAGTCGTCCAACCAGGTCAACAGCCCGCCGACATCGGCTGCCGGCAGGGCACCGCCGAACCTGCCGACCAGCGCTCGGATCGGTTCCGAGGAGATCCACACCTCGATATCGGCGGCGATCGCGTCCGGCTGGAAGTTCGGTGCACAAGCGGGGAGCGCTACGGGTGCGAAGCCGGACATGAATCCTCCACGCGACATCGGTGCGTGCTCGGTCGCCACCGATACTAGAGGCCCGAGAGCGGCGCTCGAACGCGGCGGCGTCGCGGTGGCCGGACGGGAGTGGTGGATGGATGTCAGGTTTGCGACGTCCGCTGCGCCGGGCCGGCCCAACGAAGATCTCGTACTCGCGGGCAACGATTTCCTGATCCTTCTGGACGGCGTCACCTCCCCACCGCACGTGCCCACCGGATGCACGCACGACCCGGTGTGGCTCGTTCGGACCCTGGGCGCGGCGCTGGCCCAGCGGTTGAGCGCCCCCGGCACCCGGCCGCTGACCGAGGTGCTCGCCGATGCCATCGCCGCGGTGCGTGCCGCGCACGGCGGCACCTGTGATTTGTCTCATCCGGAGAGCCCGTCCTCCACCGTGGTGCTTCTGCGTGAACGCCCCGATCTCGTCGACTACCTGGTGCTGTGCGATTCGGCGCTGGTCCTGGTCGGCCCAGGAGGCGAGATCAGCCGGGTGGTGACCGACGACCGGACGGCCGCGATGCGCGGGCTCACCCGGGCGGAGGTCGCCGGGTGGCGCAACCGTCGAGGCGGCTTCTGGGTCGCCTCGACCGACCCGGACGCGGCCCGGGAGGCGCTGACCGGGGCGCTGCCAAGGGTGCCGACCACATCGGTGTTCGCCTGCACGGACGGCATCTCTCGCCTGGTCGACCACTACGGATACAGCTGGCGGGAGGTGATCGATCTCGCCGCCGCGGGCCCGATGCGCGGCGTCGTCCATGCGGTCCGTGCCGCGGAATCGCACGGGCCGCCACCGGGAAGTCGCAAGCAGCACGACGATGCCACCGCCGCCCTCTGCACCTTCCTCGACTGATTCGCCGTCCGTCAGTAGCGGTCGAGGGGTCCGCAGCACAGGGGAGGTCGACGGGACCATGATCGAAAGCAATGTTCTCCGCCAGCTCTGCATCGACGTCCGGCTGAAGGAAGTTCCCGTCGACGAGGCACTGGTGGTCCGGATCGAGCAGGACACCGAGGAGTGCCGCGATCGGCTGCGCGCCGAGCCCACCTCGCTGCCACCGGCGGATCTGCGGGAGCGGCTGCCGCTGCTGGGCTGGTTGATCTACGAGACCTCGCTGATGCTGCTCTGGAGTGTCAAGGCCGAGATCGACCACCTCCCGGCCGAGGTGCAGCGCGCGTCCCGGGCCAACGCCGACCTGATCACGCGGCTGGCCGACGTCGCCAGATCGCTGCCGTGGCCGGAGTTCGCACCGCGCGCGCTGGGCGCGATCCGCGCGCTGGCCCTCGTGGATTCCAAGTGGAACGACTACGACGGGGCGTGGCTGCTGCATCAGGAGGTGCGTGCCAAGCACCAGTCGTACCTGGACAGCCTTGGCGACGACAAGGCGAACGCGCGCTTCGTCCTTGACCTCGACGAAGTGTTGCTGCAACTCGCCCTTGCCGAGACCGGCACCGCCTGTCGCACCGCTGAAGAGACGGTCGGCCATTGGATCGAGAAGTGGGGCGGCGCGAGCGTGGCCACCGAGCGGCGCGAGGCCGATCGGTGGGTGCTGCGCATGTTCCGGCAGCTCTCCGAAGGGGCAGAGGTGGGAGAGCTGGCGCTGGGCATCGCCGATCGGATCCACGCGAAGCACGGCTTCGTGGAGATGATCACCGAAAGCCGGCTCATCATGCGGACCGGGTTTCGCAACCCGGCGATCATGACATGCCGAGCGCTGTTGCTCATGTACTCGCTCTGCCCGGCGATGCAGCGTCTCGGCATGCTCCCGCCCGGCCACGACACCTGGCCGGACTTCATGTCTTCCCTGCGCCGGCGATTCCGCATCGGGCTGGCCTTCCTCGTACGTCCGGCGGAGAAGGCCGACCACACCCCCATTCCGCTGCTCAAGGATCACGCCCGCGCGATCGTGCAGTTCTGCCTGCACCTGGCGCTGCTGACGGCATCGGAGACGCTCGACGAGCCGCTGGTCGTGGACGAGACGCTTACCCTGCGACGGCTCGACGACGACGCCGCGCAGGCGATGGCGCGCTGGCTGGCCGCACCGTCCGACAAGGGCGACGGGGTTCGCGGTGACGCGAGCATCGTCGGCTGCGCGTCCATGCCGCACTTCATCCGCTCGGTCGAGGCCTGCCGGGACGACGCCGGAGCTACCGCGAACTACCAACAATGGCGAAAGGAGTGGACCGTGCTCGACCGGTACGGCCCTGATCGGTGGAGCGACATCGAGCTGATGCTGGAGCGGGATCCGGACGGGGGGATCTGGTGAATCGGCTGGCGCTGCTCATCGGCTCCGACTACGACGGCCTGCAAGGCCCGAAACATGATCTCGTGGCGATGAAGGAGGTCCTGCGGGCGCGCGGATTCGCCGTACGCGAGTGCCCGCCGGCAAAGGCGACGCGGGCCGGGATCCTCGCCGCGTACGAGAAAATCATCGCCGATGCGGGGCCGGGCGACTCCGTCGTCATCTACTACTCGGGCCACGGCGGTTCGGCCCAGCCACCGGAGACGGGGCCCTACCGACCCGCCGACCTGCAGTACATCCTTCCGGTGGACTACGGCGAGTCCACCGCCGGCGACTTCCGTGGCATCGCCTCCGCGGAACTGTCCGTCCTGCAGTCCCGCCTCACCGCGGTGACCCGCGACGTCACGGTGATTCTCGACTGCTGCCATGCCGGGCTGATGTCCCGCGACGGGAGCCTGCGTCTGCGGACGATGCGGGAAAGGGCGCCGCATGCGTGGCTCCGCGACCGCCTCGACCGGCTTCGTCTGCCTATGGACCTGGTGCCCAGCGAGAGCAACGAGAACGCGGTACGCATCGTCGCCTGTGCTCCCGGCCAACGCGCGTTCGAGGGCCCGGATGACCAGGGGGTCTGCCGCGGCGTCCTCACCAACGAGCTGACCCGTGCCCTCACCGAGGTCGGCGAGGTGCCGGTGACCTGGGCCGCGCTGCTCGACCTGATCCGCTACCGGATGACCGGGCGCATGCTGGAACAGCGCCCCGAGGCGGAAGGGCCGGCCGACCGGGTGCTCTTCACCACCGAGCGGCAGGAACTGCTGAACTCCCTGCCGGTGACGCCGCTGCATCCGCCGGAGCGGGTTCGGCTGGATGGCGGCGCCCTGCTGCGCGTGCAGCCCGACGACGAGTTCGTCGTCATGCCGCCGGGCAGGACCCTCGAGGACCGGGCGGATCGGGTCGGCACCCTCACGATCGACCAGGTGACGGCGATGTCCGTCGCGGGCACAGTGGTCTTCGAGCCGGGACGATCGGCGGTGCCGACGGGTGCGCGGGCGTTTCGCACCAAGGTGACCGCGCCGCAGATCGTCGTGCGGGTGCCGAGCGGCGACCCGCGCTCGGAGCGGGCACTGGAGGCGCTCCGGCGGACGGCGCTGGCTCGCCCGGCCGAGCACGGCAAGGAGGCGAGCGCCGAGATCCGCTTCGACGACTCCGGCGGAATCGTCCTCTGCGACCATATCGGGCCGCTGCATCCGCCGTACCCGAGCGACGCCCAAGGCTTTGCCGACCTCGCCCGCGCGGTCCTGATCCACGCCCGGGCGACACAGCTTCGGTGTCTGGCCGGCGATCCGTCCGCTCCGCTGGGCACCGAGGTCACGGTTGAGTGGGGCCTGGTCGTAGACGGTGCGAGGCAGCCGCCGCCCGTCGCCGGAAGCCCGCTGACTCCGAATCAGCGAATCTTTGTGACCGTGCATAACCAGGGCGACGTGCCGGTGTACGTGTCGATGCTGGACATCGGCCTCTCCGGGCGGGCCGCGCTGCTGATGCGGGGCACCCCCAGCGGACGGTTGCTGCTGCCCCGCCGCGCTTACACGTACGGCTACAACGACGCCCGCCGGGAGCTGGCCGGGGCGGGACTGTCCTGGCCGAAACAGCTCGATCCGGTGTACGCCCGGACCGAGACGATCCTGGTGGTGCTCACTTCCGAGCCGCAGAGCCTCGTCGCGCTGGAGCAACCCGAGATCGTCCGGACCCGTTCGCAGGGCAGCGGCACCCGGCTGCGGGACATGATCGATCAGATCGCCGTCGGCGGCTCCCGCGAGGTCGAGCCCGACCTGTCGACCAGCGTCCGCTACGAGATCCACGCCATCGACTTCGACATGACACCGAGCGAGTAGGAAGAGCCTCCAGCGATGATGACCGCCGACGAGTTGCGGGAACTGTGCACCGCGTTGCGCGCCAAGGAGCGCTTCACCGATGACCCGCTGGTCGATCGCCTGGAGGCGGATGTGCGGGCGTATCGCGACGTGCTGGCCGCCGATCCGACCCCGTTGCCGCCCGCCGAGCTGGCCGAGCGACTTCCGCTGATGGGTTGGATGATCTACGAGACGAGCTGGGACTGCGTCCAACGAATCTCGACGTCGTTCGACCGCCACGCCACGGCGCCGGACGATCGCGAGCAGAGCGGGGCGGAGCTCGATCGGGTCCGGCGTATCGCGAACTGCGCCCGGGGTCTGCCGTGGCCGGAGTTCGCCCCGCGGGCGCTCGGTGCGCTGCGCGCCCTGGCCCTTGCCGAATCCAAGCGAGACACGGAGCAGGGATACGACGCGGCCTGGATGTTGCACGTCGAGTCCCGGAACAAGAACGCCGAGTTCCGCGACGGCTACGGTTCCGGCGATGCCAGCCGGTCACATCGACTCCGGCTGGAAGAGGTGTTCGTCCAACTGGCGCTCGCCGAGACCGGCACCGCCTGCCGCACCGCCGAGCGCGTGATCGCGCGGTGGGCGGAGGAGTTCGAGGACCCGGAGCGCCCGGACTGGTCACGCTCCGAGCAGGAGCGGTGGATTCAGCGTGTGTTCCGCGAGCTCACCGACGGCGTCGCGGTCGGTGAGATCGCGATCGCGACGGTCTATCGCATCCGGGACGAGCTGGGCTTCGCCGACAAGGTGGACGAACACCGACTCACCCAGGGGACCGCGTTCCAGAATCCCGGGATCATGACGGCGCGGGCGGCATCGCTGCTGCTGGCGCTCCGGCCGGCGATGCGGAGCCTCGGCCGCAACCATCCACCGGAGTTCGAGTCCTGGGAGCTGTGGGAGAAGGCCACCCTGGACCGGTTCGTCCGGGCATACCGGGCCATCGAGGAAGACGTGCCCGGGAAAACCGAGATGGATGCGGGCTTCCAGCGGCAGCTGGTGCACGTACGGCTCAACCTGGCGCTCCTCAAACCAGGCTTCGACCTTCCGTCGCGGCGAGCGGACAACCTGCCGTGCCTGGCGATCAACCCGCTGTCCGACGACGCCGTGGAGGCCATGTCCGCACACCTGGGCGGGCCGAGCGGAAAGGGACGCGAGCGGGCGCTCGGCGCGGCGACGATGCCGCTGTTCATCCGGTCGCTGGTCGAGTGCCGCGGATCGGGGCCGGACGATCGGGGCTATCAGACCTGGCGGATCAAGTGGTTCTCGCTGGATCAGTACTCCAACGAGGAGGGCCGCCTCGACCGGGTGCGCTGGGCGCTGGACGCGGCCGGCTGAGTTTCCCGCTCATTTCACGTACGCGGAGAGCAACGCCCAGCCGTGCTCCGGCGTGCCCCTCCGGATCTCGCCCAGCTGGGCGTTGCGCAGCGCGACGTCGATGGACACGTCGCCGGACCGGACGGCCCGCACCATCGCGGCGGCTATCCGGCCGGTTCCGTCGTCGTCGACGCTGTCGATGCCGGCCACCACGCAGCGTGCGCCGCCGGTGAGCAGCGCCATGACGAAGCTCAGCGGCTCGGCACCGTGATCGTTCTGCACCAGGCCGACGTGGCAGGACGCCATCAGCACCGACAGCGGCCAGCGCAGCCCGAGCGCCTGGGCCGCCGACAGCCGCTCGTTGGGGAAGGCCAGGAACTGACCGAAGCCCCGGCCGCCGCCGTGCGCGGCGATGTGCAGGAACTGCCAGCGGTTGCCCTCCTGCAGCACGTCCGCGAAACGGCGGCCATGGAGTGCCGCCGGAGCGTCGCCGCTGCGCACGACGCAACTGCTGAGCGGAACATCGGCGGTGTCTCCCGTCAGGCCCCACGCCGCCCGCTCTTTCTCGATGTCGAGATCAGGAAGTCCCTTTCCGTCGATCTCGACCGTCTCGCCCGGGCCGACCAGGCGGACCAGGCCGTCGCCGGACACAGGCGGCGCCAGTTCGCCCGACAGGGAGGTGAGCACCGGGCTCTGCGACACCACGGCCCGCTCGATCAACCGGGTGTGGGGATCGATCCGCAGGGCCGCCCACGGAATCAGGCTCAACCACGAGTGGGCCGAGATCAGCAGGATCGCGGGCGCGTCTTCCGCGTAGCTGTGCAGGATCTCCTCGGTCAACCGTTTCGGCAGGACACTCCCGGCCAGCGCCCGGAAGTCGAGAACTCCCCCGTCGAGCAAGCCCGGAACCGCCGGATCGACGACATCCCGGGCACTCGCCAGCTGGCCGACGCGGGCCTGGCTGAAAAAGACGCGAAAACCCTCGCCGGGGTCGAACCGGTCGAATTCCATCCTGCCGCCGGGCCGGATGAGCGTACGGAAGAACGCCTTTGTCGTCAGGCTGTCGGTCAGCTCGACGTAGTCGAGGGCGTACCGCGCTCCGACCTTGCCGACCAACTCGGTCAGATTGGCGGGCAGCGGGAACACGGTGTCCGCGAGCATCGGCGAGACGGCGACCTCCAGGTCCTTACGCAACGCCTTGAGCTGTGCGACGCGGCTGTCCGCGCCGGTCATGGCACCGGGGTCGGGGTTCTCGATATCGAGGATCTGGGTCAGCAGCCGGTTGATGCGCGGGTTGTCGTCGAAGGTCAGCCCGTCGCGGATCCGCGCGGCGAACCCGGTCGACTTCGCGGACAGCGCCGCCCGCAGGCCCAGCCCGGCCGCCCGCTCGTTGTCGATCCGGTGGGCCAGTTGGCAGACGTCGCCGTAGACCCGATGGAGCGCTTCGGCCAGCGGCGCCCGAGAGCGTGCGATGACCCGCCACCGTGCCCGGACCCGCTCGGCGGCAGTCAACGCACGCGACGTCAGATCCATCGCCCGGTCGAGATCACCCCCGGTGAGGACGAGATGCTCGGCGGCCGCAAGCGCCAGCGACAATTCGCGTACGCCCTGGTTGTCATCGCCCTCGAAGACGCTGACGTCGCCAGCATCCCGGCCGGTGTCGACCAGTTCGAGCGCGGCGGCGAAGTGCCGCCCGGCCTGGTCGCCTCCGCTTTTCTTGTACCAGGAGACCAGTGCCTCGGCGAACTCAAACCGGTGGTGGGTCGAGAACTCCTTGGCTCGGGCGCCCTTCCAGTACGAGCGCAGCTCCTTGAACTGGCGGCGGACCTGCTCCGGATGCCCCTGCTCGAGGTAGGTCGCGGCCAGTTCGTACTGGTAGTGCGCGATGTGCGGCTCAGCGCCGGTGCCGTACAGATCTTTCGGCGACCGTTTGGCGAGGTCGCGGGCCTCCTGGATCCGGCCCGCCAACCGCAGATCCCGGGCCGCGTGGTAACGGTTGAAGGCGCCCAGGGTCAGGTCCTTGTCGAGCCGGCGCAGACCGGCCTTGGGCCGGTTCTCTTCGAGCTCGCGCAACGAGCGGGCGTGCATGTCGACCGCGGTGTACGGGCTTTTCAGCTCGGTGCCGGCCAGCTCGCAGTATCGGACGAGGACCGCGGCGTGATCCCAGGCCTGCGCCCGCTCCGCCCATCCACCGTGTTCGGTCGCCATTCCGATCTGCTTGTCCAGCGCGAGGTCGAAAAGCGTTCGGCCCTCGACGCCGGTCAACGCCTCTGCCTCGCGCATTCGGACGATGCCCACGGCCTTGTCGGCGGCCGCGGCCAGGGTCAGTAGGTCATCGCGGCGCATGATCCGCCGGATCGCCACGTCGTGTGCTTCCAGGTCACGCATCGGTGATCACCTTCGCCAGTCCGCGGAGTGCCTCGTAGTCATGGCAGCCCAGCACTCGGGCGGCCGATCGCTGTGCTCGTGCGATGTGGACATCCACCGGCCGGTCGCCGTGCTCGCGGTGATCGGGGTCGACCCAGACCAGCACCTTGGCGAGGGCGGCAAGCCGCTGGACCTGCCGGATCATCGGAGCGGGGTCCGAGTGCTCGAACCCGTCCGAACCGAAGATCACGATCGCCGAGCGGACGACGTCGGTGCCGCCCCAGCGCCGCAGGAAACCGTTCAGCGCTACGCCGAGCGTGGTTCCGCCGGACCAGCCGGTTCGCATCCGGCCGGCGGCCAGCAGCGCGTCCCGGGGCCGCAACCCGGCCATCGACCGGGTGAGCCGGGTGTGGTCGGTTCCAACGGCGAATACTTCGGTGGTGCGCGGGTTCCCGGCCAGCGTGGCGGCCGCGAAACGCAACAGCATGTCGCTGTACGGGCTCATCGACGCGCTGATGTCGACGAGCAGGAGTATCCGGCGCGGGCGCGGCGCCGGGCGCCGGTATCGCAACCGCACCAACTCGCCGCCGTCGCGCAGCATGAGCCGCATCGTGCGGCCCGGATCCATCGCGCCGGATCGGGCCTGCCGGCGGTGCATGCTCCGCCGCAGCGGCACCGGCCGCAGCAGATCAATCCAGGCCGACACCTCCCGCAGCTCCTCCTCGGTCATGTCCTCGAAGTCGTGGCTGGCCAACAGGCTGGTGTTGCCGCCCCCGCCGCCGTCGGCATCCCGCGCCGACTCGTCGGTGCCCGTCCCGCCGGTCGGGCTCCGGGACTGCGCGGCGACGAGCACAGGGTCCGCGGGGCGGGCGTCAACCGGCAGTTGGCCGAACCATTGGCGGTACACCGCTTCGAAGACGGGCACGTCGGGCTTGCTTCCGCACAAGGCGACACGCAGCGGCCAGTACGGTTCGGCGCCGTCGGCGACACCCCAGTGCCTCAGCGCCTCGGCCGCGGCGGTGACCCGGTCGACGCTCACGGCCAGCCCGGCCGCGCGCAACGCCGCGCCGAACCGGACGAGCACGGTCAGCGGGTCGTCGGTCATCGGCTGCGCTGCTCTCCCACGAGTACCCGACGTACCGGTTCCTCGTCGTCGTGATGCTTGACGAGCGTGCTGATCGCCGCGTCCACCATCTTCGGAGTCTGCGCGGTGGCGCCCAGTTGGTGCATCGCACGCGCGTAGTCGATAGCCTCGGCCAGGCTGGGCTGCTTGACCAGTTCGAGTCGGCGTAGCTCTGCCATAGCCTCGGAGACGGCGGTCGCCAGGTCCGGCGGAAGCCCGTCGACATGGCAGCGAAGGATCCTGGCCTCGAGCTCGGGCTCGGGATGATCGATCCAGTGGTAGAAGCAGCGCCGCTTGACGGCGTCGTGCGGCTCCCGGGTGCGATTGGACGTGAGGATCACGAACGGTGCGACGTCAGCCCTGATGGTTCCCAGTTCCGGGATGGTGATCTCGAACTTGTCCAGCACCTGCAGCAGGAGCGCCTCGAAATCCTCCTCGGCGCGGTCGATCTCGTCGATGAGCAGCACCGCGGGTTCACCCCGCAGCGCCCGGAGGATCGGCCGGGCGACGAGGTACTTGTCGTCCCACAATTCCGGCAGCCGGTCCGTGTGGTCGCCCTCCCCGGCCGCCCGCAAGGCCAGCATCTGCGCTGAGAAGTTCCAGTCGTAGAGGACCTGGCTCGCGTCGAGGCCCGGATAGCACTGCACCCGCTCGAGCGGTCGACCGAGGACGGTAGCCATCGCGCCGGCGAACGCCGTCTTCCCGACGCCCGGCGCACCTTCCAGCAGCAACGGCCGATTCCCACGGCAAGCGAGGAAGGCGGCTGCCGCCAGCCCGGTTCCGGCCAGATAGCCGGCGCGTCGCTCGAGCTGATCCACAAGATCTTCAGCATCTTTGAAATTCATGTGGCCTCCCGCTCCACGCGCGCATGTGCCCTCGTATGTGTTTGACGGACAGGGTCGACCGCCTGAGCCGGTGGGGGTAGGGGTGAGCAGAGCGGGGTGCGTCCTGCGGCCCATGATGACCACCCTGACGGCGGACGCCCTCACTTCCTCCGCATGATCAACGTCGCTTGCGGGAGCCGGCGTGCTGAGCGGCCCGCAGCGCGTCGATCTCCGCGCGGAGCGCGGCTAGTTCGGCCTCCAGCGCCAGGATGCGCCGGATGCCGCTCAGGTTGATCCCCTCGCCGGACAGCGCGGCGACGCGGCGCACCGTCGTCAGATCATCGCCGCTGTAGCGGCGCACCCCGCCCTCGGTGCGCGCCGGGCAGAGCAGGCCGGCGCGCTCGTATCCGCGCAGCGTATGCGCCCCGATGCCGGTCAGCTCGGTCACCACCGAGATCGGGAACAGGCCCTCGGCCGGCCCCGCGGGAAAACCTTCCCGCATCCCGAAGCTTCGACTTGACAGCGACATGACTTCGTTGTAAATCAGAAAGTAAGTTGAGTCAAGGGGACTCAACCACCAAGCCCCGGTGAAGGAGCACCAAGGAGGAGATGACCATGTTGATGCGCACCGACCCCTTCCGTGACATCGACCGCATGTTCGAGCAGCTCGCCGGCACCTCGGGCCGACCGGCTGTCATGCACATCGACGCCGAACGCGACGGCGACTGGTTCAACGTCTACTTCGACCTGCCCGGTGTCGACCCCGACAGCATCGAACTGACCGTCGAACGCAACGTCCTGTCGGTCAAGGCCCAGCGCCAGCGCTTCCAGCGCGACGGCGTGGAGACCGTGATCTCCGAACGCCCGATGGGCGTCTTCACCCGGCAACTGTTCCTCGGCGACACCCTCAACACCGACGATCTCCAGGCCAGCTACGACAACGGCGTGCTGACCCTGCGCATCCCCGTCTCCGAGAAGGCCAAGCCCCGCAAGATCAGCATCGGTGGCGGCGGCAGCAACCCCAAGCAGATCAGAGGCTGACCGCCGGTCACCTCCACCATGGCCCGGCGCCCGTCCCGCGGGCGCCGGGCCGCGAGGCTCCGCGGCCGCCCTGCTACGCCGCGCCGATCGTCAGGTCCGTATACGAGACGCGGAAGGGCGGCTCTGCGGACTTCTTGCCCACGATGCCGAGGACGACCCGGCCGGCGGTGAACGTGGGGTCCTGCCATTCGCCGACCGGCTTCCCGTCGCGGGTGAACGTCAGCTCGTCACCCAGCGCCGTCACGCCGACCGTGACCGGCTCTCCGGCGGTGGCCGGGGTGTCGTTCGGAAACGTGGCGAGCACGGACATCGTGCTCGGCGTCGGGTCCCCGTGCACCAGCAGCGTGGTGGTGTCGTCGCAGATCCGCAGCAGATATCCCGCGTCCTCGCCGGTCTCGGTGGACCGGGTGAACCGGAACCACACGCCGGCGCAGCTCGCGGTGTTGTGCAGGGTCACCTTCACGGTGGCGGCGATGTCGCTGAACTCCCGGCGCGTGCCCTTGCACCGGTAAGGGCCGGCCTTCTGCTTCTCCACGATGAGTCCCTCGTCGATCCGGCAGGTGGCCTTCTCGGCGGAGTTCTCATCCAGCGGCCAGTCTCGTCCCGCGACGGTGAGCGATTCCGTGAACAGCGGCGCGGCGGTGCCGGTGCTGGTGCTGGGCTGCGGCCCGGCGACGCTGGCGGGCGTGCTCGGGCTCCCGACGGCTTCGTCCCTGTTCGCCGGCCAGGACAGCGGAATCCTGTCGAAGACGACCCCGGCCAGCAGCACCAGAGCGATCACCGCGGCGCCGACGATCGCGACCGCGCGAGCCCGGCGCCGCGGTCGCCGGGGTGGGTCTTGAACGGGCCCGGGCCCAGTCGACAACACGGGACCTGTCGACGGCACGGGCCCGGTCGACGGCACGGGCCCGGTCGACGGCACGGGCCCGGTCGACG
Organism: Actinoplanes sp. ATCC 53533; assembly: GCF_003947245.1. Classification (NCBI taxonomy): domain Bacteria; kingdom Bacillati; phylum Actinomycetota; class Actinomycetes; order Micromonosporales; family Micromonosporaceae; genus Actinoplanes; species Actinoplanes sp. ATCC 53533. The sequence goes on along the minus strand of NZ_QHHV01000015.1, from coordinate 128,689 downwards.
GCACGGGCCCGGTCGACGGCACGGGCCCGGTCGACGGCACGGGCGATTCCGCAGGCGGGGCCGACGCGGATCCGACGCCGTGGAACCGTGTCGTCGCCACGCCCTGACCCGGCACGACGGGCACGCCCCCGGCCTGCTCCTCGGCGACGGGCGGGGCCTGGGCCGCGTGCTCGGTGAGCTCGCGGACCGGATGGACGTCGGTGGCGGCGCGCGCCTCGGCGACCGCCTGGCGCAGCGCCGGCTGCCGGTCGAGGACCGCGGCCGAGTTGCCGACCCGCTGCGGGCCCATGGTGAGCAGCCGGTCCAGCACCTCACGCGCGGAGGGCCGCGCCGCCGGGTCCTTGGCCAGCGTCTGCACGACCAGGTCACGCAGCGGCCCGGTGAGACCGTCGATGTCCGGCTCCGCGGTGAGGATGCGGACGGCGACCATGTACGGCATCTCGGCGGCGAACGGGGACCGGCCGGTGCCCGCGTACGCGACGACGGCGCCCCAGGCGAACACGTCGGCGGCCGGGGTGATGGTCCGGCCGGCTTGCGGTTCGAGCCGTTCGGGCGCCATGTAGGTGACGGTCCCGATCATCTGGTTGGTGCGGGTCGGGCCGTCGCCGGCCTGCACCGCCCGGGCGATGCCGAAGTCGATCACCTTGGGGGTGCCGGGGGCGAGCAGCACGTTGCTGGGTTTGAGGTCGCGGTGGATGACACCGGCGCCGTGGATCGCCGTCAGGGCCGTCGCCACCCCGATCGCGACGCCGTGCAGGTTGGACGGAGAAAGCGGGCCACGCTCGGCGACGACCGCGGCCAGGCTGGGCCCGTCGACGTATTCGACGACGAGGTACGGCGTCTCGTGGTCGGGGTCGGCGTCGAGCACCTCGGCGGTGCAGAACGGTGGCACCTCGCGGGCGCGCTCGACCTCGCTGCGGAATCGGGACCGGAACTCGTCCTGATGCGCCAGCTCCGCCTTGATGATCTTGACGGCGACCTGCCGGCCGGACTCGTCACGGGCCAGGTAGACGCTGCCCATGCCGCCCTCGCCGAGGCGGCCGGTCAGCTCGTACGGGCCGATCTCGGTGGGGTCCGCGGGCAGCAGCGGCCGGCCCAGCTCGGTCATGTCGTCTCCGCCCGCGTCAGTGGCCGGTCCGGTCGGGTCACCAGTTGCTCGACCCACTGCTCCGGCACGGACCGCTCCGATCCGGATCGGACTATAAGGTGTGCCGGCTCCGCCCCGCTGACAAGGTCGCCTGGATCACCTGCCACGACCAACGCCGCGACGTCCGGCACGCCGACGGAGGCCGGCACCCCGTGCCGGGTCAGCTCGCGGATCGCCGCCGTCACCTCGCGCGGTGCCCGCGGCCCGGCATCGACGAACAACGCCAGGTCGCGGGCGATCGCGACCGCGGCGGCCACCCGCAACACGACCGCGGCGCTCGCGGCGCCGTCGACCCGCGCGAGCACGGCGCCGACGTGGGTCGGCGGCTCCAGCACGCTGACCAGGGTCATCGGCAGTCTCGGCGGCGGCGCGCCGGCACCGGAGATCACGACGACGTCGGGCTCGCCCACCCGGACCAGCTCGGCGAGGTCGGCGGCCGGGTCATGGGTGAACCGGGCGACGATCGGCACGGTGAGCCCCCGATCGCGCACCGACGCGGCCAGGGCAGCCAGCTCCGCCATCGCCGCGTTCATCTGCAGCAGGTCCGGGGAGAGCCCGCTGCCCACCTCCAGCGGCGACGCCGAGTACGGCACCAGGCGGGTGAGGGCCACCGTCGCGGGCCGGGACGGCCCGGCCAGGTCGGCGGCGAGGCCCACCAGCGCCGCGGCGGTCGGCCCGCCCGGTGCGAGGACGAGCACCCGAAAGCCCGCGGCGTCGGCCATCCCGGCCCGCTCCGCCCGGGCGATGTCCGCCTCCGCCAGCCGGCGAGGGTAGATCCAGGCCAGCAGCGGTCCCGCCATGATGGTCGTGACCAGCGCCATCACCACCATCATCGAGAACAGCTGACCGTCCAGGATGCCCAGTTGCAGGCCCACGGTCAGGATGACGATCTCGGTGAGGCCGCGCGTGTTCATCAGGGTGGCGATGGCCCCGGCCTGGCGGCGGCCGACCCGGTTCAGCCGGGCGCCGGCGTAGGCGCCGACGAACTTGCCGCCGATCGCCACGGCCAGGATGAGCGCCAGTTCCACCAGCGCGGACGCGTCGACCGTCGACAGGTCGACCTGCAGGCCGGCGATGACGAAGAAAACCGGGAGCAGCAGCAGGACGCTGACCTGCTCGAGGCGTTCCAGGATCTCGTGGCGCAGCGCCTCGCCGCCGGCCCGCGGCATCACCGAGCCGAAGACGAACGCGCCGAAGATCGCGTGCAGGCCGATCAGCTCGGTGGCGTAGCAGGAGAGCAGCAGCCCGACGAGGATCACCGCGAGGACGTCCGGGGTCAGCCGGCCCGCCCGGTCCCGCGCCGCCAGCAGGCGGCGCAGCAGCGGCCGAACCAGACCGAACATCGCGATCAGGTACGGCACGGCGGCGAGCAGGTGCCACGGGGCCCCGCCGTCCGCGGCGCCGATCGCCACCACGACCGCCAGCAGCGACCAGGCCAGGACGTCGTCCACGGCGGCGCTGGCCAGCGCGAGACCGCCCACCTCGGTGCGCATCAGCCCGCGGTCGGCCACGATCCGGGCCAGCACCGGGAACGCGGTGACCGCCATCGCGGCGCCGATGAACAGCGCGAACGGCAGCACCTCGGTCACCTCGTGCCGCCCGGCCAGCCACAGCGCCAGCCCGACCCCGAGCCCGAGCGGCAGCAGCACCGAGCCGGCGGACACGCTCACGGCCACCCGCTGCCGCCCACGCACCAGGGACTGGTCCAGCTCGTAGCCGATGATGAACATGAACAGCACCAGGCCGACGTTGGCGAGCCCGGCGAGCGCGGGCCGGATCTCCATCGGGAAGAGCCGGTCGCTGACCAGCCCGCCCACGATGCTCGGTCCGATGAGGATGCCCGCGAGGATCTCACCGACGACGGGCGGCTGCCCGACCCGCTTGGCGAGCGCCCCGAGCAGGCGGGCCAGCACGATGACAGCGGCCAGCCCCAGCAGCAGCCGGCCCACGTCGTGCGCGGTCATGGCGCGACCGCGTCGAGCCGGCCGGCGACCGTCGCCGCGTCGGGCCGCTGCTCCGGCGGTCCCAGGCAGTCGCGGACGAGCTCGGCGACCGGACCGGGCAGGGCGGCGCTGACCCGCGGCGGCGTCGACAGGACCCGGCGCAGGGCCAGCAGCCCGTCGGCTTCCGGCAGCTCACCGTAGAGACCGCTGCCGGCCACCACGCGGTGCAGCAGCACACCGAGGGACCACACGTCGGTCGCCGGGCCCGGCCTGCCGCCGACCAGCAGCTCGGGATCCACGTACTCGATCGCGTCGAGGTCGCCCATTCCGGTGACGGTCACGCCCTCGGTGAAGACCTGCGCCAGACCGAGGTCGGACAGCCGGCCGCCCTCGGCGTTCACCAGGACGTTGCCCGGCTTGATGTCGCGGTGGACGATGCCGGCCCCGTGCAGTGCGCCGGCGGCCCGCGCGGCGTCGGCGACGGCCCGCAGGGCGCGCGGCACCGGCACCGGCTCCGCCGGGCGGGCCAGCGAGCCACCGGGCTCGTACCCCATCGAGTAGTAGAAGACGCCGTCCTGCTGGCCCGCGTCGAACGGGCTCACCAGGTATGGCGACACCACCGCCGCGAACGCCGCCAGCTCCCGGGTGGCACGGCGAAACGCGGCCTCGGTCGACTCGGCGACGAGCACCTTGACCGCGACGAAGTCGGCGTCGACCGGCAGCCGCCGCGGTCGTTTGGCGAGAAAGAACTGCCCGTGATTGCCCGAGCCCAGGGGCCGGACGAAGTCGTAGTCGGCGATGCCCTGCACCTGACCTGGTCTCCTCTACGGATTGCGGTGGGACTCGTACTGGAACCAGCGTCGGCCGAGCTCGACGCGGCTGCCGGGGCGGAGCACGAACGGCTCGCCCGGGGTGAGCTGCCTCGTGCCGCCGGCCCGGGGCAGCCGCACATGCGTGCCGTTCGCCGACCCCAGGTCCGTCACCTCGACCTGCCAGCCGACGAGGCCGACCCGCAGGTGCTGCCGGGACACCCCGCTCACCGGGCCGGCGAGCCGCAGCGGCCGGGCGCGGCCGGCGGCGACGTCGGCGTGCTGGTCGGGCTCTCGTCCCGCCACGTAGTCGCTGTCGAGGCGCATCGTGCTGCCGTCGTCGAGCAGCAGCAGCCCGAGCGACGGCCGCGGGCCCAGCCGGGTCACCTTGGTCAGCTGCGCCATCGAGATTCCGCAGATCTGGCAGTACGGCAGCAGCGGGTCGTTGAAGTGGTTGTTGCGGCAGACCACACCCTCGACCAGGGCGTGGTTTCCGGCACCGGGATCGGCGGCGGCCGGGGCCGGCGGTTCCGCATACCCGGGGAGGAGGATGACCGCCTCGAACGGCGCCCGCCGGTCGGGAGCCCGGACGACCGGCTGCCGCGCGGCGAACTCCGCGACCAGACCCGCGCCGGCGATGACGCCGCCATCGAGGCTGGTCCGCGGATCCGGCGTCCCGGCGCCGGTCAGCCGGAGATGCACGGTGCGGACCGGGCCGTGGACGCCACCGGCGACCGGCCGCCCGTCGACCTCGGCGACGGCCCCACCGCGGAGCGCCACGGCCATCCCCTCGGGGACCGGGCCGGCGAGCGCGCAGTCCGGCGCGTCGGCAGGCAGGGCGCCGACCAGGTCGGCGCCGTCGCCGCCGGCCGCGGCGACCCGCCGGACCAGGGCGATGACGGTGTCGGCTCCGGCCTCCGCGCAGACGGCGAGCAGATCACCGGCCCGCATCACCAGACCCGCGCCGGGCACCGGGCGCACGGTGATGGTCATACGAGCCTCCCGCCGCGGAACCGCCAGCGCAGGAACGGCACCCGCAGCGGCCCGTTCGCCACCAGCCAGACCGCCACCCACACCGAGGCGAAGTGCACCGCGTAGGCGCCGCCGGGCGGCACCGTCTCCAGCAGGGGCACCGCACCGGCCCGCAGGAGCACCCAGAGCAGAAGCGCCTCGGGCACGCCGGTGAGCAGGCCGAACAGCGACGGCCAGTCCTTCTCCCAGCGGAACTGCATCAGCAGGTGGTACAGCAGCTCCCACCCGATGCCCAGCACGGCGACCGCCGCGAGGACGACGAACGCGCCGGCATACCGGCCGGTGAGCGGGGCGTCCCCGGGCAGCAGCGGCACGACGGCGAGAGTCACCATCGCCCCGACCACGGCGGTCAGGAAGATCCGGGTCTGGATCCGTCCCCAGAGAATGGGCACCATGTCGATCTCCCTTACACCGGGCGCCCGAGGGCCCAACGGATCCAGCCGGCTGTCGACCGCACCGGTCCCAGCCGGGGCGCGAAGCCCCGCCTGGACAGGTCGTCGGTGATTTCCTGCGCGGCCACCTGCAGACCGAGGAACGTGTCCACGCCGGGGAAGTAGCCGCCGAGAGTGGCCGCGCCGGAAGCATAGAGCGCGCCGTCGCCGCTCGCGGTCCCCTTCACCTCGAAGTGCCGTTCCACTTCGAGCCGGCCGAGCGGGTTGCGCCCGGCGCCGCCGTGCTCGAGCAGGTCGGCCAGCACCCGGTGCTCGGCGATGTCGGCCGACAGACCGGTGCAGTCGATCACGTACGCCGACTCGATCTCGCGGGTGCCGCCCTGGCCGGTGACGACGCTGACCAGACTGTTCTCCGGCCCCGGCCGGACCTGATCCACGGTGCCCTGGATGGGCCGATACCAGCCGGCCGACCGGCCGGCGCGCATCTGCCGCTGCCAGCGGCGCCGCTTCGGGGTGTTGGTGCCGCCCATCCGGCGGTATTCGGCGGCGCGTTCGTCGCCGTCGAGGCGGCGCATCTTCGCCTTCAGCTGCCCGCCCCACACCGACTTCGGATAGTTGAAACCCTGGTAGGCGAAGCCGTGGCCGCCCTTGCGCCGGGACCACAGGTGCGGCCCGTGCGCGCCCGTGACGAAGGTGCGGAAGATGTGCACGATCTCGGTCGACAGCCCGTGCCGCTCCCGGTCGTCCATCAGCCTCTGCAGGACCCGGGACGCCACGATCCCGCCGCCGCGCACCACGACGGTGCCGGGGCTGGTCTTCAGATACTCGTACACGTGCTCGTGCGGCTCGTACGCGTTGACGACGTGGTGAAAGTCGCCATAGCGCTCGCGGAACGCCTGCAGGTCGGGCAGGAACCGCAGACCCGGATAGCCGACGGCGAGGTGCACGAAGCGCGACCGGTACACGACCCGTTTCGTGCCGCCGCTGCCGGCGGGCGGGGTCAGCACCGTGAAGTAGCCGCCGCCGACCCGCCGGCGCACCATCCGCACCACCCCGTTGACCTGCATCTCCGGGTAGCCGATGCGGCTCGACTCCCGCTCCAGGCTGGCGAAGACGGCGCCGGCGCGCGGCGTCCAGTAGTCGGCGAAGAGCGGCTCGCCGAGCACGTGCAGCAGCGGCCGCAGGGTCCTGTCCCGCCACGCCTCCGCCAGCGCGTACGACGGGAAGCCCCAGATGTTGTCCGGTCGCGATGACGAGTCGGAGCGGATGCGCTCGGTGCGCGGGATCTGCGACACCCGGGTGAGATATTCGTAGGTCTGCCAGGGCTGGTCGATGTTGGACAGCACCCGGATCTGATCGGCGGGCACACCGGCGATCCGCAGGTAGTCCACCGTGACGAACGAGCCGATGCCGCCGCCGACTGTCACGAACGAGACATCACGCACCGCCATCCCCGACCCGGCGACCAGCTCGTCATCCCACTGTGGACGATTGATCAACTCGGGCGTGAGGTCGCCCGTCCCTGCTGTGTGCACGGCTTGTCCCCCGAGTGTGCAGACGCTCCGGCGTCTTGTGCGAGGGCCAATGAGTAGCACAGCCGGACAACGTGACGCGCCGGCCACGGAACGTCACGCGGGTCGTCAGTCGACCCGATAGGTGAGGTGGGTGGCGTGCGCGGAAACCTGGACGTGCACCTGGCGGAGCGCCCGCGGGCTGACCCCGCCGGCGAACAACGCCGTGCCGCCCCCGAGCAGCACGGGCGCCAGATGCAGCCGCAACTCGTCGACCTGACCGGCCCGCAGCGCGCCCCGGATGACCTCGGCACCACCCATGACGACCACGTGGCGATCCTCGGCCAGCGCCCTGGCCTTGTCGATCGCGCTGCGCACGCCGTCGACGACGAAGGTGAACCGGTCGGCCAGCCGCACGCTGCCCGGCGCCTGGCGGGTCACCACCAGCACCGGCGGCGCCGCGGCCAGGCCGGCGCCGTAGCCCACCTCGTCGTTCCAGCCGTGCGGGCCGTCGACGATGTCGAACAGGCGGCGGCCCATGACGACCGCCCCGGTCGCGTCGGTGGTCGACGCCAGCACTGCCCGGTCGACCGGGTCGGCGCTGAACGCCCAGGTGTGCAGGCCCTCGCCGCCGTCGCCGAGGCCGTTGTCCGGGCCGGGCGCGGGCCCGGTCACGAACCCGTCGAGGGACATCGAGATGTCGGCGATCACCTTTGCCATGCGCACTCCCCGGCTGGTTGCGACTACGAGCCGAGCATGCCACCGGGGTGCGACAGAAAGCCCGGGGTAGGACCCGGGAACTCAGGCCGGGGGGATCAGCCGCGAGCCGGTCCAGGCCAGGCCCATGCCGGCGGCGAGCAACAGCAGCGCGCCGACCGTCGGCAGCGGGCGGACCGCGTACGAGCCGGCGCCGATCGACACGGCCGCGAGCATCAGCAGCACGCCGTCGGCCGGGTTGACCAGCTTGGAGCGGAACACCGCCCAGCCCAGCAGCAGCCAGCCGGTGCCGGTCACGGCCGCGGCGACCAGCGCGGCCGTGCGGACCTGGCCGGCGTCAATCCCCGTGCCCGCCAGGCCGGCGCCGGTGGGCACGGCGGCCAGCGGCAGCATCATGACGAAGCCGGCCAGCCCGATGAGCAGGCCGGCGAGCGCCGGGCGGCGGGTCCGGGAGCCGGCCAGCAGCCCGGCGAGGCCGATCATCGCGACCGCGCAGAACCAGCCGGCGGCGAGTTCGAGCAGCAGCGGGGAGGGTGTGGCGGGGAGGCCGAGGGTGGCCCAGCCGTACAGGGCGGCACCGATCGGCAGGGCCCACAGCGACACGCGGGCGTAGCGGCGGACCGACCAGATCCAGACGGCCTCGTGGACCGGCAGGAGGTGATCCGCGGCGGCGCGGGAGCGGGCGCCGCCGACCCAGGCCGGTGCCACGCGCAGTGGGCGTCCACTCGCGGTGTGCTGCTGGCTGGTGCTCATGTCATCGCCTCCGGGTGGCGCCCTCGGCGATGACCGTCGTCGGCGCAGGTAGCCGAGGAGTCGCAAGCCGACGCCTGCGTGCCGCCTCGTCTGAGCTCAAAGCCGAGCGGCCCGGGGGTACCGGTCGGAGTCCTCGGTCAGCATGGCAAAAACCCCGCGCGAGGGCGCGGGGTTTTGCGGTATTCGCTCCGATCTTGCACCCTCCCGTGGCGGAGGTCAGGCGCGTTCGGACTCCCCCACGCCGTTGTAGTCGGCGCCGCCGAGCGCCGCGGACGGCGGCACGGCCTGCGGGGCCGGCAGCCCCTTCGGGCCGCTGTCGCCGGAGACCTGCGCCTCGGCGGCCCGGACCTGGGCGTTGACGGCGGCGGCCTCCCGGGCCGCGGCCTCGGCCGCCTCGGCGGCCTCGCGCTCGACCGCGGCGGCGTCGACCGTCGACCTCGGCAGGTCGCCGACCATGTTGGCCAGCCCGCCGAGCGCGCCACCCATGCCCTCCAGGGCGCGGGTCAGCTCGGTCGGCACGATCCAGACCTTGTTGGCCGAGCCGTTGGCGATCTGCGGCAGGGCCTGCAGATATTGGTAGGCCAGCACCTTCTGGCTGGGGTTGGCCTCGTGGATCGCGTTGAAGACGGTCCGGATGGCCTTGGCCTGGCCCTCGGCGGTCAGGATCCGGGCCTGCCGGTCACCGTCGGCGCGCAGCACCGCGGACTGCTTGTCACCCTCGGCGGTGAGGATCTGCGACTGCTTGACACCCTCGGCGGTCAGGATCGCGGCGCGGCGGTCGCGCTCGGCGCGCATCTGCTTCTCCATCGAGTCGCGGATGCTCGGCGGCGGCTCGATGGCCTTGATCTCGACCCGGGTGACCTTGACGCCCCACCGGCCGGTGGTCTCGTCGAGCACGCCGGACAGGTGCCGGTTGATCTCCTCGCGGCTGGTCAGCGCGCGCTCCAGGTCCAGCGAGCCGATGACGTTACGCAGGGTGGTGACGGTCAACTGCTCGATGGCCTGCAGGAAGTTCGCGATCTCATAGGTGGCGCGGACCGGGTCGACGACCTTGAAGTAGAGCACCGTGTCGATCGAGACCACGAGGTTGTCGGAGGTGATCACCGGCTGCGGCGGGAAGCTGACGACGTTTTCCCGCATGTCCACCTTGGTGCGCACCGTGTCGATGAACGGCACGAGCAGGTTGAGCCCGGGCGACAGGGTGCGCTTGTACTTGCCGAGCCGCTCCACGACGTCGTGCCGCTGCTGCGGGACGATGCGGACCGATCGGACCAGGGTGATCACCGCGAAAAGGGCGATCACGAAGATGAGTACACCGATAACAACTTCCATGGCGTCCTCTTTTCTTATCTCTTATGTGAGTCGGTTGCTCAGAGGTTGGGATGCTCGTCGCGCCACACGATCGCGGTGGCGCCCTTCACCTTGATGACCCGGACCCGGTCGCCCGGCGCGTAGATCTCGTCGCCGTCGAAGGAGCGCGCCGTCCAGAGCTCACCGTCGATCTTCACGAGGCCGTGGTCGGCGGTGACCTCCTCGAGGACGGTCGCCTGGGAGCCCTCTATGGCCTCGATGCCGAAGGCGGTCTCGCCCGTCTCGGACGCCGGCCGCGCATGCCGCATGATGATGGGACGGATCGCCGCGACGGAGAGACCGGAGACGATGGCGAAGACGATCGCCTGCACCAGCACGGGGGCGCCGAGGGCCGCCGCGCCGGCCGCCGCGAGGGCGCCCACGGCGAAGAAGATGACCAGGAAAGACGCGGTGAAGGCCTCGGCGATCGCGAGGGCAATGGCGAGGACGATCCAGAGAACGCTTTCCACCCTCTGATCGTGACACGTCCGCGCTCTCCCGGCGACGCCGCGTGAGGTCGACTTCCCGGCGTAGCCATATCGGCGCCGTTCAGTTAGACCTTGGACCGTCCCCGTCCGAGAAAGGCTCACCGTGTCCCTGCTGCCGGAAACCGGCCGACGCGTCACCGAGATCGTCGCCCACGCGCAGTCCGCGGGCCGCGCGCCGTCCCTGGCGCTGGCGGTCGTCCGCGACCGCTCGCTGCTGCATTTCACCGGCGCCGGGCAGACCCCACCACCGGATCCCAAGACCCAGTACCGGCTCGGCTCGATCACCAAGACGCTCACCGCCACCCTGGTGATGCAGCTGCGGGACGAGGGCTTCTTCGCCCTCGACGACCTGCTCTACCGGCACCTGCCGGGCACCCCGGTCGGCGGCATCACCCTGCGCCAGCTGCTCGGGCACGTCTCCGGGCTGCAGCGCGAGCCCGACGGACCGTGGTGGGAGCGCAACACCGGCGGCGACGTGGACCAGCTCCTGGCCGAGCTGGCCTTCGACAAGATCGCCGGACCGCCGTTCCGGGCCTACCACTACTCGAACCTGGCGTACGGGCTGCTCGGCGCGGTGCTGCGGCGCGCCACCGGTGAGTCCTGGGCCGACCTGGTCGGCAAGCGGGTGCTCGACCCGCTGGGCATGAAGCGGACCACGTACTCCCCGGTCGAGCCGTACGCCCGCGGTTATGTCGTGCACGAACTGGACGACAGCCTGCACGAGGAGCCCCGGCTGGACTCGGGCGCGATGGCCCCGGCCGGCCAGCTCTGGTCGACGGTGACCGACATGGCGAAGTGGGCGGCGTTCCTGGCCGACCCGGCGCCGGCCGTGCTCAGCCGCGAGACCGTCGACGAGATGTGCACCCCGGTGGTCATCCAGGACGAGGCCTGGACCGCCGGGCACGGCCTGGGACCGGAGCTGACGCGGGTCGGCGAGCGGGTGTACGCGGGCCACGGCGGCTCGATGCCCGGCTACGTGTCCCAGCTGGTCGTGCACCGGCCCAGCCGCACCGGCGTGATCGCCTTCGCCAACTCGTACGGCCTGCGCGGCACCAGCATCCGGGCGCTGAGCCTGGAGGTGCTGACCACGGTCCTGGACGCCGAGCCGGTGGTGCCCGAGCCGTGGCGGCCCGCTCCCCCGCCGGAGGGCGAGGCCGCCGAGCTGTGCGGCCGCTGGTGGTGGATGGGCGCCGAGTACGAGGTGTCCGCCGACGGCCCGGACCTGGTCATGCGGCCGGTCGGGCCGGCCGCGCGGCCGCCGTGGCGGTTCGTCCGCGAGGGCCGGGACCGCTGGCGGGGCACGGCCGGCACGAACGCCGGCGAGGTGCTGACCGTGCTCCGCGACCCGGACGGCGCGGTCACGAAGCTCGACATCGCCACCTTCGTGTTCAGCCGCGACCCGAAGCACCTGGCCTGAGGCTCAGACGCGACCCGGCTTGAGCAGGGCGTTGAGCATGCCGTAGTCGGCCGCGCCGCACGCTTCGCCGTAGCCGCCCCCGCCGAGGGCCGCCTGGGCGACGGACGAGCCGAGGCTGATCCGGGCCACGCCGAGCGCGGACAGCTCCGCGACGCCCGGCGCGCCGGGCCCGACCATCGCATTGATCGGGGCGTCGATCCGCTCGACCAGGGCGGCGACGGTGGCCGGGTCGGTCACCCCGGGCACGAAGATGCCGTCGGCGCCCGCCGCCAGGTAGGCGGTGGCCCGCTCGACCGTCTCGTCGAGGCCGCCGCGGTGATCCGCTCGATCGCCGCGACCGCGGCGGGCAGCGCGAGGGCGTCGCCGTCCGGCGCTGGCCGAGGCGCTGCTCAGCTCGGCTCGGTGACGAAGTCGATGAGCCGCTCCATCGCGTTGATCAGCGGCGTCTCGACGTCCTTGTAGCTGTTCACACCGCCCAGGATCCGCCGCCACATCTCGTACGGCTCGGCGATGCCGACGGCCCGGCAGACGCCCTCCTTCCACGGCTGCCCGGGCGGGATCACCGGCCAGGCCCGCAGCCCGACCCGCGCCGGCTTCACCGCCTGCCACACGTCGATGTACGGATGCCCGGTGACCAGCACATTCGGGTCCTGGACCGCGGCGACGATCCGGCTCTCCTTGGACCCGGCGACGAGGTGGTCGACCAGCACACCGACCCGGCGGTTGCGGGCCGGCTGAAACTCGCGCACCGCGCCGGCCAGGTCGTCGATGCCGTCCAGCGGCTCCACCACCACCCCCTCGACGCGCAGGTCGTCGCCCCAGATCCGCTCGACCAGGGCGGCGTCGTGCACGCCCTCGACCCAGATCCGGCTGGCCTTGGCGACCTGGGCGCGTACCCCCGCGACCGCGACGGACCCGGAAGCGGTCCGCTGCCGTGCCGGGGTGGCTTGCTTGGCGGCGGGCCGGCGCAGCGTCACGACCTGGCCCTCCAGCAGGAACGCGGCGGGCTCTAGCGGAAAGTTGCGGCGCTTGCCGCGCCGGTCCTCCAGCACGACGGCGCCCAGCTCGAAGCCGACGACCGCGCCGCAGAACCCCGAATCGACGTCCTCGACCACCAGATCCCGCTCGGCGTCCACCTCGGGCACCACCTTGCGGCGCCGCCATTCACCCGCGAGCACATCATCGCCATACATGTCCCGCACGTTAACTTGTGGGTCCGGACACGCCGGTTCCGACGCTCCGACCGAGACAAGCTCGCCGAACGGCACGTACCCTTGCTCGCATGTCCCCCGCAGCAGATGCGGCGACACTCACGGCACGCCGGTCGACCCGGTTCGTAGCGTGGGTACGCGCCTGGCGGGCCGGTCTCGTGCCCTTCGACGAGCTGGCCGACGAGATCGCCGGCGACGAGGAGCACCTCGTCGCCGATGCCCCCGGCACGTGGACCGACGTGTCCATCGCCCACGCGCTACCCGCGTTCGCCAAGCTGCACCCGGACGACATCCGGCTGGTGCTGCCAGCCCCCGGCGACCCCCGCGGGCTACCCGGCCCCGGCGAGCTGACCGGCGCGGCGCTGCTGGCCGGCGAGGCCCTGGTGACGCCGTCCTTCGGGGTGGTGCCCGAGCTGCGCCGGCACACCTCCGGCTCGGGCGTCGAGTTCGAGACCGTACTGTGGCGCTTCTACCCGGTGCCGGCCTTCAAGCCGACGTTCCAGATGGGTTCCGCCGAGGCGGAGGCCGCGCTGACCACGGCGCTGGCCGAGGCGACCACGCAGCTGACCCGCCTCGACGTCGCGCATTGGCGCCCGGAGCTGGCGGGCGCGCTACAGGCGCTGCGCCGCCCGGAGAGCACCGCGACGCTGCCGCCGGGGTTCGACCCGCGCTCGCGCCGGCTCTTCGCCCGGGCCAGCGTCCTCGACCAGGTCCTGGTGCTGGCCGAGCACAACGCCCCCGGCGGCGCGGTAAACGGCTACGAGGCCCAACAGCGCGACGCCGCCCTGCGCCCGCTGACCACGGCCTGCCGTCAGGCACTGGTCGCGGCCTGCAACGCCCCGCTGCATGCCTGACAGATATGCGCACTGCACCTTCTGCGGCGCGCGCTTCGTGCCCGGGCAGGCCTGGCCGCGCCGCTGCGGCGCCTGCGGCGAGACCAGCTACCTCAACCCGACGCCGGTCGCCGTCGCGGTGCAGCCGGTCGGCGGCGGCCTGCTGGTCGTGCGCCGCGGCATCCCGCCGGCGCGGGACACCCTGGCCCTGCCGGGCGGCTTCATCGAGGTGGGCGAGACCTGGGAGCACGCGGCGGTGCGCGAGCTGCGCGAGGAGGTCGGCCTGGAGGCAGACCCCGATTCGGTACGGCTGTACGACGCGATCAGCGCACCGGACGGCACCTTGCTGATCTTCGGCCTGCTCCCGGCGTTGTCCACGGAGGACGACCTGCCGCCCGTGGTGCCGAACAAGGAGGCCCTCGGCTGGCAGGTGCTGCGCGCGCCGGAGCCGCTCGGCTTCGAGCTGCACACCCGGGTGGCGAACCGCTACTTCGCCCAGGTCGCCGCGGGCATGTAGCGGCCCGGCCTAGTCCAGGGCGAAGGTGCCCTTCGCCTCGAACAGTGCCAGATCGCGCAGGGCCCGGGTGACCAGGCCACCCGAGCCCGCCGGCAGCGCGTCCGGGGCGAACCAGCCGGCATCGACGCTCTCGTCGGTGACCCGCTCCAGCTCGCCGTCGTAGCCGTCGACCCGGCACATCAGGGCGATGTACTGATAGCGGTGCCCGTAGGGGTTGGGAAACCAGTCCCGCGCCCGGGTGTAGAGGCCGAACGGGGTGACCTCGCGCGCCAGCAGGCCGGCTTCCTCGCGGATCTCCCGGATGGCGCACTCGCGCAACGTCTCGCCCAGCTCCATCGTGCCGCCGGGCAGCGCCCAGGTCCGGTCGTCGGAGCGCTGGATCAGCAGAATCCGGCCATCCGCGTCGCGAACGAGCCCATGCGCGCCGACGGAGATGAGCACCCGCTCGTCGCCGGCGAGCGTGCGCAGGCCGCCGATGTACGACTCTTCCCAGGACAATGCCATGCCGCCACCCTGCCAGACCGGCGGGTGCGGCTCAGTGCGGCGGGTGCGCCGGGCACGCCGGCCTCCTGATGGCCGGCCCACCGCTCGCCTTGAGGCACGCAGCGCCCCCGCATTTGATGCGTTATGCGGTGATCCCTGAGAGACTGCAGGGCGTAAAGGAGCGTCGACCACCCGAGGGGGCACCTTGTCGTTCACCGACGAGGAGATCGCCTACCTGCGATCTCAACCGCTCGCGCGTTTCTCGACGATCGGGCCGCAAGCGCAGCCTGACGTCGTGCCGCTCGCCTTCGAGTTCGACGGGACCCACTTCTGGGTGGGCGGCTCGGGCGAGTCGGTCCACCGCACCCGAAAGATCCGGAACGTCGCGGCCGGCCATCGCCAGGTCGCCCTGGTGGTGGACGACTTGGTCTCGATGCAGCCGTTCATCGCGAGAGGAATTCGCGTCTACGGCAGCGCCGACGGTCCCATCGAGCGGACCGGGATGGTGGGGCCCGGCTTCTACCTGCGCGTCACGCCGAAGATCTCGTGGAGCTGGAACCTGGCCGGCGAGCCGGTCGGCGACGCGTGGTACGAGTCGAGGCGAGCGACCCACCGCCAGCCGTGCGGCTGATCAGATCGGAGCGCTCGCATAGGCGGTCAGCCGACCCATCCGTGCGCGGCCAAGACCTTGAGGTGAAGCTCATCCCGGGGCCGCCGGAGCAGTTTCTTGGTCTGGGCGATGACCGCCAGTCTCACAAACCGCACTCCTTCGATGACGTCGGAGTCATCGATCAGTCCATCCACATCCCAGATCTCCGGAAACCATCCATCGAGCACCTCGATCTGGCCGTCGAACAACAGGACGCGTTTGACTCTCGAAAAGGGAGCATCATCAACTTGCCCTAATTCGCGAACTTGATCCCACGTCGCGCCTCTGGCGATCACGTCGACATCGCCGGGGTCGGTTATCCAGCCGCGGGCGAATAAGGGCCCGCTGCCGGCCACGGCAAAGCCCTCCGGCGACAGGCCAAGACCCAACAGCAGCTTGAAGCCGGGATGCTCCAGGAAGCTCGTCATAGTGCCGACAATCCTAGTGCAAGGCGAACGGCCACGGCGCCGGTTATGGAGACCAGAACGCTCGCGAGCGTACCGACGATGATGTACTCACCGAGAATGGAACCCTTTTCCTCGTCCTGCACCTCGGGCAGACGAAAGAGAGCCTTGGCGGCAACCGCCAGGGCCGCGGCATCGGCCTGCCCACCTGCCACAAAGGTAAAAATGACCGCCCTTTCGACCCAGCCGACATATATCCCCGACGGGACGATGCTGTCGGCGTTCGCACCACTCGTGCTCAACCTCGACAGATACGGCCGCACCGCGAGATATGCCAGATCATTGCCCACGAATACCACCAGCAGGAGCCCCGATACGACTACCGCGACCTCGTCGCTGCCAGCTGATCTCGTCAACGCGCGGACATACTGCTCGCCGTAGAACGCGACCCAGGCTACCGGAATGGGGAGCAGCACCAATCCAGCGACGACCGCCGGCCTAACCGCCTTGTTCAAGTCCTTGAACGCGTCGCGGAATGTACGCGACGATGTTTCACCAGATGAATTGCCGCGCAGGAAGACGTTTGCCTGACTGGCGGCAACCGCGGTAACCCAGGTGAACGACGCAGCCCAGCCGTTCAGGGCCGGCACAACCGCGTAGCAGCCGAAGACTCCCGAAAACAGCAGCGCTACAAGTCGTCTCTCGCGCAACGCCGGCACGCTGGCCGGGAGGGCCGTAGCGACGAGAACGCCGAGTAGCAGCCTCGCTATCTCCAATCGGCACTCCTTCCGCCCCGGACGTACACACATCTCGGATAGCCCGCCAGAGGCGGGCACACCGAGCCGTCGAGGGGCTGTCCGGCGCCCCGGTCAGATCTCGACGATCAGGTCGGCGACGCTGTCCACGATGCGCGACGGCCGGTACGGATACCGCTCGCTCTCCGCCCGCGTGCTGATCCCGGTCAGGACCAGGATCGTCTCCAGGCCCGCCTCCAGGCCGCACAGCACGTCGGTGTCCATCCGGTCACCGATCATCGCGGTGCTCTCGCTGTGCCCGCCGATCACGTTCAGCGCCGAGCGCATCATCATCGGGTTCGGCTTGCCCACGAAGTACGGCTCGACGCCGGTCGCCTTCGAGATCATCGCCGCCACGGAGCCGGCCGCCGGCAGGGCGCCCTCGTTGGACGGCCCGGTCGGGTCCGGGTTGGTGCAGATGAACCGGGCGCCGTCGTTGATCAGGCGGACCGCCTTGGTGATCGCCTCGAAGCTGTACGTGCGGGTCTCGCCGAGCACCACGTAGTCCGGCGCGTAGTCGGTCAGCACGTAGCCGACCGCGTGCATCGCCGTGGTCAGGCCGGCCTCGCCGATCACGTACGCCGTGCCGCCCGGGCGCTGGTCGGCCAGGAACTGCGCGGTCGCCAGGGCCGCCGTCCAGATCGACTGCTCGGGCACGTCGAAGCCCATCCGGGCCAGCCGGGCCTGCAGGTCACGGGGTGTGTAGATGGAGTTGTTGGTCAGGATGAGGAACGGCTTGCCCGACGCCTTCATCCGGTTGACGAACTCGGGGGCACCGGGGACCGGCTCGCCCTCGTGCACGAGGACCCCGTCCATGTCGGTGAGCCAACTCTCGACGGCCTTGCGCTCGGTCATGAGGCTCCTCGGCGTTGCGGGGGCGGGCAGCAGTTGGCGGGGCACTGGTCCCAGATCGGCAGCGTACCGAGCCGCTCGCGGGCCGCGCCGCTCGTGCGCTCCTCGACCAGCTCGCGGACCATCGTGACGAACCTCGGGTCGGTGCCGGGGGTGGCCGCGCGGGCGTAGCCCAGGCCCAGCTCGGCGGCCGTGTCGCGGGCCTCGTTGTCCAGGTCCCAGAGCACCTCCAGGTGATCCGAGACGAAGCCGATCGGGCTCACCACCACGTCGGTGACATCCTTGGCGGCCAGCGCGGTCAGGTGATCGTTGATGTCCGGCTCCAGCCACGGC
Source organism: Actinoplanes sp. ATCC 53533 (assembly GCF_003947245.1). NCBI lineage: Bacteria > Bacillati > Actinomycetota > Actinomycetes > Micromonosporales > Micromonosporaceae > Actinoplanes > Actinoplanes sp. ATCC 53533. The sequence goes on along the minus strand of NZ_QHHV01000015.1, from coordinate 111,054 downwards.
ACCTGCGGCGGGCCGGAACGGCTCTGCCAGACCAGGTCCCAGGGCAGGTCGGGCGCGGCGGCGGCGTGCACCAGCGCGGCGGTCTCGTGCAGCTGGGCCTCGTAGCGGCCGCCGTCGGGCCCGGCGGTCTTGGCCATCGACACCGGGATCGAGTGGGCGGTGAAGACGATCCGGGTGCCGGCCCGGCGGGCCGGGTCCAGCCCGGCCAGGGCCGCCCTGACCGCGTCGGCGTGCGGCGCGACGAAGCCCGGGTGATCGTGGAACTGGCGCAGCTTGGCCACCGCGGGCGCGCCCGGGCCGACCTTGGCACGGGCCTGGGCGATGTCCTCCCAGTACTGCTTGCAGGAGGAGTAGCCGCCGTACGCGCTGGTGGCGAAGCCGAGCGCCGAGGTGACGCCGTCGTCGCGCATCCGCGCCAGGGTGTCGGCGAGCATCGGCTGCCAGTTGCGGTTTCCCCAGTACGTGGGCAGCGTCACACCGTGCGCGCCGAAGTCGGCCGTCACCGCCGCGAGCAGCTCCCGGCACTGCTGGTTGATCGGCGAGACCCCGCCGAAGTGGTAGTAGTGCTCGGCCACCTCGGCGAGCCGTTCCTCAGGGATGCCCCGCCCGCGCGTCACGTTGCGCAGGAAAGGCATCACGTCGTCGGGGTGCTCGGGGCCGCCGAAGGAGAGCAGCAGGAACGCGTCGTAACCCACCGCCCCATCCTCCCTCGCCGAGCCGGGGGCCGCACCTGCGCCCCCGGCCCCGTGCGGCCTGCGGTCAGGCGCCCAGCGCGTGGTAACCGCCGTCGACGTGCACGATCTCGCCCGTCGTGGCCGGGAACCAGTCGGACAGCAGGGCGCAGACCGCCCGCGCCGCCGGCTCCTGGTCGGCCAGATCCCAGCCCAGCGGCGCGCGCTCCGCCCAGGCCTCCTCGAACTGCTCGAAGCCCGGGATCGACCGCGCCGCCATCGTGCGCAGCGGGCCGGCCGACACCAGGTTGCTGCGGATGCCCTGCTTGCCCAGGTGCAGGGCGAGATAGCGGGACGCCGACTCCAGGCCGGCCTTGGCGACGCCCATCCAGTCGTAGACCGGCCACGCCTTGGTCGCGTCGAAGGTCAGGCCGACGATGCTGCCGCCCTGGCCCATCAGCGGCAGGCAGGCCGTGGCCAGCGACTTGTACGAGTACGTCGACACGTGCAACGCCGTGGCCACGTCCTCCCAGGGCGCGTCCAGGAAGCCGCCGCCGAGACAGCTCTGCGGCGCGAACCCGATCGAGTGCACCACGCCGTCCAGGCCGTCGACGTGCTCGCGCACCTTGTCGGCGATGCCGGCGAGCTGCTCCGGATTCGTCACGTCCAGCTCGATGACCGGCGCGGGCTCCGGCAGCCGCTTGGCGATCCGCTCGACCAGCGACATCCGGCCGAAGCCGGTCAGCACGACCGTCGCGCCGTTCTCCTGGGCGATCTTCGCCACCGAGAACGCGATCGACGCGTCGGTGATGATGCCGGTGATGAGCAGCCGCTTGCCGGCCAGCAGTCCAGACACTTTTCTGTTCTCCGTTTCGCAGAGCTGGGTCATCCAACGACTTCGCATGGGTCTTTCGCCGCGGGTGGGCTCAGTGACCCATGCCGAGGCCGCCGTCGACCGGGATGACCGCACCCGAGATGTATGCCGCGCCGTCACCGGCGAGGAACGTCACCGCCTGCGCGACCTCGTCCGGCGCGGCGAGCCGCCCGGCCGGGATCGCCTTGAGGATCTCCGCCTTGCGGGTGTCGGACAGCACATCGGTCATCTCGGTGCCGATGAAGCCCGGCGCGACCACGTTCGCCGTGATGTTACGGCTGCCCAGCTCCCGGGTGATCGAGCGGGCCATGCCGACCAGGCCGGCCTTGCTCGCCGCATAGTTCACCTGGCCGGGCCCGCCGTACAGGCCGACGACCGAGGAGATGAAGATGATCCGGCCCCACTTGGCCCGCAGCATCTTGCTGCTGGCACGCTTGGCGACCCGGAACGAACCGGTCAGGTTGGTGTCCAGCACCCGGGTGAACTGCTCCTCGGACATGCGCAGCAGCAGGGTGTCGTCGGTGATGCCGGCGTTGGCGACGAGCACCTCGACCGGGCCCAGCTCCTGCTCCACCGTCGTGAACGCGGCGTCGACGGCGGCGGAGTCGGTGATGTCACACTCGACGCCGAACAGGCCCGCGGGTGCGCCGCTGCCACGATGCGTGACGGCCACCCGGTCGCCCTGCTTGGCGAACGCCTGCGCGATGGCCAGGCCGATGCCGCGGTTACCTCCGGTCACCAACACGGTGCGGGCCACGCGTACTCCTTCGGTCGAGAACAGATCGTTCGCAGACTAGGCGTTACCTCCGGGTAGCACGAAGCCCGGCCCCGGTCATACCTGAGTAGGGCATCCAGATCATCCCTCAGGTGCACGACGGGCCGGGGCCGGTCGCCGTAGCCTGCCGGGATGGAGGTAACCGGTCCCCTGCGCCGGGTCGTGCTCGGTCCGGACCGTCGGCCGCCGCCGGCCCGGTCGCCCCGCTGGGCCCGATTCCGGCCGTACGGCGTACCGCTGGGCCTCCTCGCCCTGATCGGCCTGACCGTCGCAAACGGGACCTACCTGCTGGAGAACCGCGAGCTCAGCCAGCTCATGGCCATGCTGCTGGCGGTCTGGGCGGTGCTGCCGGTCGTGATCGCCGTGCGGCAGCCCCTGCTGGCCTGGCGCCTGGCCTATCCGTTGCTGTTCCTCGGCACCCTCGGCGCCGTCCCCAGCGAGTCCTGGCCCTGGTCCCCGGTGCAGATCCTCGGCTTCCTGCTCGTGCTCGCCGCGCTCGCCGCGCGGGAGGAGTCCGCCGTCATCGCCTGGGTGACCGCGCTCAACGTCGTGCCGGTGTTCCTGTTCGCGCCGCGCGCCAACGCGTGGGGCGCCGCGATGCTGGTGGTGGCGATCGCGCTCGCCGGCGACGTGGTGTCGCGCCGCCGGCGCAGCCGCGAGGAGCTGGCCCGGCAATCCGAGCTGACCGAGCTGGAGCAGGCCCGCCGGGCGGTGCTGGAGGAGCGGGCCCGGATCGCCCGCGAGATGCACGACGTGGTGGCCCACCACATGTCGATGATCGCCGTGCAGGCCGAGACCGCGCCATACAGGATCTCCGGCCTGCCGCCGCCGGCCCTGACGGAGTTCACCGCCATCGCGGCGGGCGCCCGGGAGGCGCTGACCGACATGCGGCGGCTGCTCGGCGTGCTGCGGGCGGAGACCGACGAGTCGCCCCGCGCGCCGCAGCCGGGGCTGTCCGACGTGCCCGCGCTCGTCGAGGCGGCACGACGGGCCGGGATCGAGGTCCGCCTCGCCGCCACCGAGGTCGGCGACGTCCCGGAGGCGGTCGGGCTGGCGGCATACCGAATCGTGCAGGAGGCCCTGGCAAACGCGGCCCGGCACGCGCCCGGCGGCCCGGTGCTGGTCTCGCTCAACAGCAAGGCGGACGAGCTGCGCGTGGAGATCGACAACGGCCCGAGCAAGTCCGCCACGATGCCCGAAAGCGGGCCCGACACGCCGGAGCCACCGGCCACCAACCCCCGCACGATCGGGGGGACGGCCGGCGGGCCCGGGCACGGGCTGATCGGCATGCGGGAGCGGTCCACCCTGCTCGGCGGCACGCTGAAGGCCGGCCCCGAGCCAAGCGGCGGCTACCGGGTCGCCGCAAGGCTGCCATTGCCGTCGCCGCCGCCCTCGCCACCCTCGCCCTCGTCGTCGCCGCCCCCGTCATCGCCACCCTCGCCACCCTCACCGCCCTCGCCGTCGCCCTCGCCGCAGGGGATCCGATGATCCGGGTTCTCATCGCCGACGATCAGGCCATGGTGCGGCAGGGGTTCGGGGCGCTGCTCGCGGCCCAGCCCGACCTGCTCGTGGTCGGCGACGCCCCGGACGGCGCGGCGGCGGTCGCGGAGGCCCGCCGGCTCGACCCGGACGTGGTGCTGATGGACGTCCGCATGCCGGTCATGGACGGCCTGGAGGCGACCCGCAGGCTGCTGACCCCGGGCTCCTCGGTCCGGGTGCTCATCCTGACGACCTTCGACCTCGACGACTACGTCTACGAAGCCCTGCGCGCCGGGGCCAGCGGCTTCCTGCTCAAGGACGCCCCGGCGGCGGATCTGGTGCACGCGGTCCGGGTCGTCGCCGCCGGGGAGGCGCTGTTGGCCCCCTCGGTGACCCGCCGGCTCATCGCGGAGTTCACGGCCCGCCCGTCCCGCACCCCGAATCCGCGACCCACCGCCCTGGCCGGTCTCACCCCGCGCGAGACCGAGGTGCTGCGGCTGATCGCCCGCGGCCGGTCCAACCAGGAGATAGCGGCGGAGCTGGTGGTCGCGGAACAGACGGTGAAGACCCATGTGGGCCGCATCCTGGCCAAGCTCGCCCTGCGCGACCGGGCCCAGGCGGTCGTCTTCGCATACGAGTCGGGTCTCGTCGCGGCCGGCGAATAGCCCCACGGTAGGGCCTCGATGTCAGCACCGTGGAGTGACGCCCCGGGCCACCCCGGCGCCGCAGGGTGCGAGCCATGCGAATCACCCTGCCGCTCTTGCTGCTGATCCTGGCCCTGCCGCTCGGAGTGTCCACGACGGACACCACGCCTGCCGCCACGCCTGCCGCCACGGCGATGGCCCACGCCGGCGAGCCCTATGCGTCCTGGGCGCGATCCGGGCGCCGGTTCCTCTCCTTCGATCCGCGCGGCGACGGCCGGGCCGTCGAGGTGCTCGGCGATCTGGCCACCGCCGAACGGATCGCGGTGCTCGTCCCCGGCGTGGACACCCGGCTGCGCGACTTCGACCGCGGCCTCGGCGGCGTCGCCCACCGGGCACCCGCCGTCCAGGCCCGAACCGTGTACGCCGCGCTGCACGCCGCAGCCCCCGACGCGCGGGTCGCGGTCGTGGCCTGGCTCGGCTACGACCCGCCGGAAGGGCTATCCCTGGAGTCGGCCCGGGACCTTCGCGCGCGGGCCGGCGCGGCGGCGCTGACGGAGCTCGTACAGGCGCTGCCCGCCCGGGCCGCGGTGACCCTCATCGGCCACAGCTACGGCGCGCTGGTCGTGGGACTGGCCGCACCGCACCTGCCCCGGGTCACGGACGTCATCGCGCTGGGCGCGCCGGGCATGGGCGCGAGCACGGCGGCCGATCTGGGCGGCGCCCGGGTCTGGTCGGCGCTCGCGGCCGACGACTGGATCCGGCGGATACCGCAACTGCGCGTGGGTCACCTCGGCCACGGCCGACGACCGTCCAATCCCGCCTTCGGCGCCCTGTCCCTGCCGACGACCGGTGTCATCGGGCACGACGGCTATCTGAGCCCGGGTTCCGCGACGCTGGAAGCGGTCGCCGCAGTCGTGCTCGGCCATCCCGCATCCGAGGCCACAGCTTCACCCTCGGCCTCCACCGCGACATCGGACACGACCTCGCACGAGGACATAGCCACGGCTCCAGACACGGCCACGGCTCCAAGCACGACCTCGCACGAGGACATAGCCGCGGCTTCGAGCGCGGCTTCGGCTTCGGGCACGGGCGTTGGCGTCGGGGGCGACAAGGTCGAGGGTGTCGAAAGCGTCACGGTGGGGTCGGCATGAGTGCCTTCCCGCGCGACCGGACCATCGACGCGGCTCGCGCTGGTGCGATCGTCGGTGTGGTCGCCGGGCATTGGCTGGTCACCGGCCTGGTCCCCGGCCCGGACGGTGTCACGACCGCGAGCCCGCTCAGCATGATGCCCGCCCTGGCTCCGGTCACCTGGCTACTGCAGACACTGGGCCTGCTCTTCTTCGCCGGTGGGTACGCCGCAGCCCGCCAGCCCGTCCGGCGACCCGGCCCGCGCAACGGGATCGTCCGGTTGGTGCGCGCGGTGCTCGGCCTGCTCGCTGGTCTGGCGATCGTCCTGTTCGCCGGGGCCGCGCTGGGGCTGTCCACGGCGACCCTGAGCACGATCACCGGCCTGGTCGTGAGCCCGCTCTGGTTTCTGCTGCCCTACCTTGGGCTACGCGCCGCCGCCGGCCCGCTGCGGCGGGTTGTCAGCCGGGTCGGGGTGCTCGCGGTGCTGCCCCCGATCGCGATGGTCGCGGCCGGTGACCTCGGGCTGCTGCCGGGGCTCGTGGCGCTCCCGGCTGCGTGGTCGGTTCCCTGGCTGCTCGGCATGGCCCTGGCCGCGAGGGACGAGGGCCGCACACCGCGCGCCACCAGCGACCTGACCGCCGCACCAGCACCGAAGTCCATCGACCGGGTCTGCACGCCGCCACCGACAACCAACGCCCCGGCCGATACCCGCACCGCCAACGGTTCGGCCGGCGCGCCGCCATCAGGCGCCGGCGGCTGGGTCGGCACCGCGCTCGTCTGCAACGGGGTCACGGTCCTGGCCGCCCTTATTCTGTTCGCCGGCTATCCGGTGAGTGCGGTCGGCGTTCCCGGTCAGGGACGCTCCAACCTCGACCCGCCCTCGCTGGCGGCTGTCGCGTTGGCGGTCACCCAGATCGGCGTCTTTCTGATGCTGCGGGGACCGCTCGGCCGGCTGCTGCGCCACGATCGGGCCTGGCGTCCGGTGGCCGCCCTGAACCGGGTCGCCGTACCGGTCTACCTCGGCCACCAGAGCGTGCTCCTCGCCGTCGCCGGCGCCGCCGCCCTCCTCGACCCGGCGATGCCCGGCCTGCTCACGGCTCCCGGCAGCACGGACTGGGTCTGGCATCGGCTCGCTTGGCTACCCGTTCTCGGCGGTTTGCTGGCCCTCGCGATACACCGACGATCCGCAAGCCAGCGCGGCTGAGCAACGAATACGAAGTTCACGATGATGCCCCGATCGGCGCACGCCGCCTGCGGTCCGGTCAGATGCGTCGTCAACAGGCCGAGGTACGCGAAACGCTGCAATGCCGGCTCGTCGCCGAGCTGCGGCACCGGCGCCTGCCCGCCCCGGCCCGGCCCGGCCCGGCCCGCAAGTGACCGGCCCGCAAGGGACCGGCCCGCAAAGAGACCGGCCCGAACCCGGAGATCTTGGTAATCAGCAGGCCCCGGAAAGACTTCTGCAAGGCCCTTCGGCACCCCACTGTCAAGCGACCTATTTCTGGCGTTATGACCGGTATTCCGACAAGGGATGCTCCGGCTGAGTCTCGTGCCGCCCGGCGTCGGCCGATGGTATGCCGTGGCGGCGTGGAGCCGGCCGAGCCGCGAAGCCCCCAGGATCTCGACCCCGGCGAAAGTCCCCAGGATCTCCCGGGTCGACCGCGCGGGGACCCACCACCACAGGCAGCCCACGCCGTAGCCATGCGGAACGAGGTACCGCTGCGTGGACATCCGCCGAGTGAACCCCCCGACCCCCAACACAGGGGCAGCTCAACGAAAGGTTGACGGTCCCGATTACCTTAGGTCCGGCTTAAGAGGTACGCTCGTCGACGGTTCCCGAGCCGCACTACTTACGGAGGTGATCGCTGTGCGAGATAGCGATCCTCCTAGTCGTGGCCGGGCCGTTCGTCAGCCGCTCTGACCTCGACCGCTCCGTGCCCTCACCGGCCGTGAGCCCGAATCCGATCCGCTGACACGAAGACCCACTCCGCTCCCCCTGCCGTTCCGCGGCCCCGGCTGTCTGCCGGAGCCCGGCGGCGTCGTGCCGCGCCGCGACGGAGCTGGGTGCCGGCCGCGACGCTCCGTGTGCGCACTTTCCCTGTCGGTAAGCCAACCGGAAAGTCACTGCCATGAGCAAGTTTGTCGCTCCTCTCACCTTCACCATCGCCGCCGCCTGGGTCGTCGTCCTCTTCGTCCTGGTGCACGGCGCGCCCTGACCGCCCATGACCCTGACCGGCGTCAGGGCAGTCGCGACGTCCACAGCAGACTCATCGCTCCGGCGATGAGTCCGAGCAGCAGGGCCACCCCGGCATACCACTGGGTGACCTCGCGGGGCTCGACGCGGTGGCCGATCGAGCTGCCCATGTCCTCGTAGACCTGCTTGAGCTCGGAGACCGACGCCGCCTCGTAGAAGTAGCCCTTGGTCTTGTCCGCGAGCTGCTGCAGCGACAGCCGGTCCACCGGCACCCGCTGCAGCTGGCCGCGGATGTCGACCACGCCGGTGTCGGTGCCGAAAGCGATCGTGGACACGGGCACGTTGGCCGCCTCGGCCGCCGCGGCCGCGTCCTCGATGGAGCGGCCCGAGGTCCGGTAGCCGTCCGAGAGCAGCACGATGCGGGCCGGCGGTGCGCCGTCGGCGCCGTCCGCCGGGACCGTGCGGATCGCGTCGAGCGAGGTGAAGACCGCCTCGCCGGTCGCTGTCGCCTCGGCCAGGGTCAGCCCGTCGATGCCCGCGATCACGGCGGCGCGGTCCTTGGTCGGTGAGACCAGGACGTTCGCCGCCTTGGCGAAGGAGACCAGGCCCAGGTTGTACGTCGGCGGCAGCTCCTGCACGAACGCCTTGGCCGCCTCCTGGGCCGCCTCGATCCGGTTCGGCTGGACGTCGTCGGCCTCCATCGACAGCGACACGTCGATGGCCAGCATCACGGTCGCCCGTTCCAGCGGCTCCTCGCGGTCGATCGACGGGCGGGCCATGGCGAACGCCAGCGACAGCAGGCTCAGCAGGAAGGCGCCGGCGGCCACGTGCCGGCGCCAGCCCAGGCCTTTGGGCGCCAGGCTGCGCAGCAGCTCCACGTTCGTGAACTTCATCGCGTACGTGCGGCGGCGGAACTGCCGCAGCACGTAGGCGCCGGCCACGGCCAGGACGGACAGGACGGCGAGCAGCCACCACGGCTGCAGGAAGCGGATCATCGCGTTGTCCCCCGGGTGCGAGCGTGTCGTTGGGCGGCCACAAAACGGACGACGTCCAGCAGCCAGTCGGTGTCGGTGCGCAACCTCAAGTGTGCGGCACCGGCCGCCCGCAGCGCCCGGGCAATCTCGCCGCGCTGGTTGGCGGCCGCCTCCGCGTAGCGGGCGCGCAGCGCCGGGTCGGCCGTCTGCACCTCGTGCAGCACGCCGGTCTCCGGGTCGGCCAGGGTCAGCACGCCGACGTCCGGCAACTCCAGCTCGCGCGGGTCGACGACCTCGATCGCCAGCACGTCGTGCCGGACGCCGAGCTTGCGGATCGGCCGGGACCAGCCCTCCACCGGCGCCATGAAGTCCGAGATGACCACGGCGACACCCCGGCGGCGCGGGGGCCGGTTCAGCATGTCGATCAGCTCACCGAGGTCGGCGCGTCCCGGCCTGACCTGGGTACGGGCGATCGCGCGCAGCAGCCCCTGCGCTTCCTTGCGGCCGGGGCGGGCCGGCATCCTGACGATCGGGTGGCCCTCCGGCGCGGGTGCGCTGCTCTCCCGCCGCCGGCGCCAACTGAAGCCGCTCTGCTCCTGGGCGGGCAGGCCGGAACCGGTGCCCACGACGGCGCCGATCCGGTTGCCGCCGCGGACGGTCAGGTGCGCCATCGCCGTCGCGGCCGCGAGCACCAGGTCGCGCTTGAGCATGGCCGCCGTCCCGAAGTCGAGGCTGGCCGACAGGTCGACTGCCATCCACGTCTCGAGCTCACGGTCGGCGACCGTACGCCGTACGTGTGGCTGGGTGGTCCGGGCCGTGACCGGCCAGTCCATCCGGCGCACGTCGTCGCCGGGCCGGTATTCGCGGCTCTCCCCCGCCTCGCTGCCCGGGCCCGGCAGCAGCCCGGCGTAGTCACCCTGCAGCAGGCCGTCCAGCTTGCGGGTGACCAGCAGCTGCAGCCGCGACAGCACGGCCTCGGCGCGGGTCGTGCTCGCGTCTTTCGTGGTGGGCGGGAGGCCGGCGGTCGTCACGGGCTGACCGTCACTGCTGTCCCGGCCAGGCCGGCTGCTGCGGGTGCCCGTTGGCCGGGACGCCGCTGGCCGGGGCCGGCACGCCGGACACCTGGTGGCCGTTGGGTGAGGCACCCTGGCGGGCGGCGACCGAGGGCATCGGCACGCTGGCCATGATGCGCGCCACGATGTGGTCGGCCGGGATGTCGTCGGCGAGCGCGTCGTAGCTGAGCACCAGCCGGTGCCGCAGGATGTCCGGCGCGATGTCCAGCACGTCCTGCGGCAGCGCGTAGTCGCGGCCGCGGAGCAGGGCGATCGCCCGGGTGGCGCGGACGATGCCGAGCGAGGCGCGCGGGCTGGCGCCGTACTGGATCAGCTGGGCGACGTCCGGCATGCCGTGCTGCGCCGGCGCGCGGGTGGCCAGCACCAGCCGGACCGTGTAGTCGACCAGGGCGTTGTGCACGAAGACCTGGTCGGCGCGGCGCTGCAGGGCGAGCAGGTCCGCCGAGGTGAAGATCGCCTTGGGCTCCGGCGGGCTGACGCCCATCCGGTAGACGATCTCGCGCTCCTCGGCGTCGGTGGGATAGCCGACCAGGATCTTCATCAGGAAGCGGTCCCGCTGCGCCTCGGGCAGCGGGTAGACGCCCTCCTGCTCGATCGGGTTCTGGGTCGCCATGACCAGGAACGGGTCCGGCACCGAGTGTGTCTCGCCGCCGATCGACACCTGGTGCTCGGCCATGACCTCGAGCAGCGCCGACTGCACCTTGGCGGGCGCGCGGTTGATCTCGTCGGCGAGCAGGAAGTTGACGAAGACCGGGCCGAGCTCGACGTCGAACTTCTCGCTCGACTGCCGGTAGATCCGGGTGCCGACGATGTCGGCGGGCACCAGGTCGGGGGTGAACTGGATCCGCGAGAACGTGCCGCCGACCACCCGGGCCAGGGTCTCGACCGCCAGGGTCTTGGCGACGCCGGGCACGCCCTCGAGCAGGCAGTGCCCGCGGGCCAGCAGCGCGACGAACATCCGCTCGATCATCCGGTCCTGGCCGACGATGACCCGCTTGACCTCGAACATGGCCCGTTCGAGCTGGGTGGCGTCCTGTGCGGGCGGCACCGGGCTGCCCGGATCGGCGCTGCTCGTGCCCTCGGGCGTGGTCGGCTCGGCCACCGGTCCTCCATCGAGATTCTGCGTATCCGGGTCGCGCCGGCACGGGTGCCGACGCTCAAGACTTACACGACCATGCTTGGAGCCGTCGGGCAGAGCCCCGACTCCACTCTGCTGTTCGGGTTTCCGGACGTGTCTGTTCAGCGTCGGGAGCGGCCCGAGAAGTCGATCTTTCTGCGCGATGCGCTCGAACGGGCACCCGCAGCGGGTAGACGGAAGGCCGGGCGGGACGTGTAACATTCAGCCCGTCGCCGGGCGACTTCCCCCGTGGTCGCCCGGCGCTCTAATCCATTTCGACCGGCTACTGTTCACTCGTGGTCGAGGAGCTTCCCCCGCAGTGCTCGCGCAAGGGCTGTCGTGCGCCCGGTGCCTGGTCGCTGCTCTGGAACAATCCCAAGCTGCACGATCCGGCGTACCGGAAGACCTGGCTGGCCTGCGACGATCACCGTGAGTACCTCACCGAGTTCCTCACCGCGCGGGGTTTCCTGCGCGAGGTGACCTCGTTCCGGACGCCGCAGAGCGACAGCACCCCATAGGCTTTCAGCGTGACCGAGCCCAGCGCCCCGGCGCCCGCCCCGACCGACCCGCTCGAGCCGTGGCCCGACACGGTCGACTGGCGGCCGGTCTCCCGCAGCCTGATCACTGTGGAGCTGATCAACAGGGCGATCTGGGTGGTCGCGATCCTGGCCGGGCTGACCGTCGGCTGGGTGCTGACCGGCCACTGGAGCTGGCCGACGGGGATGGCGGTGGTCCTGGTCTTCGCGGCCTGGCGCTCCGTGGTGACGGTCCGGGCCGTCAAAGCCTGGGGGTACGCCGAGCGCGACAACGACCTGCTGGTCCGGCACGGCCTGGTGATCCGCCGGCTGTCGATCGTCCCGTACGCCCGCATGCAGTTCGTCGACGTGACCGCGGGTCCGTTGGAGCGCGCGTTCCGCCTGGCCACGGTCCAGCTGCACACTGCGGCGGCGGCCACCGACGCCAAGATCCCCGGACTGCCGCCGGAGGAAGCATCCCGGCTGCGGGACAGGCTGACCGCGCTGGGCGAGGACCGGGCCGAAGGCCTGTGACCACCGCCTACCCCCGCCCCCAGCCGGAGCCCGGAGCACCCCGCGAGCCCGCTGCCACGGAGCCAGACATCCCGCACCCCGGCGCGGAGCCGGCCGGGGTGGAATCGGCCGGCGGCGCCGGGCCGAGCGAGGTGGTGGTCGACGAGCCGCGGCGCCGGTTGCATCCGCTCAGCCCGCTACTCAGCGGGGCCAAGTCCATCGTCGTCATCGTCGCCGCGCTGAGCTGGCAGACGTTGTCACAGGTGGGGGTCGAACGGTTCGCCCTGGTCGTCGCCGTCCTCGCGGTCGGCGTGGTGATCTTCTCGGTGATCGGCTGGCTGAACACCGGCTATCACGTGGTCGGCCGGGAGCTGCGGATCCAGGACGGGCTGGTCTGGCGGCGCAACCGGGCCATCCCGCTGGACCGGTTGCAGGCCGTCGAGCTGCGCCGGCCGCTGCTCGCCCAGCTCACCGGGCTCGCCGAGCTGCGGCTCGAGGTCGTCGGCGGGGGCAAGACCGAGGCGCCCCTGGCCTACCTGACCGTCCGGGAGGCCTCCGCCCTGCGGCAGCGGTTGCTCGCGCTCGCCGGCCGTACCAATGGCGCACCGGATCCCGCCGCGCCGCCGGCGGCCGGCCCGCCCGCGCTGGAACGGCCGCTCTTCCGGGTCAGCAACCGCGACCTGCTGATCAGCCAGTTGCTCACCCCGCAGGCCTTCCTGCTGCCGTTCGGCGTCGCCTTCGTGGTCATGCAGTTCGTCATGGAGGGCACCTGGACCTTCGTCGGCATCGCCAGCACCGTGACCGCCATGGCCGGCGTGCTGATGCAACCCGTCCGGCGGGTGCTGCAGGACTGGGAGTTCCGGCTGGCCCGCGACCCCGACGAGCGGCTCGCGGTCAGCTATGGGCTGCTGGAGACCCGCAGTCAGATCATCCCGCCGCACCGGGTCCAGTCCATCGGCGTGACCTGGCCGCTGCTCTGGCGCGCCAAGGGCTGGCTGCACATGCGCATGGACATCGCCGGATATGCGGGCCCGCAGTCGAACGACGACAAGCGCTCGGACCGGCTGCTGCCGGTGGGCGTCTTCGCGGCCGGCCGGGAGCTGGTGTGGGAGGTGCTGCCCGGGGTCGACCTGGCCACCCTCGCGACGCTGCCGCCGCCGTCCCGGGCCCGCTGGCTGCACCCGATCGCGCTGCGGTCGTTCGGGGCGGGGCTGACGCCCGAGGTCTTCGTGTCGCGGTCCGGGCTGCTCACCCGGGAGCTGACGATGGTCCCGTACGCGCGGCTGCAGAGCGTCCGGGTCGTGCAGGGCCCGCTGCAGCGGCTGCTGCGCCTGGCGACGGTCTACGGCGACACCGCGGGCGGCCGCTCCGGGGTGGCCCAGGACCGCGACATCGCCGAGGCCTGGTGGATCGCCGAGCAACTGTCGACCCGCGCCCGCCAGGCCCGCGGCACAACTCCGCAGGTCCCGACCCCACAGGTCCCGACCCCACAGATCCCGGCCGCGCCACACCCGGCCGCACCGCACCCAGCCCCGGCGGAGCCGGGTCCGCACCACGCGGAGCCGGACCAGCCCGGCGCGCCCGAGGACGACACATACTGGCGACGGCCGCCACGGTCTTAAGCTGTGCGCATGGAGCTTCCGGAGTTCTCCCCCGGGCTCAGCGCCCGGGTGGAGCTGACCGTCACCGACGCCGACACCGCCCAGTCGCTCGGCTCGGGTGATGTGCCTGTGCTCGGCACGCCCCGGGTGCTCGCGCTGGCCGAGGCCGCCACGGTCGCCGCGACAGCCCGGCAGATGCCCGGCGGACTGACCACGGTCGGCGTCCGCGCCGAGATCGAGCACCGCGCGCCGACCCCGCTCGGCCACCGGGTCACCGCCCTGGCGACCCTGGCCAAGGTCGACGGGCGCAAGCTCATCTTCGATGTCGCCGTCCGCGACGGCGAGGAACTGGTCGCGGAGGTCCGCGTCGAGCGGATGCTCCTGGACCGCCAGCGCTTCATCGCCAAGGCCCTCGGCGACTAGCCCGACCTATCGCGGATCGTCGGGAACCGTACCGGGCAGCCCGAAGGGCGCGAAGTGCTCCGCGCCGAGGAATGAGATGATCTCGGCGATCCGCTCGCCGCGCAGCGTGAGCACGGTGATCGACCAGGCCCTGCCGTCCAGATACTGCGCGACCGCCGCCTGCCCGTTCGCCGTCACCGGGACGTGCTGCCACGAGCCGCACGAGCTCAGGGGCAGCCGGACGGCGAAGTCGGTGACGGCCTCGATCCCCCGGTACCAGTGCGGCAGCGGCGGCATCGACCAGGTGACATCGTCGGTGAGCAGGGTGAGCAGACCGTCGACGTCGCCGCGTTCCAAGGCGGCGGAGTAGCCGGTGACGACCTGTCGCAGCCGCGCGTCGCCGAGCGTGCGCAGCGTCTGCTGCTGGCTGCGGGCCGGCACCTTCTCGGCCACGATCGCCCGGGCTCGCTGCAGCGCGCTGTCCACCGACGCGGTCGAGGTCGCGATGGCCTCGGCGATCTCCGCCGCCGAGAAGCCGAGCACCTCGTAGAGCAGCAGCGCCGCGCGCTGGTCCCCCGGCAGGTGCTGCAGGGCGGCGACGAACGCCAGCTCGACGGCCTCGCGCTGCTCATAGCGCGCGTCCGGCCGAGCGCGGGGCAGTTCCCCATCCGGGTACGGCCCGAGCCACGCGACCGCGTGCGACGGCACGTCGCAGAACACCGCCCGGGGACTTGACGGCCCGACGTCGACGGGCAGTGCGCGCCGGCCCTGGGCCTCGACGGCGTCGAGGCAGGTCCGGGTCGCCACGGTGTAGAGCCAGGAGCGCAGCGAGCCGCGGCCCTCGAAGCCGGCGAGCCCGCGCCACGCGCGCAGCAGCGCGTCCTGCTCGGCGTCGTCGGCCTCATAGGTGGAGCCGAGCATCCGGTAGCAATGCGCGTGCAGTTCCCGGCGTAACGGCCCGACGACGCGGTTGAACGCGTCGTCGTCGCCGCTGCGCGCCCGGACCAGGTCGGCGGGTTCGACGTGGGTGTCGCTCACTCTACGAATTGTGCCCGATACTCACCGCCGAACGACGCCACAGAAGCGAAACTCGAACGCCGCCGGGTCCCCGGCGAAACAGATGTGGTCGCCGGGAAACCTGGTGTGCGTGAGTTCGAGGGCGGCGGGCCGAGATACCGTGCCCGCGAGTCCGCGATGTGCCGTGGTTGGAACCGGGGCAGGGCGTGTTCCCCGACGAGCTCGAGGAGGCCGAGCGCCGCCAGGGTGTGCGGGTGCGATCCGGCGATGCGGTGCTCCTGCGGACCGGCTATGGCCGCGCCCGGCACCAGAGCGGTGCGGCCGGCGGTTTCACCCAGGCCGGCTGGCACGCGTCCTGCCTGCCGTGGCTGCGTGAACGGCAGGTCGCGCTGATCGCCGCCGACCCCCAGGACGTTCAGCCGTCGGGCTACGAAGACGTGTTGATTCAACCCGATCGCCACATTCTGACCGCGATCCCGGACCTTCCGCCCGCCGGCTCCAGCTCGGGTAGGGCGCGTGCCGTCCCGGTCAGAACGCGCGGCCGGCGACGCGCACCCGCTCGGCTGTCTGCAGCGCGCGGCGTACTTCGGAGGCCGCAACCGGGCGGCCCGGAGCCTGCAGCATCCGCTCATCGGGAGTGCCGTGGTCGGCGAGATAGAGGCGGGTGTAGGCCCCAGCCTCCGGCTCGAAGCGCCAGCTCTGCTCCAGCGGGCCGGCGTCGACGGTGTCGAAGCCCAGTCGGTCGATCAGCGCCGCCGCGTCGACTTTCGCCTCGGGGTGGTCACCGGCTATCGCCAGGGCGGTGCGGTCGGCGGCGCCGGCGGGGCGGGCCAGCTCGGGGATGTGGTGGGCCAGGATGTTGTTGAACGCCTTGACCAGGCGGGCTCCCGCGAAGTGCCGGTGAACCAGCTCGCTGGTGGTGAGCTTCTCCTCGTCCAACTCGGCGATGCGGCCGTCGCGGGAGGGGTAGTAGTTGCTGGTGTCCAGCACGATCTTGCCCGCGAGCGGTGCCGGCGGTACTCCGGTGTGCGCGATGAGCGGCACCGACAGGAGGACGAGGTCGCCGGCTTCGGCTGCCTGCTCCACCGTGCCCGCCGCGGCGAGCGGGCCGAGCTGCGCGATGAGGCCGGCGAGGGTCCGCGGCCCGCGGGAATTCGCCACCACGACGGGGATGCCGGCCGCCGCGGCGAGCCGAGCCACGGCTGTGCCGATGTTTCCGCTTCCGATGATGCCGAGGGTGGGCATGTCTGCTCCTGCTTCCGGATTGATGCAACAATATGGAGAGCGTCTCCGCTTTACTCGGACGACCATACGGAGATAGTCTCCGGATTGTCAAACAAGGAGGTGCCAGCCATGGCCGTGGCAAAGACCGGCGCACGTCAGCCGCGGACGGACAAGCAGCGGAACCGGACACACATCCTCGACGTCGCGCAGCGATTCTTCGCCGAGACGGGCGTCGCCGGCTCCATGGATGCCATCGCGAAGCGGGCCGGCGTCGGCCCGGGCACGCTCTACCGGCACTTCCCGAGCCGAGAAGCGTTGCTCGCCGCACTTCTGCAGGCGCGCGATGGGGAACTGGAGTCTCGCCGCGACGCCATCAGGCGCGAGGAAACCGATTCCAGCGTCGCGCTCGCTCGGTGGCTCGACGCACTGAGCGAGTGGGTGACCGCGTTTGACGGTCTCCCGGAACCTCTCCGGGTCGCGCTGGCAGAGGAGACCTCGCCCCTGGCCATCACCTGCCAGGGTTTCGTCACGGTCACCGACCAGTTCTTGCGTGCGGCCCAGCACGACGGTGGCGCCCAGCCCTGGGTCCGGGGACGTGACTTGTTCCTCGGCGTGTTGGCGACAGCCTGGGCGGGTGGCGCCGCCCTGGCCGATGAATCCTCACCTCAGGCGTTGCACGCCCTGATGCGATCGGGCTGGGTCAGGCGACCGAGTTGAGCAGGTCGGCGGGCACGTCGGGCCGTTCCAGTGCGACGAAATGGCCGGCCTTGGGCACCT
Organism: Actinoplanes sp. ATCC 53533; assembly: GCF_003947245.1. Taxonomy (NCBI): domain Bacteria; kingdom Bacillati; phylum Actinomycetota; class Actinomycetes; order Micromonosporales; family Micromonosporaceae; genus Actinoplanes; species Actinoplanes sp. ATCC 53533. Next base: position 94,079 of record NZ_QHHV01000015.1, on the reverse strand, counting down.
GGGTGAACTCGGCGTCGGGCAACTGTCGCCGGTTGGCCTGCCGGTCCGAGGGCCGGGACCAGTCCTGCTCGCCGTAGATGAGGTGAACGGGCGCGGTGACCTGGGGGTAGCGGGCGCGGGCCGCAATGAGGCTAGGCAGGTTGCGGTAGACGGCGCGGGCGACGGTCGAGTAGCCGGGGTGGTGGCCGACCTTGAGCAGTTCGTCGAGGTAGTCCTCGCGCAGCGCGGCCGGGTCGCCGAGGCCGCCGGCCAGGATGGCGCGCATGACGGGTTTCGGCTCCAGCCGGGCGAGCAGCGAACCGATCCCGGGTGTGATGACGCCGGTGACGATCAGCCGGGCCAGGAGACTGGATCTGGCGATGCCGCCGGCATAGTCGTACGGGTTGACCGACACCACGCGGCGAACCCGGTCGGGCAGGTCGGCCGCCGCGGTGAGGACGAGCGTGGCGCCCAGCGACTCGCCGAGCAGGAGGTGGCGGAAGTGTTCGGCCTGGGTGCGCACGGTGTGCAGCAGCACCAGCGGTGCGCCGCTGCCGCCGGTGAGGTAGCGCAGCCGGCCCTGGTGGCCCTGGTCGCGTGACCCGATCGGCTCGAGGAACTGGCTGCGGGTTCGGGGGATCCTGATACTGGATTCGGTATGGCTGATCGTCGGCATGCTCGCCGGGCCGGGGTCTATCCGGCCGGGCGGGAGGCGAGCCGCCCTGCGCGAGATCGGCTACGGCGTGCACCGATTCGCCCGCATCGCCGGCTACACCGCCGTTTCGCGGGACATCCTCGCCGACCGGCTGCGCAAGCTCGAGGCCGCCGGGGTCATCGAGCGCCGGCAATACAGCGAGCACCCGCCCCGCTACGAGTACCACCTCAGCGAGGCCGGCGAGGAACTGTTCCCGGTCACCCTCGCCCTGCAGCAGTGGGGCGACGAATGGGCGGTGGACACCCCGGCAATCACCCGCCGGCACACCTGCGGCCAACCGGTCCAGGTCGACCTGCGCTGCCACCACTGTGGCCAGCCGGTCACCCGCGACTCCATCCACACCGAGCTCGCCGACGCCTGACGGCCCTGGACGCTCGCCGGCATCGCCGCGGTCGGCGGGCTGCCGCAGACCGGCGAGGGCAGCGTTAGATGAGCGCGCCCCAGCGGGCGGTGAGCTCTTCGGCGGTCGGCATCGCCACCGCGCCGCCCGGGCGTTCGCAGACCAGGCCGGCCACCGCGAGCGCGAAGCGCACGTAGCCCTGCCAGCCCTCGGGCTCGGCCGGCACGCCGTCGGCCAGCAGGCGCCGGACCAGGGCACCCATCACCGAGTCGCCCGCGCCGGTGGCGTCCACCGCCTCGACCGCCGGCGCCGGCAGCATGACCCCGTTGCCCCCCGTCGTCGCGACGTAGGCGCCCTTCGAACCGCAGGTGACCACGACCGCCTTCGCGCCGGTCCCGAGGATGCGCTCGGCCGCGGCGACCGGCCCCGCGCCGTCCCAGAGCACCTCGGCGTCCGCCGAGCTCAGCTTGACCAGGTCGGCCGTCGCGAAGAACTCCTCGACCAGGTCGCGCAGTTCGGTGACCGCGGCGGCGTCGGGCAGCAGCTTCGGGCGCACGTTCGGGTCGAAGACGCGCAGCGGCCCCGGCACCGCCCACGCTTTGCGGGCCGCCGACCGGAACGGCTCGCGCATCAGGCTGATCGACCCGGTGTAGACCACCGCGGCCTCGGCGACGACCTTCTCGTCGATGTCCTCCGGGCGCAGCAGCGCGTACGACGGTGGTTCGCCGTAGAACTGGAACGTCGGCTCGGCGCCGTCGAAGGTCGTCACGGCCAGCGTGGTCGGCACGGGCACGCGGGTCAGGCCGGTCGTGCCGACGCCGACCTGGCGCAGGAACGCGGCGATCCGGTCGCCGAGGGTGTCATTGCCCAGCGAGCCGAGGTACTGCACCTCGCCGCCGAGCCGGGTGACGCCGACCGAGACGTTGAGCGGGGCGCCGCCGATCGCCTGGCGGTAGATCAACTCGCCGTCGCGTCCGGTCTCCAGGAGATCCACCAACGCTTCACCGAGCACCACCGCGTAGCCCATCCGGAATCCCTCCATGTAACGCCGTTCTGATGTCGTCAGCCTTACGCCCGGGACCCCAGAAATCCAGCCACTCCCGGATCCTGCCTGTCATGTGGAGGTTATGTGGTTGTTTGACATGATTTGTGCCATGCATCCGCGCGCATTCGCCCTGCCCTTCCTGCTCACCGCCACCCTGGCCGGCTGCGCCGGTCCCGCCGGCCCGCCGTCCGGGTCCGCCGGGTCCCTGCCGCCGGGCTCCACGCCGTGGCTGGTCAGCGGCGCCCCCAGCCCGGCCCGGCCGTCGTCCGCGGCCACCACCGGCGGGCTCGCGGCACCCCTGACCGAGGGCACGGTGACCGGCACGTTCCTGCCGTTTCCGCAGAGCGCGCGGGCCATCACCTACGACCCCAAGGTGGTCCCGCCCGGCGCGACGGCCCAGGTCAGCATCGCCCGGACGGCCCACGGCACGACGGTACGGCTGACCGCCGCCGGCCTGGTGCCACGCCGGACGTACGGGGCGCACCTGCACACCCGGCCCTGCACCGCGACCCCGGCCGACGCCGGCCCGCACTACCAGCACAGCCCCGACCCGATGGCCGCCGCCTCGCCGCCCTCGATCGACCCGGCGTACGCGAACCCGCGCAACGAGGTCTGGCTGGACTTCACCGCCGACACCCGCGGCGCCGCCACCGTCACCGCGAGCCAGGACTGGGCGTTCGACGAGATCGAGCCGCCGCGGTCATTGATCGTGCACGCCGAGCACACCCGTACCGCCGGGGGCAAGGCCGGGACGGCCGGACCGCGCGTGGCGTGCCTCACCCTGGCCACCCGGTGATGCCGGGCTGCAGTTGATCTTGACGAGGCGGTAACGTCAGGGCGGGACGAGGGACGCCGCGCGGATGACGGGAGGGCCGGCAATGGCCGAGCAGAGCGAGGGCACGACACCGAAGACCGAGTCGCACGACCCGGATTTCCCGGAGGCGTTCCTGCAGTTCATGCGCGATGGCTGGCGCGATGACGCCCTCAGCGTGACCCCGCGGCCGGAGTCTCCCAATTACGCCAAGCGCCGCGCCGCGCTCTCCGAGGCGTTCGCCGGCGAGACGCTGATCATCCCCAGCGGCAGCGAGAAGGTCCGGGCCAACGACACCGACTACCCGTTCCGGCCGGGCAGCGACTTCGTCTACCTGACCGGCGACAGCGACCCCGGCAGCGTGCTGGTGATGCGCCCCAGCGGCTCCGGGCACGACGCGGTCCTCTACAGCCACCAGCGCTCCTCCAAGGAGACCGACGAGTTCTTCCGCAGCCGCGACGGCGAGCTGTGGGTCGGCCGCCGGCACACCCTGGCCGAAAAGTCGACGGAGCTCGGCCTCGAGACCGCGCCGTGGGCCGAGCTCGGCGGGGCCCTGGCCGACTCCGCGCCGGCCCGCACCCGGGTGCTGCGCGGCCACGACGCCAACGTGGACCGCGCGATCCTGGCCTACGAGCCCGACCCGCGGCAGCGCCGCGACCGCGCCCTGGCCGGGGTGATCTCGGAGCTCAAGCTGATCAAGGACGAGTGGGAGATCTCCCAGCTGCAGGAGGCCGTCGACGCCACCGTGCGCGGCTTCGAGGACGTCGCCCGCATCCTGCCCGCCGACCGCGGCGTCAAGGAGCGCCTGCTGGAGGGCGTCTTCGGCCTGCGCGCCCGGACGGACGGCAACGACGTCGGCTACGGCAGCATCGTCGGCGCCGGCGCGCACGCGACGATCCTGCACTGGGTGCGCAACACCGGGGTGACCAAGCCGGGCGAGCTGCTGCTGATGGACATGGGCGTCGAGGGCCGCACGTTCTACACCGCCGACGTGACCCGCACGCTGCCGGTCTCGGGCGCCTTCACCCCCCTGCAGCGCCAGGTCTACGACATCGTGCACGCCTCCCAGCAGGCCGGCATGGACGCGATCCGGCCGGGGGTGAAGTTCAAGGAGGTGCACCTGACCTGCATGCGGGTGCTCGCCGAGGGCCTGCACGACCTGGGCCTGCTGCCGGTGAGCGTGGAGGAGGCGATGACCGAGGAGTCCACGGTGTACCGCCGCTGGACCCTGCACGGCTTCGGCCACATGCTCGGCATCGACGTGCACGACTGCTCGGCGGCCCGCAAGGAAAACTACCGCGACGGCGAGCTCGGCGAGGGCTACGTGCTGACGGTGGAGCCGGGCCTGTACTTCCAGCCCGAGGACGAGCTGGTCCCCGACGAGTTGCGCGGCATCGGCATCCGCATCGAGGACGACGTCCTGGTCACCGCCGACGGCTACCGCAACCTGTCGGCGGGGCTGCCGCGCTCATCCGACGAGGTCGAGGCATGGCTGGCGGCGCAGCGCGAGGCCGGCCCACGCCTGCCCGAGTAGGTGACGGCGGCACGCTAGGCCCGGGGCCGCGCTAGGCCCGGGCCGCGGGCCCGGCGGCGCGCTAGGCCCGGGGCCCCGGCTAGGCCCGGGGTGCGTAGTCCGAGATCACGAAGCAGCTGGCGGCTTCCTCGCCGGCCGCCTCGCTTCCGTCGGAGACGTCGAAGGCGATCAGGACCGGGTGGCCGTCAGCCGGATCCGCCTTGACCGTCATCGCGCCGCCGTCGTCGGCGGCGGTCTGGGCCAGCTCCATCAGCCCGCCCAGCGACGGCACCTCGATCTCCTCCTCGCCGGAGGCCGTCTTGCCGTCGATCCGTTCGACGCCGGCGACCTGGCCGGCGGTGACGGTCACCCGGTATTTGCCCAGCGACGGCTGGCCCTCGCACTGCCGGTCGGCGACGAACGCGTAATCCGCGGGCTCGGTCCAGGCCGGCGCCGAGGCGGGCGCGACGAAACTGGGCGGCGGCGGGGCCGCGGCCGGCTCTCCGTCCGTGCAGCCGGCCAGGGCCGCAACGAGCGCGATGCCGCACAATGCCCGGGCGAACCGCACGGTGACCTCCGAACTCGGGAACGCCCGCCGCTCGGCGGGCCGCGCCCATGTTCCCAGACCGGCGCAACGCCATCGCACCCACGGCCCCGGCGCCGGGTCGAGCCCACCCACGCGTGCCCAGCCCGCGGTGACTGGCCACACACTCATCCGCGCCGGGATCCGGACGATGGGTTAGACGTGGACAAGGGCGGCGTTCGGGCGGCTGCGGCGCCGGCCGTCGATCGGCGCCGGCCGAGCCCAACCGCCGCGACGGACCCGGGCGACGTCGTGGTGAACGACGCCGCGCGGCTGCGGCGAGTGCGGGAAACCGGCCTGCTGGACGACCGCTGCCACCCGTCGCTGGACCGGCTGGTGGCCACCGCAGCGCGGCACACCGGCGCACCGGTGGCGCTGGTGGTGCTGGTCGACGCCGACCGCCAGGTCTTCGCCGGCCAGGTCGGCCTGGGCGAGCCGTGGGCCACCCTCCGCCAGACGCCGCTGTCGCATTCCTTCTGCCGATACGTGGTGACCGACGACGCCCCCATGGTCGTGCCGGACGCCCGGGCCGATGCCCGGCTGTGCGACAGCCCGACGATCGATGACCTGCCGGTCGCCGCCTACGCCGGTTATCCGCTGCACTCGTCCGACGGCGAGGTGCTGGGCGCGTTCTGTGTCATCGACACCGCGCCCCGGCAGTGGACGCCGCAGGAACTCGCGATCGTGCAGGCACTGGCCACCGCCGCCGAGACGGAGATCGCGCTGCGCACGGTCAACCGGGACCTGCTGCTGACCACCGAACGCATGCACCGGGTGCTGGACACCGCGAACGACGCGTACGTGTCGACGGACGCCGACGGCGTGGTCACCGCCTGGAACCTCGCCGCGGCCGGCCTGTTCGGCTACGCGCCGGCGGAGGCCGTCGGCCGACCGGTCGGCGAGCTGATCCTGCCGGCGCGGTTCCAGGCCGCGCACGATGCCGGGCTGAAACGGGTCCGGGACTCCGGCGTGTCGGCCCTGTCCGGGCAGCGCCTCGAGCTGGCGGCCGTGGACCGGTCCGGCCGCGAGTTCCCGATCGAGATGACCCTGCGGGTGGTGCCGGAGCAGGACACCCTGGTCTGCCACGCCTTCCTGCACGACATCAGCGCCCGGAAGGCGGCCGAACAGCGGTCGGCCGACGACCGGACGTTCCTGCACACCCTGCTGGACAGCCTCGACACCGGCGTCGTGGCCTGCGACGCCGACGGCCGGCTCGTGCTGCGCAACAGCGCGTTGCGCAGCCTGCACGGTCCCGGCGAGGACCCGCCGGCCTACTCGACCCGGCTTTACGGCCCGGACGGCGAGCGGCCGCTGGAGCCCGACGAGGTGCCGCTGGCCCGGGCGTACGCGGGTGAGCACGTCGACGGCCAGGAACTCACCGTCCGCGCGACCAACGGCCGTCGCCGCCGGTTCGTCGCGAACGCCCGCCCGATCATCACCGCCGACGGCCGTCAGCTCGGCGCGGTCGCCGCCCTGCACGACATCACCGATCAGCACCGGGCCGCGATCCTGCAGCGGACCCAGCACGCCGTGGCGGGCGTGCTGGCCGACGCCACCACCGCGGAGCAGGCGGCCACCGGCGCGGTCGCCGCGATCGCCACCGCGCTGGGCTGGACCTGCGGGGAGTTCTGGCGCACCGACGACGGCACGGGGACCATCAGCCGGGTCTGCTTCTGGGCCGATCCCGGCCATCCGCTCAGCACCGTGACCAACGACCAGCCGTTCGTGCTGCCCCGCGGCACCGGGCTGGCCGGGATCGTCTGGGAGACCGGCACCGAGCTGTGGATCCCCGAGATCGCCGACGATCCCCGCACGGTGCTGCGGCGGGAGCAGGCCCGCGCCGCCGGCCTGCACACCGCCATCGGGCTGCCGGTCCGCAGCGACGACCGCGTGCTGGGCGTCCTGCTGTTCGTGAGCACCGCGGTGGAGGAGGCCGACGCGGACCTCATGGCCATGCTCGACGGCGTCTGCGCCCACCTCGGCCGGTATCTCGAGCGCCGCCGGGCGGAGGAGCTCACCCTGACCCTGGCCGCCACCCGGCGGGCCTTCGACCGGGTCGTGGCCCAGGTCAACGACTATGTGTGGACCTTCGCCATCGAGGCCGACGGCAGCCGCACCGCCGTCTACGCCAGCCCCGACAGCACCGGTATCTTCGGCGGTCAGCTGCCCGCGGACGCCGACCTCCCCAGAGCCATGGGCGAGCAGGTGCACCCGGACGACCGGCCCGCCATGGACCAGCTGCGGCGCACTGTCCTCGCCGGCACGGCCGCCGACGCCGAGGTTCGCGTGCTGGGACTGGACGGCGTCACCCGCTGGGTCTGGATCCGCTCCGTGCCCCGCCCGGAGGACGGCCGGCTCTACGTCGACGGCATCGCCACCGACGTCACCGCCCGCCGGGAGCTGGCCGACCGGCGCGAACAGGTGCTGTACGACCAGCAGCAGCAGAACGGCCGGCTACGCGAGCTCGACCGGCTCAAGGACGAACTCGTCGCCCTGGTCAGCCACGAGCTGCGCAACCCGCTGGCGACCATCAGCGCCTACACCGAGATGCTGCTCGAGGACCCCGCCCTGACCGGCGATCACCGTCACCTCGCCACGGTGATCGACCGGCACAGCGCGCACATGCGGGGGCTGGTCGACGACCTGCTGGACACGGCCCGGATCGACGCCGGCCAGCTGCGCCTGGAACCGCGGCCGGTCTCGCTGATCCGGCTGGTGGTGGACAGCGTGGACGCCCGCCGCCCCGACGCCACCGCCAAGGGCATCACCGTCGCCGTCGACGTCGCCCGGAACCTGCCGGTGCACGCCGATCCGGTGCGGCTGCGCCAGGTGCTCGACAACCTGGTGTCCAACGCCGTCAAATACACCCCACGGAACGGCACCGTGACCGTCACCGGCCGCCACGACGACAAGACCACGACGCTGCGGGTCACCGACACCGGCATCGGCATCCCGGCCGGGCAGCGGACACACTTGTTCGACCGGTTCTTCCGCGCCTCGAACGCCGTCGCCGAGGGCATCAAGGGCACCGGCCTCGGCCTGGCCATCAGCAAGGCCATCGTCGACGCCCACCGCGGCACGATCACAGCGGAGCCGGCCGGCCCGGACGGCGGCACCACCTTCACCGTCACACTGCCAAGCGGCCCGCCCGCCGTGCAATAGCGAGCACCAGCCTGTGCCCGCAGATGGGAGCACCACCGGACGGTTCGGTTCGGCCAGCACGACCGTCAACCACGGCGATCTCATCACCAAGGCCGTCCGGCCATACACTCCGCTGACCGGACGATTCCCGCAGACCGACCCGATCGAATCGCCCCTCGCCGCCGCCGGGCGAGTTCGTGTAGGCGAGACCACCACACTCACGGCAAAGGACGGACCATGAGCGCTGCCCACGGGCCGGCACCGGAAGTGAGCGACCCGGTCGCGGATATTCTGCGAGCCGCGTATTACTACGCCCTCTTCGACGGGCATGCGGAAATCGACCCGGCACTGGTGCTGGTCGCCGCGGCCCGCAACGACAAGACCCTGGCCCGGCCCATGCTCGGTGCGGCGTTGGCCGAGGCGCTCCCGCGGCTCGCAGCGGACGTCCCGGCCGGCGCCGCGAGACAGGCCGGAGAAGCAGGACCGCTCCTCGCCGCGAACGTCTCGGCCGACGCCGCCGGACAGGCCGAGGAGGCGGAGCCTGCTGCGACGCGGGTGCCTGCGTTACGCGAAGCACGCTGGGTGGTGCTGCGGGGCAACGATGAGAAACTCCGTGCCCAAGGCGCCACGGGCGCGGGGCCGGCGCTTCCGCTCTGGGACAGGGAGGTCGCCGAAGCCTTGGAGCGGGCCGCTGACGAAGCGGCCTCGGCCGGTGCCCCGCAGCTCGGCGTAGCCGCCCTGCTGCTCGGCCTGCTGCGCTCCGAGCATCCCGCCGTGCATTCGCTGGCCGGGACCGCCGGCCTCGATATTGCCGCCACCACGTCCGCGCTTCGCGAACAGTGCCCCTGGGCGCCGGAAGAGCCCTACACCCCACTCACCGGTCTCCTCGCCCCGGCCGGCATCACCGACCAGCGAATCCCGCTGCTGATCCGTTGGGTTCCCGGCGTCATCCGGCGATTCACCACTCGGCACGAACGGTTGGGTCCGGTCCTGATCGTCCTGGAACTCGAAATCCTGCGACAGACCGTGATAACCGGTCATCGCAGCGTGCAGGAAGCGCATCTACTGCTGGCGATCATGAGCATGCGGGAACAACTCACCGCGATCGGCAGCGGCCTGGCGGCACGATACCGGCAGCGCAACCAGGGTGACCTCATCCTGAGCCGAAAGGGCTTCGACCTCCGCTCGGCCCAGCTTGCCGCCGAACGCCTCCCTCCCGACGATGACGTGCTCACCCCTGCCGATCTTCTGCGGCGACATGTGTCCACCGGCGGCAAGATCGGTGACCCGTCGTGGACCCGCCCCGCCGCGATGGCGATGGAACACGCCGGCGACCTCGCACGTCGTCATCACCACCGCGATATCGGCACCACGCACCTGCTGGCCGCGACCCTGAAGGATGCGGACTCGACCGCGTCACTGCTGCTCGGGTCGCTCGGCATCGATGCCGCTTCGCTGCGGGACGACCTCGATCAGCAGCTCGGAACGCCACCATGAGGCGGTTCGGCGGCTGGCCCGATGCGGGAACTCCGCCACCCGGCGGGGCAGGCAGCAGGACGCCGAGCATGAGGTCGGCCCGGACACCCCCTAACCCAGCTCGGCCACGAACACCGCGACGGAGCGGGCCGGGACGGTGAGCGTGCCCGCCGTCGCCGTGGCCGTGCGCAGCAGTGGATCGGCCGACGCCACCAGCTCCGGATGCGGGCTCAGCCTGACCTCCGCGAGCGCCCGGACGTGCTGGGTGGTCGCCTCCTCGGTCGCGTTGAAGACCACCACCACCGTGCCCCAGCGCTGGTCGAGGCCCGTGCCGTCCAGGCACATCACGATCACGCCCGGGCTCTCCCCCGGGCCGCCCAGCGGGAAGGACAGCCGGCGCTGGACCTCGTCCGCCGTCGGCAGGCCGAAGACCGGTGAGGAGCCGCGGATGCGCAGCAGCTCGGCATAGCGGGCCGCGGCCAGGTCGATGATCTCCGCGGACGGGACCAGCGCCGGGTCGGCGAGCAGTGGGCGGGCCCACGGCCACTTGTCCTCGTTGTCGGCGGCCGGCGGCAGGCCCACGCCGAAGCCGTTGCCGTCGGCGCTGTTCCAGCGGATCTGGTTGAACCAGTCGCCCGAGTCGTAGGAGTTGCGGTCCAGCGACTTCGACCGCAGCCGTTCCGTGCCCAGCGCGACGAAGCCGACGCCCTGCCCGAGCACGACCAGGGAGAGCGCGAGCACCTGCATCCGGGCGCGCTCGATCATCGGCAGCGACGGCGGCAGCTTGAAGGCCATCGCGTCGTAGAGGATCTCGTTGTCGTGCGCGTCCACGTAGCTGACGCACTCGCCCGGGGCGGCCGCGTATCCGCTTGGTGAGCCGTTGTAGTCGATCTGCGCGCCGCTGTGCTCGACGCCGGTGTGCGTCACGAACCGGTAGGTCGCCAGGCCACCCGACAGCCCCACCTTGATCCGGTCGTGCACGGGCAGCGGGGTGGCGGCGCCCAGCCCGGTCGCGAACCCCTGCTCCGACGGATCGTCACCGAACGAGCCGCCGCCGCGGACCGCGTCGCGCAGCCGGTCGTTGAACGTGCCGATCCCGGTGCCGGCCATGTTGACCTGTGTCGCCTGCACGAACCGGGCGTCGTACGCGATCTCGCCGAAATTCCAGCCCTCGCCGTACAGGTAGATGTCGGGGTCGAGGTGGTCCAGGGTGACCCGGGTCTCGAGGATGTTGGCGCGCGGGTGGTGCCCCATCAGGTCGAAGCGGAAGCCGTCGACGTGGTAATCGCGGGCCCAGGTGACGATCGAGTCGATGACCAGGCGGCCCATCATCATGTGCTCGGGCGCGGTGTTGGAGCAGCAGGTCGACTCGGCGACCGTGCCGTCGTCGAGCAGCCGGTGGTAGTAGCCGGGGACGACGCGGTCCAGCACGCTCCACGGCGCCAGCCCGTCGGCCATGGTGTGGTTGTAGACGACGTCCATCACGACCCGCAGGCCGGCCGCGTTGAGCGCCGCCACCATCGTCCGGAACTCCAGGATGCGGGCGCTGCCGGCGGGCTCGACGGCGAAGCTGCCCTCGGGCGTCGTGTAGTGCAGCGGGTCGTACCCCCAGTTGAAGCCGTCCTCGGCGGCGACGGCCGCCACCGCGCGCTGCTGCTCGGTGGAATCCGGCGGGAACGCGGCCAGGTCGCACTTGGGCACCGCCTGGTCGGCGCGGCGGTCCGGCACGGTGGCGTAGTCGAAGGCGGGCAGCAGGTGCACGTGGGTGAGGCCGGCGTCGGCGAGCATCCGCAGATGCCGCATCCCCGCCGAGTCGTCCTGGGCGAAGGCCAGGTAGGTGCCGCGCAGCGCCGGCGGCACGGTGGTGTCGGCGATGGAGAAATCCCGGACGTGCAGCTCGGCGATCTGCATCCGGGCCGGGGCGACGGCCGGCGGCTTGGCCCGGGTCGCCCAGCCCGGCGGCAGCAGGTCCGGCTCGGACAGGTCGACGAGCTGGCTGTGCGTCGAGTCCACCGACAGCGACAGCGAATAGGGATCCGTGACGCTGCTGGTCACCACGCGCTGCGCCGCCGGGTGCCAGACCTCGACCCGGAAGCGGTAGTAGCGGCCGAGCCACTTGCGCTTGCCCGTGATCGACCAGACCCCGGTCAGCTCGTCGCGGTCCATCGGCAGGACCTTCGGCTCGGCGTCGTCGGGGGTGCGGGAAAGCTCCAGCGCGACCGTGCGCGCGGTGGGCGCCCACACCGCGATGGTCGGGCGCTCGTCGGTCAGCACCACGCCGAGCTCGGCGTCGGCGGCCTCCGCATAGAGGTCGTCGAGGACGCCCGGCAGCTGGGCCGCCGTCAGCACCGTGAGCCGGCCGGCCGGGTCGCGGCCGGCCACCAGCAGCTGCCCGCGCAGCAGGTGGCTCAGCGCGGCGTCGCCCAGCTCCGGGACCGCGAAGGCGCGATAGGCCCGCAGGTGCGGGAAGTGCCGGCTCTGCGCCTGGAACAGCCCGCCCGGGCGCGGGGTCAGCGGCAGCTGGGTGTGCTCGCCGGACAGCTCGTCGCCGTCGCGGCGCAGGCCGCCCGTGACCTGGCTGTCGGCCTCGTCGTGGGCCCCCGCCCCCGGGGCGGCCACCAGCGTGAAGCTCGTGGCCAGGTCGGCGAGGTGCGGCGGCAGGGCCAGCGTGGTGCGGTCGAGGAAGACGGCGAGCGCGCGGGCCGGGTCGAGCTCGGGCCCCAGCGAGCGGACGTCGGGCCGGACCGGCGCGGCGGTGCCGGCCAGCAGCCACACCTCGCGGCTGGTGGTCAGGTCGAGGCGCTGGTCGTCCGGCAGGTCCTTGACGTCGCCGCGGTGCAGCACGAAGCGCAGGCCGGCCGCCTCCGGGCGGACCGGCACCCGGAACACGGCGCCGAAGGCGTCGAAGGCCGCGGGGGTGTGCGGCGCGTGCCACAGCGGCTTGCTCGGCGTGCCCTCCCAGGCGTGCACGCCCCAGCCGGTGTAGTCGCCGTCGGGCCGGCGGTAGTGGATGACCGCGAAGCCGTCCTCGGTCACCGGATCGGTGGGGTGGCCGGCCGCGGCCGCGCTGGGATAGATCGACGGGTCGCCGGGGCGCAGCCAGATCTGCGGGGTGACGGCCGGGTCGACATGCCGGTCGTCGGTCACGTCCTTGGCGCCGGCGGCGTCGACCACCAGGAAACCGACCTCGCGGGCCGTGTCGGCCAGCCTGACCCAGGCGAAGCGGCCGTAGTCGTCCTCGCCGGCGAAGGGGTGGCCGCCCGGGAACCCGGTGATCGCCTCGGGGGCGATGTCGCCCCAGGCGTGCAGCGACCAGTCGCCGTAGCCCTCGTCGTCGCGCCGATAGTGCACGACCAGCCACTGCGGCCTGCTGAGCCCGGTCGACGCGTCAGGCGGGGCGATCTCGATCGTCGTCACCTGCACATGATGGCACCGGGGTACGTCAGTTTCCGTGGGTCGCGATGACCGTGGTGATCCGCGGGCCGCTCGCGTCGGTCCGGATCAGGTAGCGATAGCACTCGCCGGGGACCGCATTGCCGAGACTGTCCAGGTATTCCCACTCGACGGCGACCATCGCCAGCGCCGTGCTGAGCCGCTGCACGTCGCGCAGCTGGGCGTGCGCGGCGACGATGTGCTGCTCCCGGTACGCGGGCGCGGCGCCGAGAAACGACAACGCCACCGCCGCCGGGGAGGCGAAGGTGAAGCTGTACGTGTCCGAGACCACCATGCCCGGCAGTGCGTAGCACCCCGCGACCCCGGCGACGTCGCCACTGGTCAGGGCGGTGCCGTAGCGGTCGAAGAAGTCTGTGAGGTGAGCCAGATCCGTGGGTGCCTGCACGGAACACCTGGTTCCCGATGATCTTGTTGGCCAAACCACCGACCCGGGTTGCACCGGATAACAAGACGGACGTACGGTTTACGGAAGACGTGAACCCTGAGTTAGGACAACCTAACCGGCGGGCGGCCGTCACCGGTGCGACAGACTGATGAGGACTACTCACGGTCGCTGGGTGTGAAGGAGATGACGTGGCCAGCCTCGACACCTTTGGTGCGAAGAGCGAGCTACGCGTCGCAGACGCGAGCTACGAGATTTTCACGATCGACAAGGTCGACGGGCATGACCGCCTGCCGTACTCCCTGAAGATCCTGCTGGAGAACCTGCTCCGCACGGAGGACGGCGCGAACATCACCGCCGACCACATCCGGGCACTCGGCGGCTGGGATCCCACCGCCGACCCGAGCGTGGAGATCCAGTTCACCCCGGCGCGGGTGCTCATGCAGGACTTCACCGGCGTTCCCTGCGTCGTCGACCTCGCCACCATGCGCGAGGCCGTCAAGGAGCTGGGCGGCGACCCGACGAAGGTCAACCCCCTCGCCCCCGCCGAGCTGGTCATCGACCACTCGGTCATCGCCGACCTGTTCGGTCGCGAGGACGCCTTCGCCCGCAACGTGGAGCTGGAATACCAGCGCAACCGCGAGCGCTACCAGTTCCTGCGCTGGGGCCAGACCGCGTTCAACGAGTTCAAGGTCGTCCCGCCCGGCACCGGCATCGTGCACCAGGTCAACATCGAATACCTGGCCCGCACGATCATGGAACGCGGCGGCCAGGCCTACCCGGACACCGTCGTCGGCACCGACTCGCACACCACCATGGTCAACGGCCTGGGCGTGCTGGGCTGGGGCGTCGGCGGCATCGAGGCCGAGGCCGCGATGCTGGGCCAGCCGGTCAGCATGCTGATCCCGCGGGTCGTCGGCTTCAAGCTGCACGGCGAGATGCCGGCCGGCACCACCGCCACCGACCTGGTGCTGACCATCACCGAGATGCTCCGCGAGCACGGCGTGGTCAGCAAGTTCGTCGAGTTCTACGGCCCCGGCGTCGGCGCCGTGCCGCTGGCCAACCGGGCCACGATCGGCAACATGTCGCCCGAGTACGGCTCGACCGTGGCGATCTTCCCGATCGACGACGAGACGATCAAATACCTCAAGCTCACCGGCCGCGCCGAGCAGCAGGTCGCGCTGGTCGAGGCGTACGCCAAGCGCCAGGGCCTGTGGCACGACCCGGCAGCGGAGCCGAACTATTCCGAGCGCCTCGAGCTCGACCTGTCGACGATCGTGCCGTCGCTGGCCGGCCCGAAGCGCCCGCAGGACCGCGTCCCGCTGGACCGCGCCAAGCCGATGTTCCGCGAGGTGCTCGGCAACTACGTCGACGTCGAGGGCCCGGCCGACGAGGCCAGCGCCGAGTCCTTCCCGGCCAGCGACCCGCCGGCCAACCACACCGACTCCGACGTCGACAAGCCGCATCACCACCTGGTCAGCGCGGCGAACGGCGCCGAGGGCCGGCCCTCCAACCCGACCCGGGTGGTCGGCGAGGACGGCACCGAGTTCGAGCTGGACCACGGCGCGGTCGTGATCGCCGCCATCACCAGCTGCACCAACACGTCCAACCCGCAGGTCATGATCGGCGCGGCGCTGCTCGCCCGCAACGCCGTCGACCGGGGCCTGAACCGCAAGCCGTGGGTCAAGACCACGCTGGCGCCGGGTTCCAAGGTGGTCATGGACTACTACGACCGGGCCGGCCTCACGCCGTACCTGGACAAGCTCGGCTTCAACCTGGTCGGCTACGGCTGCACCACCTGCATCGGCAACTCCGGCCCGCTGCCCGAGGCCATCTCGGCCGCGGTCAACGAGGCCGACCTCACCGCGGTCAGCGTGCTCTCCGGCAACCGCAACTTCGAGGGCCGGATCAACCCGGACGTCAAGATGAACTACCTGGCCTCGCCGCCGCTGGTCGTCGCGTACGCGCTGGCCGGCACGATGGACCTGGACATCACCACCGAGCCGCTGGGCACCGGCTCGGACGGCAAGCCGGTCTTCCTCGCCGACATCTGGCCCAGCGCCAAGGAGATCGACGAGGTCATCGCCTCGGCGATCGGCGCGACCGGGTTCAGCACGGCCTACCAGGACGTGTTCGCCGGTGACGAGCAGTGGCAGTCGCTGCCCACGCCGGAGGGCAAGACCTTCGAGTGGGCCGAGGACTCGACCTACGTGCGCAAGCCCCCGTACTTCGAGGGCATGCAGGCGCAGCCCTCGCCGGTCACCAACATCGCCGGCGCGCGGGTGCTGGCCAAGCTCGGCGACTCGGTGACCACCGACCACATCTCGCCGGCCAGCTCGATCAAGGCCGACTCGCCCGCGGGCAAATATCTGGCCGAGCACGGCGTGCCCCGGCACGAGTTCAACTCGTACGGCTCGCGGCGCGGCAACCACGAGGTGATGATCCGCGGCACGTTCGCGAACATCCGGCTGCGCAACCAGCTCGTCCCGGGGGTGGAGGGCGGCTTCACCGTCAACCACCTGACCGGCGAGCAGAGCAGCATCTACGACGCCTCAACCGCCTACAAGGAGGCCGGCGTCCCGCTGGTCATCCTGGCCGGCAAGGAGTACGGCTCCGGCTCGTCGCGCGACTGGGCGGCCAAGGGCACGATGCTGCTGGGCGTCCGCGCGGTCATCGCCGAGTCGTACGAGCGCATCCACCGCTCCAACCTGATCGGCATGGGCGTGCTCCCGCTGCAGTTCCCGCCGAAGACCAACGCGGAGTCGCTCGGCCTGACCGGCACCGAGACGTTCACGATCACCGGCGTCGAGGCGCTCAACGACGGCGGCATCCCGTCGACGGTGAAGGTCCTGACGGACACCGGCGTGGAGTTCGACGCCGACGTCCGGATCGACACCCCCGGCGAGGCCGACTACTACCGCCACGGCGGCATCCTGCAGTACGTGCTCCGCAAGATGCTGACCAGCTGACCGTTTCGTACCGAGAACACCTCGTCGTCCACCGGGCGGCGAGGTGTTCTTTTCGATGAAGAACGCGTTTCGAAACATGAGTGCCGCACGCTGGGGTCATGGAGATCCTGCTGCTGGCCACCCGACCCGCCACCGGGCAGGAGGATCGGGCGCTGCCGGCGCTCGACCTGCTGCGGCACGCCCTGCGGGTGGGCACCTATGACGTCCGGGCCCTGGTCGCGGGCACCGACCCCGACGTGGTGCTGGTCGACGCGCGCCGCGACCTGCTCGAAGCCCGCGACCTGTGCCGGATGCTGCGCACCACCGGGCTGCGGGTGCCGCTGCTGGCCGTGGTCGAGGAGGCCGGGCTGGTCGCCATGTCCGCCGACTGGGGCCTCGACGACGTGCTGCTCACCACCGCCGGACCGGCCGAGGTCGAGGCCCGGCTGCGGCTCACCGTGGCCCGGATCACCAACAGCGGCACGGGCGGCACCGCCGATCAGGTCACCGCGGGCGAGCTGGCCATCGACCCGCACACCTACTCGGCGCGGCTCAAGGGCCGCACGCTCGACCTGACCTACAAGGAGTTCGAGCTGCTCAAGTTCCTCGCCCAGCACCCGGGCCGGGTGTTCAGCCGCGACCAGCTGCTGCGTGAGGTGTGGGGCTTCGACTACTTCGGCGGGCACCGCACGGTCGACGTGCACATCCGCCGGCTGCGGGCCAAGCTCGGCAGCGAGTACGAGTCGATGATCGGCACCGTCCGGCAGGTCGGCTACAAGCTCGTGCTGCCCCCGCAGGCCAAGCCCCAGGCGCTGGCCGGCGAGTGGGAAATCCTGTCAGCGGTGGCCACCGAGGTCTGACGGGGGTATGCGAGGCTCTTGGTCATGGATGACAACACTGTGCTGAGCCGGATCAACGGCCTGGTCGACGAGGAGCACAAGCTCCGCCAGCAGCTGGGCCGCGGCGAGATCAGCAACGACGAGGAGCACGCCCGGCTCAAGGAGCTCGAGGAAGCCCTGGACCAGTGCTGGGACCTGCTGCGCCGGCGGCGCGCGGCCCGGGAGTTCGGCAACAACCCGGACGCGGAGCAGGCCCACAGCACCGGTGAGGTCGAGGGCTACCTCCAGTGATGCGACCCCGGCCGGGGCCGCCGAGTCTTCGGCGGCCGCGGCCCGGGACGCCCTATCCGACCGCCCCGCCACCGCCCTCTCACAGCAGCCCCGCTTCATAACTCAGGCGCTCGATCAGCGCGTCCGCGTCCACCGGCAGGCCGCGCGCGATGAACCAGCCCGCGACGTTGCGCACGTCGCGGGCGAGGAACTCCGCGCCCTGCGGGTTGGCGATCAGGTCCACGATCTGCGGCATGTCGATGATCACCAGCCGCCCCTCGTGGACCAGCGTGTTGTACGGCGACAGGTCGCCGTGCGCGATCTGGGTGCGGGCCAGCACGCTGAGTGCCTCGGTCATCTGCCGCCACAGGTCCTCGAGCCCGTCCCGGTCGGTGCGCACCTGGGCCAGCCGCGGCGCGGCCTCACCGGTCTCCCAGTCGCCGATGAACTCCAGCATCAGCTCGGTGCCGATGAGCTGCACCGGGTACGGCACCGAGATCGTGCCGCCCTCCTGGCCCACCTGCCAGAGCCGGGACAGCGCGCCGAACTCGGCCGCCGCCCACTGCCCCGCGATGAGCTCCTTGCCGAACGCGGTGCGGTTGGTCATCGCGCGCATCTCGCGGGACCGGCGGACCCGCCTGCCTTCGAGGTAGCCCGCGTCGCGGTGGAAGAGCCGGTGGTCGCCGTCGCGGTACCGCTTGGCCGCGATCATGCTGACCTGGTCGTTGCCGGGTACGGCGCGCCGGACCAGGAAGACATCCGCTTCCTTGCCGGTCTTGAGCATGCCCAGCTCGGTGTCCACGGCGCCGTGCTCCGTGCGGATCCAGTCGGGCCGGGGGTGCGGGCCGTGCAGGGCGCCGTCCCAGGTCGACCAGCGGTCGCCGGTCTCGGGCAGGTCGGGGTCCTCGGCCAGGGTGGGCTCGAGCTTGCCCCGCTTCAGGAAATTGGCGTCGTCGTCGTCGAACTTGCGGCGGCCGCGGCGCATGGTCGCCGGGCCGAAAGAGTCGTGCTCACGCACTGGAGGATCTCCTCGGAGAAGAAAGAAGGAACGGAAACCTGGGCATGGCGAAGGACAACGACAGCCATGAGGTCACCCCCTTCATTCCGAGAAAACCTGCGGATCACGTACGCGATGCACTCTCCCGGGCGTCACCCGGTCGGCGCAAGCTATTTATCGCGCGCCCATGACCGCGGAGAGCCCCTGGATCACGTTGCCGACCACGCGGGTCGGCGCGAACCGGTTGTCTATCCAGTCCCGGCCGCGGTGCAGCCACACGCTCGGTAGCCCCATCGCGGCGGCGCCGCCGATGTCCGCCTCCGGGCTGTCCCCGACGATCCAGGCACCGCCGAGGCGCATCCGGACCCGCTGGGCGGCCAGCGCGAAGATGCGCGGGTTGGGCTTGCTGACGCCGGCCTGCTCCGAGATGATCCAGTCCGCGATGTAGCGGTCCAGCCCGGTGCGCCGGATCCGGGTCTCCTGCTGTTCGTGCGGGCCGTTCGTGACCACCACCGGGACCCACCCCGCGTCCCCGGCGATCTGCAGCGCGCAGGCCACCAGGGGGTCGAGCCGCTCGTACGCCAGCGGGCCCTCGTGCAGCTCCTCGAGCAGGTCGATCGAGGGGACGTCGAGCTGGTAGCGGTCGCGGATCAGGTCGGCCAGGTCCCACCGGGAGGTCAGGCCGTCGGCATCCACCGACAGTAACCAGTTGAGGTCGTCGTGCGGTGCGGCGATCTCATCGAGGAAACCTTTCGCCCACAGTCGGAACGCACCGCTGCGGTCGAGCAGGGTGTCGTCCAGAGCTAGGAAGACGAGAGGCACCCGGGCACTGTACGTGAGTGAATGCTGGACCCGACAGTCCAACAGTGTTAACAACGGCCGGCCGGGATGACGGATTTGGCGCCATCCGAGGCCGGCCCTCCCACCCTGGCAAGCCGTACGTACGGATTGCAAGCGCCCGAACGGACGTGACACGATCGCAGCGTGCCCAGGGTAAGCCAGGATCAGCTCGATGCCCGCCGCCACGAGATCCTCGCGGCGGCGCGGGGGTGCTTCGCCCGTTTCGGTTACGAGGGCGCCACCGTGCGGCGTCTCGAGGAGGCCACCGGCCTTTCACGTGGCGCGATTTTCCATCACTTCCGGGACAAGGATTCGCTCTTCCTCGCGGTCGCGGAGGACGACGCCGCCGCGATGGTGGCGACGGTCCGCCGCAACGGCCTCGTCCAGGTCATGCGTGACCTGCTCGAGCAGGCCCGCACCAGCGACGGCGACACCGCCGGCTGGCTCGGCAGCCAGCTTGAGGTGTCCCGGCGGCTGCGGACCGACCCCGAGTTCGCCAAGCGCTGGGCCGAGCGCTCGGCCGCGATCGCCGAGGCCACCCGCGAGCGGCTGGAACGCCAGCACGAGGCGGGGGTGCTGCGCGACGACGTGGAGGTGGAGGTGCTCACCCAGTTCCTCGAACTGGCCTACGACGGCATGGTCCTGCACCTCGCGACCGGCCGCCCGGCGGGCGAGCTGAGCCGCGTCCTGGACGTCGTGGAGGAAGCTGTCCGCCGGCCGTGACCCGAACGTTGCGATGACCTGCACAATGAGGTCCAGCAACCGCACTAGCGCTCGGGAGGCCCGACATGAATTTCGCGGCGCAGGGTGACACCTGGGGTATCCCCGGACCGGCTTTCCTCGTCCTTTATTGCACCGTCATCGTCGCGACTGTGATCCTCTCGGCGATCCATCGGCGGGTCCAGTTCGCGGGCATCCCCGGCGCGTCGGTCGACCGGCTCGGACCGCAGCAGGTCGCCTATCTCAACGGCGGCGACCAGCTCGCCGTCTACGCCTCCCTGGGCGGCCTGCGCGGCGCCGGCGCCATCGCCGGCGGCCCCGACAAGACGCTCTACCAGTCCGGGCCGATGCCGGCCGGCGTCACCCCGCTGGACACCGCGATCTACAACGCGGCGGGCCGGCGCATCCGGTCCCGCGACCTCGCCGGCGACCAGTGGGTCGTCGCCGCGGTCCGGCAGCTGCGCGAGGGCCTGGAGGCCCAGGGCCTGGCGGTGGCCCCCGGCAAGGTGCAGACCGTGCGCCTGTGGTCCCTGGTCGGCCTGGCGCTGATCGTGGCCGGCGTGGGCCGGTTCGTCGACGGCATCCAGAACAACAAGCCCGTCGGCTTCCTGGTGCCGGCGGTCGGGGTCGCGGTCATTCTGACGATCTTCCTGCTGACCAGGAAGCGGCGAGCCACATACGCCGCCGCCAAGGGCCTGACCGCGCTGCGCAAGCAGCACGCCTACCTCGCACCGCAGCAGTCCCCGTCGTATGCGACCTACGGCGCGACAGGCGCGGCGATGGGCGTCGCGCTGTACGGCACGGCGGCGATCTACACCATGGACCCGGCCTTCGCCGCCGACGCGGAGATCCAGCGGCTCAGTTCCTCCGGCACCAGCAGCAGCGGCTCCGACGGCGGCGGCTCCTCCTGTAGCGGCGGCTCGTCGGACGGCGGAGGCGGAGGTGGAGGTGGGTGCGGCGGCGGAGGCGGGTGCGGCGGATGACCACCGGATACGGGGTGGGCATCGGCTGGCGCCCCGAGATCGGCGGCTTCGTCGCCCAGCTGCCCGGCCTGAGGTTCGCCGAGGTGGTGGCCGAGTCGGTGCCCGCGCACGGCGACCTGCCGGTGGGGCTGGGCGAGCTGCGCGACCGCGGCGTGGCCGTCGTGCCGCACGGGGTGCGGCTGTCGCTGGGCGGCGCGGAGCCGGTCGAGCCGGCCCGGGTCACCCACCTGGCGGCGGTCGCCGAACGGCTCGGCGCGCCGCTGGTCAGCGAGCACATCGCGTTCGTCCGGGCGGGCGGCGTGGAGGCCGGCCACCTGCTGCCGATCCCCCGCAGCCGCGAGGCGGTCGACGCGGTGGTCGCCAACGTCAAGCGCACCCAGGCCGAGCTGTCGGTGCCGATCGCCCTGGAACCGATCGCGGCCCTCTTCGACTGGCCGGACGACGAGCTGGACGAGGGCGCGTTCCTGACCGAGATCCTGGAGCGCACGGACGCCCTGCTGCTGCTGGATGTGGCGAACGTGTACGCGAACGCCCTCAACCGCGGCACGGACCCGCTGGCGCTGCTCGACCGGGTGCCGCTGGAGCGGATCGCCTACGTGCACGTGGCGGGCGGCGCCGAGCGCGACGGGGTCTACCACGACACGCACACCGACGCGGTGCCGCAGCCGGTGCTCGACCTGATCACCGAGCTGTGCGACCGGCACCGGCCGCCGGCCCTGATGCTGGAACGCGACGGCGACTATCCGGCGGCGGCGGAGCTGCGCGCCGAACTGGACGCGATCGCCGCCGCCTCCGGCTACCCGGTCGTGACGTGACGTCGCTGGCCCGGCGCCAGGCCGAGCTCGTGGCCGCGCTGACGGCCGGGGCCGCCGTACCCCCGGGCTTTGACGCCCGGCTCGTCGAGGCGGCCCGGGTCGCGCTGCTCAGAAAGCGGGCCGGGGAGGTCGCGCGGCAGTGGCCGGAGCTGGCGCATGCCCTCGGCGCCGGCTGGTTCCGGCAGTGGTCGGCGTGGGCCGCGACGCGGCCCACCCGGGGCTCCCTGCGCGACGGCTGGGACCTGGCCCGCGAGCTCGCCGCGCGGCAGGAACTGCCGGCCGAGGCCGGCGCGGAGCTCGCCGTCCGCGAGGCCGTCATGAGCTACGACGGGGAAGCACCCCCGCGAGCCCGCCGCATGCCGGCCGTGCGTGGCGCCGCCGGCGCGGTGGTGGTCCAGATAGCCGGCCGGGTACGCGTGCTGCGCCGCGGATAGGGACTGGTGCACTACGCGGGGCGCCCGGGGCCGTGGGAACGGTCGGCTCGCAGGGCCAGCTCCAGCTCGAAGCGCAGCCCCGGATCGCGCATCTGCTCGCCGAAGAGATCGGTCAGCTGGCGCAGGCGGTGGCGCACGGTCTGTGGGTGCAGGTGCAGGTGGGTGGCCACCTCGTTGGCGTTCCGGTTGAAGCTCAGCCACGCCAGCAGGGTCTCGGCGAGCAGCTGGCGCTTGTCCTCGCGCAACCCGGCGAGGGGCGCGAGGCGGCGCTTGGCGAGCACGCTGAGCAGCGCCTCGTCCTGGAAGACGGCGAGCGTGGCCAGGTGATCGCCGCACCAGATGATCGGCTGGCGCGGCAGGTGCCCCCGGTCCACCAGGTCCAGGGCCAGGCGGGCCCAGCGCAGCGACTTGCCGGCCTCGGCGGGCGCCACCGGCAGCCCCACCGCGGCGTGGTGCTGGGCCAGGCCGTTGACCAGCGCCCGCACCTGGGCCCGGCCCTCGGGGTCCGGCACGATCAGGTACGGCTCGACGTCGTCGCACGCGGAGAGGATCTCCGGTGCCAGCGGCGGCGGCTGGGCCAGCGGCCCGGAGGCGGCGACGACCACGACGGCGAGGCGGCGCGGCAGGTGCCAGTGTGCCGCGGCGGCCGCGGCGATCAGGGCCCGCTCGGAGGGCGGCGGGTCGGCGACGAGGAGCTCGAGCAGGTGGCGCCGGCGCCGGCCCAGCTCACCGGCCTGCTCCTCCAGCGCCTGCGCATAGCCCTCGGCCGAGGCCCGGGCGACCTCGTCGATGTTGTCGAAGATCGCCTCGGCCAGCCACGACACGGCGTTCGGCGGCAACCCCTGGCGTTCGGCGAACGCCCGTAGCCGCCGGCTGGCCACCCGCGCGCAGATCCGCACGGCGGCATGCAGCGCTTCCAGGCTGCGCCCCGCACGCATCTCCTCGGCGCCGACCAGGCGATAGACCTCCCGCCAGTCGATGCCGTTGCGCCCCAGGGCGCCGCGGCTGACGTGCAGGTCGACCAGTTCGAGGTAGCGGTGCAGCGCGAGGTCGACGCCCTGCCGCAACGCCTGGGCTTCCTGCTCGCTCACCGAGGCGTACTCGGGCACCTGGTCCTGGATCTCGCGGACCATCTCCGCGGCCGACCCGAGGACGTCCGCGTGCAGCAGCTCGACGGTCGCCGCCTCCGTCCGGTCCGCCGACCCGTTGATGCTCGTCGCGTCTCGCATGGTCATGCCGTGCTCCCCCGCGTGTCCGGCGATGACCGCGCCGATCGGAGCGGCCACTTTGCACTCACCGTTCGCTCTGACCGGTTCTACGGCCAGCTGCTTGGTTCCGTTCAAGGCGCCGACGGACGCGCATCGCGGTGACATCCTTCGCCATCGATACCAGCATGCCGGTTA
Source organism: Actinoplanes sp. ATCC 53533 (assembly GCF_003947245.1). Lineage (NCBI taxonomy): Bacteria > Bacillati > Actinomycetota > Actinomycetes > Micromonosporales > Micromonosporaceae > Actinoplanes > Actinoplanes sp. ATCC 53533. The sequence goes on along the minus strand of NZ_QHHV01000015.1, from coordinate 70,392 downwards.
GTACCACCGGAAGTGCCCGCCTCGTTAGCTTTCGTGCCTCCACCAGCCATCACGAGAAGCAGAGGTGATCCCATGCGCTTCCCCCTCCCTCGCGGCCGGACACGTGCCGGAGTCCTGCTCGCCGCCGCGCTGCTGGCCGCCGGCGGTGCGGCGGTCGCGGCCAGCCCCGCGGCGAACGCGGCGGCGTGCTCGGACGTCGACGTCGTCATCGCCCGGGGCACCAGCGAGCCCGGCGGGCTGGGGGTCATCGTCGGCGACCCGGTCTTCTCCGCGATCCAGCGCCGGGCGTCCGGCGCGACGCTGACCAGCCACGCGGTCGACTACCCCGCCAGCCTCAGCCCGACGTCGCCGACCGACGGCAACCGGGCGCTGGTCGACCACGTGACCAGCCAGGCGGAGGAGTGCCCCGACCAGCGGTTCGTCCTCGTCGGATACTCCCAGGGCGCCAACGTGGTGGGCAATTCGCTCGGCGTCAGCTCCCAGGGCGCGGCCGTCGGCGGGCCGGTCGTCGCCACCATTCCCACGGCGGTCCGGTCGCGGGTCGAGGCCGTGCTGGTGTTCGGCTACCCGTTGCGCAAGCTCGGTCGCGGCATCACCGGCGAGGTCGCGAACCGGACCCTGGACATCTGCGCCAACCGCGACACCGTCTGCGACCCCCGGGGCGCGAGCGTGCTGGCGCATCTGAGCTACGCCCGGGACGCCGGCGAGGCGGCCGAATTCGCCGTCGACCGGCTGTAGGGCACCACGTTTCCCCATGGGTCCGGCCGATGGCCGGGCCCACCGCCCTGTTCGGATCCGCCGGCTGCCGATTCTTGTCGGTGCCGGCCGGTACGGTCGCCGGCATGGATGGATCGGTTCTGGTCACCGGTGCCTCGCGGGGCCTCGGCGCGCACATCGCCCGCCGGCTCGCCGCCGACGGCCGGCCCGTCGCGGTCAACTACCTGCCCGACCGTGCGGAGGCCGAGCGCGTCGTCGCCGGCATCGAGGCCGCCGGTGGCCGCGCGGCCGCGTTCCGGGCCGACGTCACCGACGAGGCCGACGTCACCGCCCTGGTCGCCGCGGTCGAGTCGCAGCTCGGTCCGATCGCGGTGCTGGTGCCCAACGCCACCGGTCCGCAGCCGATGATCGACGCGGTCGACGTCACCTGGCGGGACCACCTCCAGCAGCTCACCTTCTTCGTGAAGAGCCCCACCCTGCTGATGCAGGCGGTGGCGCCGGGCATGCGCACGCGCGGCGGCGGCCGGATCATCCAGATCGGATCGGACGTCTTCGAGCGCGCCGCGCCCGGCATGTCGGCCTACAGCGCGGCCAAGGGCGCGCAGCTCTCGCTGACCCGCGCCTGGGCCCGCGAGCTGGGGCCGTGGGGCATCACCGTCAACGTGGTCGCACCCGGCTGGATCCCGGTGGAACGGCACGCGGAGATCGACCCACGGATCGTGGACGAATACCGGCGGGAGGTCCCGCTCGGCCGGATGGGCACGCCGGCCGAGATCGCCGACGTGGTCGCGTTCCTGGCCTCGGAGGCGGCCCGCTTCATCACCGGCGAGCGCATCACGGTCAACGGGGGTCACACCATGGACTGAGCCGCCGAGCCCCTCTTCACGTACGGTCGCTGTCATGAGGTTTCCCGATACCGGCCCGGTCCGGGGCTGACCGTGGAGGTGCTGCGCACCCGCCGGCTGGCGTTGCGGGCCTGGACCGACGACGACCTCGCCGCATACTTCGACCTGTATTCGCGCTGGGCGGTCATGCGCTGGCTCGGCCCGCACCCACGGCGGGTCATCGCAGACCTCGACCAGGCGCGGGGACGGCTGCACCGCCTGCGGTCGCGGCATGCGGCCGTGCGGCCACCGCTCGGATTGTGGGCGATCGTGCCGCACGAGCACGGGACGCCGGTGGGCACCGTGCTGCTGTTGCCGCTGCACGACGCGGACGGGCCCACCGACGAGGTCGAGGTCGGCTGGCACCTGCACCCCGGCTGGCAGGGCCGCGGGCTGGTGACCGAGGCCGCCGGAGCCCTGCTGGGCATCGCGGCGCTGCCGCGCGTGCTGGCACTGACCGACCCCGACAACGAACGCTCGCAGGCGGTGGCGGGCCGCCTCGGCATGGCCGACGAGGGCCTGACGGACCGCTGGTTCGGCATGACCACCCGCCAGTTCGCCGTCTGACAGCCCACCGCCGAGGCCTCCGCCGGCGCCGGCCCAGGTCCTCGGCCCGGCGCCGCCGGGGCCAGGTCTCGGCCCAAGGCCGCCAGGCCACGTCTCGGCCCCGGGCCGCCAGGCCACGTCTCGGCCCAGGGCCGCCAGGCCACGTCTCGGCCCCGGGCCGCCGGGCTGGTGGGACCTGGCCTCAGCCCAGGGCCGCCGGGGCCTGGTCGATGAAGCCCAGGACCGTGCGGATCCGGCCGTCCGGGCCCAGCTCCGCCACGTCGAAGCCGACCACGATCGGCTCCTGCCCCGCCGGCCCCAGATGCCAGGTGAAGCGCACTTGCTCGTGGTGGGCGTCCACCGGGCCGCCCGGCGTGAAGACCAGCCCCGGGAACTGGTCCCGCACCGCGCCGATGAGGCCGTCCAGCGCGGCGTGGCCCTCCACCGCCGCCAGCGGGTCGACGTAGCGGACGTCGACGGTGAAGACGTCCTCGACGGCGGCGCGGCGGCGGTCCGGGTCCGTCTCGTTCCAGGCGGCCAGGTAGCGCTGCACCACGGTGTCGAAGTCACTCATGTCGGTTCCTCTCGTCAGGTTGTGTTGTTGCCGGGACCACCGTCACCCGGCGCGGGTAGCCCGGTCGATTACCTCGCGGGTAATCGGTGGGCCGCGACCGACTCCCTACGATCGGGGCATGAGCGACGTGGGCGTGCTGCTGCGCGAATGGCGGGGGAATCGGCGGCTGAGCCAGCTCGAGCTCGCCGGCCAGGCCGGGGTGTCCACCCGGCATCTGTCGTTCGTGGAGACGGGCCGGGCCCAGCCGACGAGGGAGATGATCCTGCGGTTGGCCGAGGGGCTGGCCGTACCGTTGCGCGCCCGCAATGCGCTGCTGCTGGCCGGCGGTTTCGCACCGGCCTATCCCGAAGGGGATCTCGGCGGCCCGGGCCTGGCCGCCGTGCTGGCGTCGCTGCGCGCCGTGCTGGCCGGGCACGAGCCGTATCCGGCGATCCTGATCGACCGGCACTGGACCCTGGTCGACGGCAACGCGGCAGTGCCGCTGCTGACCGCCGGTGCGGCGCCGGAGCTGCTGGAACCGCCGGTGAACGTGCTGCGGCTGTCGCTGCACCCGGACGGCGTGGCGCCGCGGATCCGGAATCTGCCCGAGTGGCGCGCCCACGTCCTGCACCGGCTGGACCGCCAGGCGCTGGCGACCGGCGATCCGGTGCTGCGGTCGCTGCATGACGAACTACTCGCGCTGCCCGGCGGCCGGGCCACCGCGCGGCCGGACGGTCTGGTCGTGCCGCTGCGGTACGCCGTCGACGGCCGGGAGCTGTCCTTCTTCAGCGTCACCTCGGTGCTCGGCACCCCGCTCGACGTCACCCTCGACGAGCTGGCCATCGAGTCGTTCCTGCCGGCGGACGCGGCCACCGCCGCCTTCCTGCACGGCCGCTGACAGCGCCGCCGGCGCGCGGGTGGCAAGATCGGCGGTATGGATCTCGGCCTCGCTGACCGCGTGTACGTCCTCACCGGCGCCTCGAAGGGCCTCGGCTTCGCCACCGCGCAGGCGCTGGTGGCCGACGGCGCCAAGGTCGTCGTCTCCGCCCGCTCGCAGGCCGCGGTCGACGCCGCCGTCGCCCGGCTCGGCGCAGGCGCGGCCGGGCTGGCCGCGGATCTCACCGATCCCGGCACGCCGGAGCTGCTGATCCGCACCGCCCGGGAGCGCTTCGGCCGGCTCGACGGCGCGCTGATCTCGGTGGGCGGCCCGGTCCGCGGCACGGCCGCGGAGATGACCGACGACCAGTGGCGCGGGGGCCTTCGAGACGGTCTTTCTGGGCACGGTACGGGCGGCGCGCACGATCGCGGCCGAGCTGACCGCAGGCGGCGCGATCGCCCTGGTGCTGTCCACGTCGGCGCGCACGCCCATCGCCGGCCTCGGCCTGTCGAACGGCTTGCGGCCGGGGCTGGCCGGAGCCGCGAAGGACATGGCCGACCAGTACGGCCCGCGCGGCGTCCGCGTGGTGAGCCTGCTGCCGGGGCGGCTGCTGACAGACCGGAACAAGGAACTGTTCGACGCGGCCGACGACGCCGACGCGGCGGCCGCTGAGGCGGCGGCGGCCATCCCGCTCGGCCGGCTGGGCGAGCCCGGCGAGTTCGGGCGGGTGGCGGCCTTCGTGCTCTCCCCGGCGGCGAGCTACCTGACCGGCCTGACCATCCCGGTCGACGGCGGTGCGCTGCGGACGCTGTGAGCCCGGCAGAGCCGGTCGTCTTCCGGCTCAGCCGGTGGCGGCTGTGGCTCGGCGTCGCGATGATCGTCGCGCCCGTGATCCTGCTGATCCGCGGCCTGGCCATGGTCGCGGTGGTGGCGGCCGGCATCCCGCTGGACCTGTCGGACTACGTCGAGGCCGTGCTGGTCACCGTCGCGACTGCGGCGGCCGCCGGGGGTGGGGCCGTGCTCGGTGCGAGGCCCCAGCCCAGCTGGGTGCGTACCTCGGCGGCCGGCCTGGAGTTCGCCATGTCCCGGCACCGGGCGGTGTTCCTGCCCTGGGCGGGGGTCGGGGCCGTCCGGTTGCGCTTCGTCGGCCCCCTCACCCAACTGGTCGTAACCCCCGCCGACCTGAACGCCGTGTGGCTCGCCTCCGGGCCCGGCCGGACGCAACGGCTGCGCCGCGGCGCCTTCTTCGTCGACCTGGGCATGATCGACGCCCGGCCCGGCGGCCCTGCTCGCCGAGGTGAACCGGCGCCGGTCCACCTCGGCGAGCCTTCCCGCGCCTCCGTGATCGACTCGGCTGCCGGTCGATACGCTTGCCCGCCGCCGGTCGATACGCTGCCGGCTGCCGGTCGATACGCTCGCCCGCCGCCGGTCGATACGCTGCCGGTTGCCGGTCGATACGCTTGGTGGATGCTGTCCGCCGCGCCGCCGCCCGCGTACCGGTCGCCGACGCCCGACGAGGTCGCCGCCGCCGCGGACCGCATCATCGACGACCTGGTCGGCCCCGGCCTGCGGGTGATGTTCTCCGGCATCAACCCGAGCCTGTATTCGGCCGCGACCGGCCACCACTTCGCCCGGCCGGGAAACCGGTTCTGGCCCGCGCTGCACCGGGCCGGTTTCACACCCACCCTGCTGCATCCGTCGCAGCAGGGGACGCTGCCGGAGCTGGGCCTGGGCATCACCAACGTGGTCGCCCGGGCGACCGCGCGGGCCGACGAGCTCTCCCCCGCGGAGCTCGTCGACGGCGGCCGGCTGCTGGCGAAGCTGATGGCGACCTGGCAGCCGCGGTGTCTCGCCGTGCTCGGTGTGACCGCCTACCGCGCCGCCTTCGGCCGGCCGAAGGCCCGGATGGGGATGCAGGAGGAGACGATCGGCGGGGTGCCGGTGTGGGTGCTGCCGAATCCGAGCGGCCTGAACGCGCACTACACCGTGGACACGCTGGCGGCGTCATACGCGGGCCTGCGGGAGGCGGCGGAGCGGTGACACCCGAGGCCGACTGCTGGCTGCATCCCGGTGTCGAGGTGCGCGACTCACCGATCGAGGGCCGGGGGCTGTTCGCCCGGCAGCCGATCGCGGCGGGCACGGTCGTTTCCCGGCTCGGCGGCCGGCTGGTGTCGTGGGCGGAACTGCGCCGGCTCATCGCCGACCCGGAGCAGCCGTACGTCGACACGATCACCGTGAGCGAGACCGAGCATCTCGTCCTGCCGCCGCGCCGCCCCAACGGTTACGGCAATCACGGCTGTGATCCGAATCTGTGGTGGGTCGGGCCGTACGAGTTGGCGGCCCGGCGCGCGATCGCGGTGGGTGAGGAGCTGACGAACGACTACGCCACGAGCACCGCGGAGCCGGCCTTCACGATGGATTGCACCTGCGGCTCGGCGCTGTGCCGTGGCACGGTGACCGGTGCCGACTGGCGCCGCGCTGACCTGCGGATCCGCTACGGCGAGCACTGGATCCCGATGCTGCTCGCCCGGATCGCCGGCCGGACCGACCCAGCCGAAAGTCAGGCCAGCGGGGGCACTGACCCGACTTCCGGTGGCATCGGGGTGCCTCCCCAGGCCCCCACCTCAATGACGTAGCTCGACCCCATTACGTTGCATCGCCCGGGAAAATCTCTAGCCCGGAGCGCCCGGCGCGTCACTCCGGTTCTGCCGACCGGCGTACGGTCGGCGCGTGCTGACAGCCGGAGTTGACCTCGCCGCCGATCCGGCCGGGACCGCGGTCGCCGCCATCGCCTGGTCCGCCACGAGTGCGACGGTGCGTCTGGTGGCCGTGCCCGCGGATGACGACATGATCGTCGCCCTGACCGGGGAAGCCGTGAAGATCGGCGTCGACTGCCCGCTGGGCTGGCCGGACGACTTCGTGACCTTCGTCAGCGCCCACCGGGCCGGCGTGGTGCCGGTCCCCGAGGGAGTGGACGCCCGGCAATGGCGGCGCCGGCTGGCCTGGCGGCACACCGACGAGGTGGCCCGCCGGCTGACCGGGCTGGTGCCGCTGAGCGTGTCCGCGGACCGGATCGGGCACACGGCGATGCGCTGCGCCGCGCTGCAGACCCGGCTGGCTCAAGCCGGGCGCAGCGTCGATCGCAGCGGTTCCGGCACGGTCGTGGAGGTCTATCCCGCCGCGTCCCTGAAGGTGTGGGGCCTGCCCTGGCGTGGCTACAAGACCACCAGGAACCAGGAGACGCTGGGGATCGTCGTCGACCGCCTCCACCAGGCCGCACCCTGGCTCGACCTGGGCGAGCACGAAGAGCTGTGCCGGCGCAGCGACCACGCACTCGACGCGGTAGTGGCGGCGTTGACCGCCCGGGCCGCCGTACGCGATCAGGTCTGCCGCCCCGACGAGCGGGAGTTGCCCGCCGCCCGGACCGAGGGCTGGATCGCGATTCCCACCGCGGCGCTGGCCGACCTGCCGGGATAGCACGGCCGGAACACAAGATCTGCCACCGACCTGCCGGGACAGCGCAGCCGGAACACAAGATCTGCCACCGGCGGCCACGCCGACCTGCGCTGGACCGACCCGAAGACCATCCTCGACGCGGGCATCGCGCCCTGGATGGACCTCCCGATCTGGCTGGTCCCCGGCTACGGATAAAGCGGGTGCGCGGCACCGGCCGGATGCCTAGGGTGAGCGCCGATGACGCTTTCACATGACGTGGCCGGCGACGGCCCCACGGTGGTCCTGCTGCATTCGACGGTGTGCGACCGGCGCATGTGGGATCCGCAGGTCCCGGTGCTGGCCGCGGCCGGCTACCGGGTGGTCCGATGCGACTTTCGGGGCTTCGGTGACTCGCCGGTGCCGGACCGGCCGTCCAGCGATGCCGACGACGTCGTCGAGCTGATGGATTCGCTCGGTGCGGAGCAGGTCGCGCTGGTCGGGGCGTCCGGCGGGGGCCGGGTCGCGCTGGAGATCGCCGCCGGCCGGCCGCAGCGGGTGACCGCTCTCGCGCTGCTGTGCACGGCGCGGTCGGGGCACCAGCCCGGCGCCGAGCTGCGGGCCTTCGGCGACCGCGAAGACGCGCTGTTCGCCGATGGTGACGTCGCCGCGGCGACCGAGCTCAATGTGGACATGTGGGTCGGCCCCGCGGCGGGCCAGGCCGCCCGCGAGCAGGTGCGCCGGATGCAGCGGCACGCCTTTGACGTGCAACTGGCGGCCGAGGAATTTCCGCCGCTGCGGACCGAGCCGGATCTGGGTGCCATCACCGCCCGGACGCTGCTCGTCTCCGGCGCCCACGACGTGATCGACTTCCGGGAGATCGCCGTCGAGCTGGCGGACCGGATCACCGGGGCCCGCCACGTCGAGCTGGACTGGGCGGGGCACCTGCCCAGCCTCGAACGGCCCGACGCGGTGAACCCGCTCCTGCTCGACTTTCTGCGCGGCGCCTGATCCCGGTCGGTCAGGGCTCGATCGGGTGCGGAACCGGGACGACAACCTGCTCGGTGTGCTCCGCAAACGGCAGGGCCGGGCTGTCGCCCACCGCGAACTGGGTGCTGTATAGCTCCGCATAGAGCCCACCGGCGGCGACCAGCTCGCTGTGCTTGCCGCGCTCCACGATGCGGCCCTCGTCCAGGACCAGGATCTGGTCGGCGTCGCGAACCGTGGACAGGCGGTGGGCGATGACCAGCGCCGTCCGGCCCTCCAGCGCCACGGTCAGGGCCCGCTGCACGGCGGCCTCGGACTCGCTGTCGAGGTGCGCCGTCGCCTCGTCCAATATCACGATCGACGGGCGCTTGAGCAGCAGCCGGGCGATCGCGATGCGCTGCTTCTCGCCGCCGGAGAACCGGTAGCCGCGTTCGCCGACGACCGTCTCCAGCCCGTCGGGCAGCGAGCGGACCAGCTCGCCGACCTGGGCGGCGCGCAACGCCTCCCACATCTGCTCCTCGGTCGCCCCGGGGCGGGCATACCGCAGGTTTTCCGCGATCGTCTCGTGGAACAGGTGGGAATCCTGGGTGACGACGCCGATGGTGTCGCGCAACGACTCCAGGGTCGCGTCGCGCACGTCGACGCCGCCGACGCGGACCGCGCCCTCGGTCACGTCGTAGACCCGGGAGACCAACATGGACGTGGTCGACTTGCCGGCGCCGGACGGGCCGACCAGCGCCACCAACTGCCCGGGCTCGACGGTGAAGTCGACGCCGCGCAGCACCGGCGCGTTCTCCGTGCGGTCGAGGGCGACCACGTCCTCCAGCGTCGCGAGGGACACCTCGTCGGCGCTCGGGTAGCGGAAGTGCACGTCGCGGAACTCGAGCCGGCCCGCGCCGGGCGGGATCGTGACGGCCGCTGGCTTCTCCTCGATGCCCGGCTTCAGGTCGAGGACCTCGAAGACCCGGTCGAAGGAGACCAGCGCGCTCATCACGTCGACCCGCACGTTGCTCAGCGCGGTGAGCGGGCCGTAGAGGCGGGTGAGCAGCAGCGCCAGGGTGACGACAGTGCCGGCGGTGACGCTGCCGGTGACCGCGAGCCAGCCGCCGAGCCCGTACGTCAGGGCCTGCGCCAGCGAGGCGACCAGCAGCATGGCGACGAAGAAGGTGCGGGAGAACATGGCCTGCTGCACGCCGATGTCGCGGACCCGCTGCGCGCGCCCACCGAAATGGGCAGCCTCGATGTCGGGCCGGCCGAAGAGCTTGACCAGCAGGGCACCGGAGACGTTGAAGCGCTCGGTCATGGTCGCGTTCATCTTCGCGTCGAGGTTGTATGACTCGCGGGTGATCTCGGCGAGCTTCTTGCCGACCCGGCGCGCGGGGATGATGAAGACCGGCAGCATCACCAGCGACAACGCGGTGATCTGCCAGGAGAGGCTGAACATCACGGCCGCGGTCAGCACCAGCTGGATCACGTTGCTGACCACGCCGGACAGGGTGGAGGTGAAGGCCCGCTGGGCGCCGGTGACGTCGTTGTTGAGCCGGCTGACCAGCGCGCCGGTCTGCGTCCGGGTGAAGAACTGCAGCGGCATGCGCTGGACGTGGTCGTAGACCCTGGTGCGCAGGTCGAGGATGATCCCCTCGCCGATGCGGGCCGAATACCACCGCTGGGCGAGCGACAGGAAGGCGTCGACGACCGCCAGGCCGGCGATCATGAAGGCGAGCCTGATGACCGTCGCGGCGGCGTCGGAACCGCCGGCCGTGATCGCGTTGATCACGTGACCGGCGAGCACCGGAGAGGCCACCCCGATGCCGGCGGCGAACACCACAGTGATCAGGAAGACGATGATGTCGCGCCGGTAGGGCCGGGCGAAGCGCAGGATCCGTTTTGTCGTGCCCCGGCTGAGCCGGTGCTGCGAGACGCGCTCGGAATTCTGGATCGAGCGCAGCATCATCCAGCTGGAACCGCTGGAGTTCGGGCCCATGCGTCACCTCCCGGGCGTCTGTGGCAGGGCACAGTCTGCCCGCTGGGTATGACAACCCGAGAGGTAACCGGTTTCTTCCTGATCGGTCCTTACTCGGCGCCGACGAGGTCGCGCAGGCGACGGGTCTGCGCCTCCCGCTCGGCCCGGTCCTGCTCGGCGTACGAGCGGTTTGTCGCGCCGGAGAGCAGCGCCTTGACCTCGGCGACGGCGCCCCGGTCGGCGGCCAGTACGGCCGCGGCCAGGTCGGAGACCGCGCCGGACAGGTCGGCGCCGGGCACGACGGCAGTAGCCAGACCGATCTGGTCCGCCTCCTGTGCCGCGATCCGCCGGCCGGTGACGCAGATCTCCAGCGCCCGGGACGGCCCGACGAGCTCGGTCAGCCGCTTGGTGCCGCCGAGATCCGGCACGAGACCAAGGGTCACTTCGGCCATCGAAAAACGGGCGTCGTCGGCGAGCACCCGGAAGTCGCAGTTCAGCGCGAGCTGAAATCCGGCCCCGATCGCGTGGCCCTGCACGGCCGCGATGGTGACCAGCGAGGGTCGGCGTAACCAGGTGAACGCTTCCTGGAAGCCCGCAATCCGTTCCGCGCACTCGTCCGCGGACAGCTTGGCCAACTCCGGCAGCGAAGAATCGCCGCCACCACGGGCAACCGACAAGTCGAGGCCCGCGGAAAAGGCCCGCCCTTCTCCCCGGACAATGACGACTCGCACGTCTCCCGGTAATTTCCGGGAAATGTTGCCGAGCTCGGACCACATGGCCGGAGTCTGTGCATTGAGCACATCGGGCCGGCACAACGTCACCGTCGCGACCGGCCCGTCCTGGTCATACCGAACACCTGCTTCGGCCCCGGGGGATGCGCTGGTCGTCACGCCTTCTTACGACGGCGGGCGCCGCCGCGCTGGCGAAGCTGAACACCCGACTCGGTAAGCACCCGGTGCACGAATCCGTAGGACCGCCCGGTGGAGGCGGCCAGCGCCCGAATGCTCTCTCCGGAGGTGTAACGCTTCACCAGGTCTTTGGCGAGCGTCTGGCGCTCGCTTCCGACGATTCGGCGACCCTTCTCAGTGCTGGTGGCTGTGCCCGTGGCTGCCATGTTGAATCCTCACGTCCCAGACTGTGCGGTTCGATACCGGTCCCACCTATTAGACCGCCTCCAACGATCATGCGCTAGGTATCTCGGCTTAGCCAACGTGCCCAATTACCACTGTCAGGAACCCGACGGTCACCATGTGCATCAATGTCAGACAGTTGCCACACTGTCCGGAACCGGTCGGGAATCGGACGCCGGAGAGCGTTTGCCGGACGCTCCCACGGCCCGGCGTGGTATACCTGCCGCCGCCCCAAGACCACCCGCTGAGCTGCACAAACATCAACTACACCATGGACGGACAACGCTGTCACTCAGCGTCGATGCGACGTGCACGAAGAGGCATCGACCACTGCCCGAACGGTCGCCTGAGGCGGGGTCAGACGTGCCCGAACCCGGCCGCACACCGACCAGGGTCGGGCAAGAGTCGCACTGTCTGTGTGGGCACCAGTTGACAACCGACGATGCCGTTGATCCTCGATCAAGCGACGGCGATCACGCCAACTCGACGAGCTCCAGCAGATCGTCGCTCCACGCGTCCTCGTCGCCGTCGGGCAGCAGGATGGCCCGGTCCGGCTTGAGCGCCTGCACGGCCCCCGCATCGTGGGTGACCAGCACGATCGCGCCCGGGTAGTTGGCGATGGCGTCCAGCACCTGCTCGCGGCTGACCGGGTCGAGGTTGTTCGTCGGCTCGTCCAGCAGCAGCACGTTCGCGCCCGAGCAGACCAGGGTGGCGAGCGCGAGCCGGGTCTTCTCGCCGCCGGAGAGCACGCCGGCCGGCTTGTCGACGTCGTCACCCGAGAAGAGGAACGCACCCAGGATCTTCCGCAGCTCGGTGTCGGTCTGCTCGGAGCCGGCGCTGCGCATGTGCTCCAGGATCGTGCGGTCCACGTCCAGCGTCTCGTGCTCCTGGGCGTAGTAGCCCAGCCGGAGCCCGTGCCCGGCCCGCACCTCACCGGTGTCGGACTGCAGGTGCCCGCCGAGGATCCGCAGCAGGGTGGTCTTGCCGGCGCCGTTCAGGCCGAGGATGGCGACCCGGGAACCGCGGTCCACCGCCACGTCGACGTCCGCGAAGATCTCCAGGGAGCCGTAGGACTTCGAAAGCCCGTGCGCGGTCAGCGGCGTCTTGCCGCACGGCGCCGGGCTCGGGAAGCGGACCTTCGCCACCTTGTCGGAGGTGCGCACGTCCTCCAGGCCGTCGAGCAGCTTGTTGGCCCGCTTGGCCATGTTCTGCGCCGCGACGGTCTTGGTGGCCTTCGCCCGCATCTTGTCGGCCTGCGCCAACAGCGCGCCGGCCTTCTTCTCGGCGTTGGCGCGCTCGCGGCGGCGCCGGCGCTCGTCGGTCTCCCGCTGGGCCAGATAGGTCTTCCAGCCCACGTTGTACATGTCGACCTCGGCGCGGTTGGCGTCCAGATACCAGACCCGGTTGACCACCGCGTCCAGCAGGTCGACGTCGTGGCTGATCACGATCAGCCCGCCCTTGTGGTTGGCGATGTAGCCGCGCAGCCAGGTGATCGAGTCCTGGTCCAGGTGGTTGGTCGGCTCGTCGAGCAGCAGGATGCCCTTGCCGTTCTGGCCGGAATTCTGGAACAGGATGCGGGCCAGCTCGATGCGCCGGCGCTGGCCGCCGGAGAGGGTGCCGATCGTCTGGGCCAGCGCGCGGTCGGGCAGGCCCAGGTTGGCGCAGATCCGGGCCGCCTCGGCCTCGGCGGCATATCCGCCCAGGCTGGCGAACTGGTCCTCGAGCTGGCCGTAGCGGCGGATCAGCTTCTCGTCGGCGCTCTCCTCGAGCTCGACCTCGAGCTTTTGCATCTGCGACAACAGGACATCCAGGCCGCGGGCGGACAGCACCCGATCGCGGGCGGTCACGTTCAGGTCACCGGTGCGCGGGTCCTGCGGCAGGTAGCCGACCTCGCTGGTGCGGGTGACCTCACCCGCATACGGCTGACCCTCGCCGGCCAGGACCTTCAGCGTGGTGGTCTTGCCGGCGCCGTTGCGGCCGACCAGGCCGATCCGGTCGCCGGGCTGGACCCGTAGCGTGGTCGGGGAGATCAGGATCCGGGAGCCGGCGCGCAGTTCTAGTCCGGTGACGGTAATCATGGGGAACGTCTCGCTCTCGAAAAGAAGGCTGGCTCAGGGCACACGGAAGCGCCGAGGAGGATCGCGGAAGATCCAGCCCGGCGCGGGGCAGGTCAGCCTTCGCAGAGCAGCACCCGGCAATTGTACCGGGCGCCCACCACGACCTCCCAACCGATTAGCGAGCAAGATCACCGGGTACGAGACCGCCACACGTGCCGGAAGCGCGAGCGAGGATGCGATGGAACTCAACGAGAACGCCAGGATCGACACCAGTCAGATCGACGATCAGCGTTCCTCCGGAGGCGGCGGAGGGGGCATCGGCGGACTGCCCATCGGTGGCGGAGGTCTCACCGGCATCATCGTGACGCTGCTGATCGCCATCGTCGGCGGCTACTTCGGGATCAACACGCTGACGGGCAGTGACGGCGGCGCCACCCAGACGGGCGACAACACCGGGCTGGCGCAGAAGTGCTCCCAGTCCGACGCGCGCAAGCAACTCGACTGCCGCAACGTGCTCTACGTCAACTCGATCCAGGACTACTGGGTGGAGGCGCTCCCGGCGAGCTTCGGCGAGCAGTACAAGCCGGCCAAGACGGTGCTGTTCGCCAACGCGGTCAAGACCGGCTGCGGCAGCGCCGACTCCGGCGTGGGGCCGTTCTACTGCCCGGCCGACGACAAGGTCTACATCGACCTGACGTTCTACCAGGTGCTGGCGCAGCAGTTGGGCGCGCCGGGCGAGTTCGCGCAGCCCTACGTGCTGGCCCACGAATACGGCCACCACGTGCAGGACCTGCTCGGCACGGAAGCGGCGATGCGCCGCGAGCAGGAACGCTCCCCCCGCGACGCGAACAAGCTGTCGGTGAAGCTGGAACTGCAGGCGGACTGCTACGCGGGCGCCTGGGCGAAGAACGCGACGGGCACCGACGACGGCTCAGGCCAGAAGATCTTCAAGAGCATCAGCCAGCAGGACATCCAGGAAGGCCTGGACACCGCGGCCAAGATCGGCGACGACACCCTGCAGAAGCAGAGCGGCGGATCGGTGAACCCGGCGGAATTCACCCACGGCACGAGCGCCCAGCGCCAGGAATGGTTCCGGCAGGGATACGACTCGGGCTCGCCGAAGAAGTGCGACACCTTCGCGGCGGGCGCGGTCAGCTGACGGCTTCAAGATCAAGATCTTGTCGTGCCTGATTGCATGGCCCTGACCGTCGCTCCCGCCGGGGTCGGGCGAGGGCGGCCAATCGCCTGGCGGCTCATGGACGGCCACCCTCGCCCTGCCAGGTCCGTGCGTGGCAGCACGCCCTCCAACCGGGCCGGTCAGGCGGGGTCGCGGACCAGGATTCGGATCGCCCGGGCCTGGGCTATCGCGTCCTCCAGGACCGTTCGGCGGGGCTCCGGGACCTCGAGGAAGCGGCCGCTGCGCAGAGTGCCGAGGGGCTGCAGGCTCGGCGTCGCCAGGATGGTGTCCACCGCCGTGTGGTCGCCGCCGGTCACCAGGGCGCTCAGGGTGCGTACCTCCGGCAGGAGCAGGCGGGCCGCGATGCCGGCGCCGTCCGCCGCCGCGGCTTTGGCCTGGTTGTCGCGGCGGCGCGCGAAGCGCTGCTGGGACCATCCGCCGGCCGCCGTGCGCCCCTGCACGTAGTGCGTGTCGACCTTGGATACGACCAGCTTGGTGCCGGCCGCCACGCCGACCGCGACCGCACCTTTGCGGGCCAACAGCAGGCCGATCCGGCGCGGCTCCCCCGCCTCCCGGCGAAGCTCGTCCAGATCTTTCGCATCCGGCGCCCCGGGCGGCGCCGAGAGCTCGGCGGTCGCGCCGTCCTCGGCGGTCAGCAGCAGGCCGGCGGCGCTCCACGGGCCGTGCCGGGCGGCGAAATTCTCCAGCCAGCGGGTCAGCCGCTCCGGGGCGACGTCCACCCATCGTCCGCCGCCAGCCGCCGGTCTCGCGCTCATGACGTCACACTACGGTGAGAGGATCCCATGATGACCAGACCGCTCGCCGACGAGCTGCTGGAACGGCTGACCCGGCTCCTCGGTGCGGCCCGCGACCCGGAGCGCGCCGTGCAGGCGGAGGCCTACATGCGTGATCAGTTTCCGTTCCTCGGCATCCCGGCGCCGGCCCAGCGGGCGCTCGCCCGGACGGTGCTCGCCGGGCTTGCCAAGCCGACCGAGGCAGACCTGCGCGCGGTGGCGCTGGCGTGCTGGAGCCGGGGCGAGCGGGAATACCAGTATTTCGCCTGTGACTGGCTGCGGGCCCACGTGGCGGTGCCCGGCCCGGCCTTCCTCGCCACCATCGCCACGCTGGTCACGACGAAGTCATGGTGGGACACGGTCGATCCGCTGGCGACCCGGGTCGTGGGCGGGCTGGTGCGCCGGCACCCGCAGCTCAGTGCCGAGATGGACGCGTGGTCGGCCGACGAGGACATGTGGCTGGTCCGCACGGCGATCCTGCACCAGCTGCACTACGGCACGGATACGGACACCGACCGGCTGTTCGGCTACTGCACGCGGCAGGCAGGCCACAAGGACTTCTTCATCCGCAAGGCGATCGGCTGGTCGCTGCGGCACTACGCCCGCACCGATCCGGAGGCGGTGGCCCACTACGTCTCCGACAACCGCGACCGCCTCTCGCCCCTGTCTGTCCGCGAGGCCCTCAAGCACCTCTGAGCGGACGGATTCGATCCCCCGGCGACAACGTCGGATCGCACCGCACCAAATCTGTCAAAGCAATCGATATAGCTTCGGATAAGAGCTATTCAACCGGATCAAACTCTCTGACTTCTCTGGACCGCCCTCGCGGTCGCCGCCGGGCGGACATCCCGGTTCCGCAGCCACGGACCGGCTGCGGAGCTGGGTGGATGAGTCGCGTCAGGCGATGAGGGCGACAGCGAGGACCGCGATCACCGCGCTGGAGACCAGAGAGGTGATCAGACGGCCGCGTGCGCCGGTCAGCAGCCTGCCCACCAGTGCGCCGCCGCCCGCGATGAGCAGCTGCCAGCTCGCCGAGGCCAGGAAGGCGCCGACGACGAACCACACCCCGCCGCCCGTGCCGCCGCGGCCCAGGACCAGCGCGGCGAAGTAGACGATCGTGGCGGGGTTGAGCAGCGTCAGACCGAGAATCCCCAGGTAGGCCCGGCCCGGCGTCGTCGTGCCCGCCATACCGGCCGCCGGTGGCTCGGCCACCGAAGACCTCGGGGCGCCATCCGGCCGCAGCGCCGCTCGGGCCGTGTGGGCCGCCAGGAGTATCAAGGTCACCGCCGCCACCCAGCGCAGCGGTGTCGCGATCGGGGTGATCGCCGCGGCGAGCGCCGCGCCGCCCAGGACCGCGATCAGCGCGTACACCCCGTCGGCGGTGGCCGCGCCCAGGCCGGCCGCCGCGCCGACGCGCAGGGAGGTGCGGGCGGTGAGGCCCGCGATCAGGACGGCGATGGCGCCGACGGGCACGGCGACGCCGTAGCCGGCGATCACGCCGGCCAGGAACGCCCCGGTCATGGCGCGGGTGGGTGGTGGACCAGCGGGCCGGCGGCGACACGCTGCTGTCGCGCGGCCCGGGCGGGCGCGGCGGCAGACAGGGTCGGGTGCGGGCTCGGCTTGGTCACGTCGCCATGATGGCCGGGCCGCTTCGGTGGAGGCTACCGATTTTCGCCGTTAGGGTTCCGATCATGGGTGTGGTCGCGGAACTGGTCCTGATCCGGCACGGGCAGAGCACGGCGAACGTCGCCTTTCCGCTCGCCGACGCGCAAGACCTCCTGGAGTCCGGACTGACCGGACGCGACACCGATGTCGAGCTGACCGAGCTGGGCGTCGAGCAGGCGGCGGCGGTGGGGCGGTGGCTCGCCGCGCTGCCCGGCGGTGAGCTGCCCGAGGTGGTGGTCACTTCGCCGTACCTGCGGGCCCGGGAGACGTGGCGAATCGCCGCCGCGACCTCCGGGCTGTCGCTGCCCGCTCCCGGCACCGACGACCGGCTGGTGGACCGGCTGGTCGGGGAGCTTGAGATGCTGACCCACGCGGCGATCCGGCAGCGTTTCCCGGCCGAGCCGGCCCGCTTCGAGCAGGCCGGTGAGTATGCCTACCGGCCGCCGGGCGGCGAGACCTTCGGCGACATCGCCGTCCGGCTGACCTCCTTTCTCGACGACCTGAACCGCGAGCACGCCGACGAGCGGGTCCTGGTGGTGGCGCACGATTCGGTGGTGCTGATGATGCGATATGTCATCGAGGGCCTCGACTGGACGGGACTGGCCGCCATCGTGGCGGCGGCCGGCCCGGTCCGGAACGCGTCGATCACGAGCTTTACCGGCTCGTCGGGCGGCCTCGTGCTGGACCGCTACAACACGGTCGGCCACCTGGCCTAGGTCCTACTCGGTGTCCGTCCAGGTCAGGAACTCCTCGACGGCGGCACGGTCGCCGTCGACCTCGACGCCGTCCAGCGGGATCCGCTTGTAGAGCGCCAGCACGAGGTCGCTGGCCGACCCGCGCAGGGTCGCGAGCGGGTCGCCGCCCGCGACCGGGTCGGCCTGCGCGCCGGTGGGGGTCAGGTCGACCAGCCAGGTCGGGCCCTCCACCGCCGACAGCGCGATCCGGGCCGGGCGGTGCGGCCAGGCGCCGATCGAGCCCAGGGTCACCACGATCAACTCGTCGATCGCGTCGACGGCGACCGCCGCCGGGATCGGCTCGGGCTTGCCGACGGTCTCCTGGGCGTCCCACGCGTGCACGGCCGCCTCCTGGACCTGGTGGCGGGCCACCGCACCCGAGGTCATCGGCGCTTCCGAGGCGCCCCACCACGTCCAGCAGTCGCGGTCGGGGCCGGCCACGCGCAGCGCGTCGATCAGCAGCAGGGTCGACTCGGCGGACCATTCCAGCAGGTCGCCGGCGGGCTCGCGGTCGACGAACTCCGGTGGGCTGTCGACGGGGCCGGCGGCGACCGCCTCGGCCCACCAGCGCTGCACCGCGCCCAGGTGGACGACCAGTTTGCGCAGGGACCAGTCGGGGCAGCCGGGGACCCGGGTCTCGGTGTCGCCCGTCGCCACGGCTTGCCGGAGGGCGGCCGAGCGCTCGGCGATGAGGTCCAGTAACTCGGGAAAGGGCAGCGGCGGAATCATTCCGTTGGTTTACCACCAGCCTCCGACAAGAAATCGGCTCAGTGGGACTCCCGGCTCACCGCGTCGCCGCTGCCGCCGACGAGGAAGTCCAGGTCGGCGCCCACCTCCGCGCCCAATACCGTGTCGACGTACAACTTCTGCCAGCCTCGGGCGGGACGGGCCAACGCGGCCCGCAGCGCCGCCGACGGCTCGCGGGCGGCCAGTTCGTCGTCGGGCACCTCCACCGACAGCTGCCGGTTCGCCACGTCGAGGGTGATCCAGTCGCCGTCGCGGACCCGGTCCAGGGGCCCGCTGGCGGCCGCCTCCGGCGCCACGTGCAGCACGACCGTGCCGTACGCCGTACCGCTCATCCGTCCGTCGCAGACCCGGACCATGTCGCGGACGCCCTGGTGCAGCAGCTTGGTCGGCAGTGGCATGTTCGCCACCTCGGGCATGCCGGGGTATCCGCGCGGCCCACAGCCGCGCAGCACCAGCACGGAGTCCGCGTCGACGTCGAGGTCCGGCGCGTCGATGCGCCGGTGGAAGTCCTCCACGGAGTCGAAGACGACCGCCCGGCCACGGTGGCGCAGCAGGTGCGCGCTGGCCGCGGCGGGCTTGATGATCGCACCGGACGGCGCCAGGTTGCCGTGCAGCACGGCGATGCCGGCCTGGGGCAGCACCGGCTTCTCCCGGCTGCGGATCACGTCGGGGTCCCAGATCCGCGCCTCGGCCAGGGATTCGACGAAGGGCCGGCCGGTGACGTCGATCGCGTCCGGGTCGAGCAGATCGGTCACCTCGCGCAGCACCGCGGCCAGGCCGCCGGCCCGGTACAGGTCCTCCATCAGGTATTTGCCGGCGGGCTGCAGGTCGACCAGCAGCGGCACGTCCGCACCGATCCGGTCGAAGTCGGCGAGCGTGAGTGGCACGCCGAGCCGGCCCGCGATGGCCAGCAGGTGCACGACGGCGTTGGTGGAGCCGCCGAGCGCGGCCAGCGCGACGATCGCGTTGTGGAACGAGCCGGTGGTCAGCACCCGGCTGGGCCGGCGCTCCGCGGCGATCATCTCCACGATCAGCCGGCCGGTCTCGTGCGAGCGGGCCAGCAAGCGGCTGTCCGGGGCCGGGGTGCCGGCCGTGCCCGGCAGCACCGCGCCGAGCGCCTCGGCGAGCAGGCCCATGGTCGAGGCGGTGCCCATGGTGTTGCAGTGGCCGCGGCTGCGGATCATCGACGATTCGGACTCGAGGAAGGCCGCCTGGCTGAGCGTGCCGGCCCGGACCTCCTCGGACAGCCGCCACACGTCGGTGCCGCAGCCCAGCGGCGTGCCCCGGAACGTGCCGGTGAGCATCGGGCCGCCCGGCACCACGACGGCGGGCAGGTCGACGGAGGCCGCCGCCATGAGCAGCGCCGGGATGGTCTTGTCGCAGCCGCCGAGCAGCACCACGCCGTCGACCGGGTTGGCGCGCAGCATCTCCTCGGTCGCCATCGCGGCCATGTTGCGCCAGAGCATCGCGGTCGGGCGGACCTGGGTCTCGCCGATCGACACGACGGGCAGGTTGAGCGGGACGCCGCCGGCCTCCCAGACCCCCTGCTTGACGTGCTCGGCGACCTCGTCGAGGTGGCTGTTGCAGGGGGTCAGGTCGGAGGCGGTGTTGGCGATCGCGATCTGCGGGCGGCCCTCGAACGCCGAGTTCGGTAGTCCACGGCGCATCCAGGCGCGGTGGATGTAGGAGTTGCGGTCCTGGCCGGCGTACCACTGGGCGCTGCGGAGCTCAGGCATATAACTTCCAATAATCGGAACGCTGGTTGCTTATCTGGAATATCAGGTACGGTACGCCGGTGCCCCCGGAAATCGCACCCCCCTTGGTCGGCGCGGATCGGGTGCTCGCCGTTCTCGCCGAGCTGGCGCGGCACGCCGACGGCGCCTCCCTGGAGGAGATGACCCGGGCGGTGGCCAGCCCCAAGCCCACTGTGCACCGCGCGCTCGCCTCGCTGTGCCGGTTCGGCTTCGCCGCCCGCGACGGCCACGGCCGGTATGTGCTCGGCGACGAGTTCCTGCGCCTGGCGTTCGCCCACCACGAGGCCCGCCCCGACCACCTGCGGATCACCCCGGTGCTGAGCACGCTGGCCGAGCGCTACGGCGAGACCGCCCACTATGCGGTGCTCGACGGTCACACGGTCGTCTACCGGGCGAAGGTCGACCCGCCCGCGGGCGCGCTGCGCCTGAGCTCCACCATCGGCGGCCGCAATCCGGCGCACTCCACGGCGGTCGGCAAGTTGCTGCTCTCGTACGCGCTCAGCGACGACGCCGCCGTCACGGCCTGGGTCGGCGAACGGCCGCTGACCCCGCGCACGCCACGCACCCTGACCAGCGCGGATGCCTTCGCCGCCGAGCTGGCCGCGATCCGGGGCCGCGGATACGCCGTCGACGACCAGGAGAACGATCCCGGCATCGTCTGTCTCGCCGTGCCGGTGTTCCTGACGTCGCCGACCCGGCCCAGCGGCGCGGTCAGCGTCTCCGCGCCGGTCTCCCGCACGCCGCTGGCGACCTTGGTCGCCGAGGTCGATGCCATCCGGGCGACGGTGCAGGCCCGATGAGCTGGACCGCCGCGGTCGCGTCCGCCGAGAGCTTCACCCTGGGCGAGGGCCCGTTCTGGGACGCGCCGCGCGAGCGGCTGCTCTGGGTCGACGTCGACGCCGGCACGGTGCACGAGGGCCGCCTCGACGGCGACCGGGTGGCTGTGACCGGCTCGCAGCAGCGGGACCGGACGGTCGGCGCGGTGGTCTGCTCCCTCGCCGGCGAGCTGCTCGTCGCCGGCGCGCAGACGCTGCTCACCAGGCCGGAGACCCGGATCGTGCCGGCCGGGGCCCGCCGCCGGCTGAACGACGGCGCCTGCGATCCGGCGGGCAACTTCCTGGTCGGCACGCTCGCGCTGGGCGATCCCCGGGGTGACGAGACCCTGGTACGGCGGGAGCGCGACGGCTCGCTGACAGTGCTCGACGACGACCTCAACCTGTCCAACGGGCTCGCGTGGAGCCCGGACGGCACCCTGTTCTACAGCGTCGACAGCGTGCCGGGCGTGGTGTGGGTCCGCTCCTACGACGCGGCCACCGGCGCCACTGGACCCCGCCGGGAGTGGCTCCGGATCACCGACGGGCTGCCCGACGGGCTGTGCGTGGACGCCGACGGTCACCTGTGGATCGCGATCTGGGGCGCCGGCGAGGTCCGCCGCTACACCCCGGACGCCCGCACCGCCGGGGTCGTCACCGTGCCGGCGCCGCACACCACCAGCGTCGCGTTCGTCGGCGCCGACCTGGGCCGGCTGCTGATCACCACCGCCACGGCCGGTCTGGGCGCGGACCAACTGGCCGCGTACCCGATGTCCGGCCGGCTGTTCCTCGCCGACGTCGGCGTCGCCGGTCTCCCGGTCACCCCGTGGGCCGGGCCCTCAAAAACAGGAGAGTCATGAAGCTGATGCGCATCGGCGACGCCGGGTCCGAACGGCCCGTCGTCCGCGTCGACGACGACACCTATGCCGACGTCGCCGACCTCGAAGAGCTGTTCTTCGCCGCGCCGCAGGAGTTCCGGCAGGCCGTCGAGGCGCGGATCGCGGCCGGGCAGGTGCACCGGTTCGCCGGGGAGCGGGTCGGCGCCCCCATCCGCCGGCCGCACCAGATCCTCTGCATCGGGCTGAACTACCGCGACCACGCCGCCGAGACCGGGCAGGCCGTGCCGGCCGAGCCGATCCTGTTCACCAAGCCGCCGAACACCCTGGTCGGGCCGTACGACCACGTGCGGCAGCCGCGCGGGTCGACCAAACTTGACTGGGAGGTCGAGCTCGGCGTCGTGATCGGCCGGCGGGCGAGCTACCTGGACGACCGCGACGCCGCCCGGGACGCCATCGCCGGATACGTGGTCTGCAACGACGTCAGCGAGCGGGCGTTCCAGATCGAGCGCGGCGGGCAGTGGTCCAAGGGCAAGTCGGCCGAGACGTTCAACCCGGCCGGGCCGTGGCTGGTCACCCCGGACGAGATCCCGGACGTGTCCGCGCTGGGCATGTGGCTGGACGTCAACGGCGTACGGCGGCAGACCGGCAACACCGCCACGATGGTCTTCGACCCGTACGAGATCGTCCGGTACCTGAGCCAGTTCCTGGTGCTGGAGCCCGGCGACCTGATCAACACCGGCACCCCGCCCGGCGTCGGGATGGGCTTCGACCCGCAGGTCTGGCTGCGGCCCGGCGACGTGATCGAGCTGGGCATCGACGGGCTGGGCAGCCAGCGCCAGCATGTGGTGCCCGCCCGCTGATGCGCGCCTTCGTGATCACCGGGCCGGGCCGGGCGGAGGTCCAGGACGTCGAGCCGCCTTCGGCACGGCCGGGTGAGGTCGTGGTGGACGTCGAGCGGGCCGGCGTGTGCGGCACCGACATGGAGTTCTTCAGCGGCGCCATGTCCTACCTGCATACCGGCCAGGCGCGGTATCCGATGCGGATCGGCCACGAGTGGTCCGGCACGGTCAGCGCCCTCGGTGCCGGGGTCGACGAGGCCTGGCTCGGGCGCCGGGTCACCGGGGACACCATGCTCGGCTGCGGGCGCTGCGCGCGGTGCCGTTCCGGGCGGCAGCACGTCTGCGCCGACCGGTACGAGATCGGCATCCGCAACGGCTGGCCCGGGGCGCTGGCCGAGCGGCTGCCCGTACCGGTGAAGGCACTGCAGGTCCTGCCCGAGCAGGTCGACGCGGCGCTCGGCGCCCTGGTCGAGCCCGGCAGCAACGCGCTGCGCGCGGTCCGGGGTGCGGCGCTGCCGCCGGGCGGCCGGCTGCTGGTCCTCGGGCCCGGCACGATCGGCCTGCTCACCGCCCAGATCGCCGCCGCGCAGGGCGCCGAGGTGCACCTGCTGGGGCGCGGCAGCGAGTCGCCGGCGTCCGCCGCCTCGGTGGGCTTCCCCCGGGTCTGGACCACCGAGACGCTGCCGGACCTGGCCTGGGACGCGGTCATCGACGCGTCCAACGGCGCCGCGCTGCCCGCGCTCGCCGCCGAGCTGGTCGAGCCGGGCCGGCGGGTGGTCTACGTCGGGCTCGCCGGCGAGCCCAGCCTGATCGACTCCCGGACGCTGGCACTCAAGGACGTCACGGCGGTCGGCGTGCTCAGCGGTTCGGGCGGCTTCGCCGGGACGGTCGAGCTGTTCGCCACGGGTGAGGTCGACCCGCGCCCGCTGATCGCCGCCACCGTGGGCCTCGACGACGTCGCGGCCGCGCTGGCCGGCGAGCGTCACCCCGCCTGGGGCGACGGCCCGAAGATCCACGTCGAACCGAGGAGTTGAAACCCATGAGCGAGTTCGCCGGACTCACCGCCGTCGTCACCGGCGGCGCCAGCGGCATCGGCGCCGCGACCGTCGCCCTGCTGCGCGAGCGCGGTGCCCGGGTGGCCGGCCTGGACCTGGTCGAGCACGACGCCGACCTGTCGGTGATCGGCGACGTCGGGGACAGCGCGTCGGTGGACGCGGCGATCGCCACGGTCGCTTCGCGGTTCGGCCGGATCGACATCCTGGTGAACAACGCCGGCATCGGCGCGGTCGGCGACATCACCGCCAACAGCGACGACGAGTGGCACCGGGTGCTGAACATCAACGTGGTCGGCATCGCGCGGGTGTCGCGCGCGGCGCTGCCGTACCTGCTCGCCTCGCCGAGCGCCGCGATCGTCAACACCTGCTCGATCGCGGCCCCGATCGGGCTGCCGCAGCGGGCGCTGTATTCGGCGAGCAAGGGTGCGGTGGCTTCGCTGACCCTGGCGATGGCCGCTGACCACGTCCGGCAGGGGGTGCGGGTGAACGCGGTGGTGCCAGGAACGGCCGACACACCGTGGGTGGCCCGGCTGCTGGAGGCTGCCGAGGATCCCGCGGCCGCGGCCGCCGCGCTGCGGGGGCGGCAACCGACCGGGCGGTTGGTCACGGTCATGGAGATCGCTCACGCGATCGCCTATCTGGCGAGCCCGCTCGCGTCCGCGACGACGGGCACGCTGCTCGCGGTGGACGGCGGCATGACCGGGGTACGCCTGCCGAGCTGACCGTCCGCCGGAGCACAACAAAACGCCGGGTCAGCGCGCTGACCCGGCGTTCGGCGAAGCTCGGCGGGTGTCCGCCGGACACCCCCGAGGTGTCTCAGACGTTGAAGCCGAGCGCGCGCAACTGCTCCCGGCCGTCGTCAGTGATCTTGTCGGGGCCCCACGGCGGCAGCCACACCCAGTTGATCCGGAAGTCCTTGACCAGGCCGCCACCCGGGCCGGTGGTCAGGGCCTGGCGGGTCTGGTCCTCGATGACGTCGGTCAGCGGGCAGGCCGCCGAGGTCAGCGTCATGTCCAGGGTCACCACGTTGTCGTCGTCGACGTGGGCGCCGTAGACCAGGCCGAGGTCAACGACGTTGATGCCGAGCTCGGGGTCGACGACATCCTTCATCGCCTCCTCGATGTCGTCGATGGTCGGCTTGGAGACGACCGTGCCGGCCGCGACCGGCACCGCGTCGGCCCCACCCGCGGCCGCGTCGGCGACAACAGCGCCCGCAGCCGCATCGGCGTCGGCGACAACCGGGGCCGTCGCGTCGTCGGGGGCGGCGGTGTCCGCCGCGTCCGAAGCGATCTCTTCCAGCGTCTTTTCCGTCATGATGCCGTCACCTCCGGGCTCACGCCCACACCGGCGCGCGCCGCGGCGTCCTTGAACGCCATCCACGGCAGCAGCGCACATTTGACCCGGGCCGGATAGCGCGCCACGCCGGCGAACGCCACGCCGTCGCCGAGCACTTCCTCGTCGGGCTCGATCTGGCCGCGGCTCTGCATGAGCGCGACGAATGCCTCCTGCACCGGGGCCGCCTCCGCCACGGTGCGGCCCTGCAGCAGCTCGTGCAGCACGGACGCCGACGCCTGGCTGATCGAGCAGCCGATGCCGTCGTACGAGATGTCCGTCAGGGTGGAGCCGTCGACGGCGACCCGGAAGGTCACCTCGTCGCCGCACGTGGGGTTGACGTGGTGCGCCTCGCCACCGTACGGGGCCCGCAGGCCCTTGCCGTGCGGGTGCTTGTAGTGGTCCAGGATGATGTCCTGGTAGAGCTGGTCGATCATCAGGCGAACACCTTCCGCACCCGCTCCAGACCGCGCACCAGGGCGTCGATCTCGTCGGTCGTCGTGTAGAGGTAGAACGAGGCCCGGGTCATCGCCGGCACCCCGAACCGCGCGCACACCGGGCGCGCGCAGTGATGTCCCACCCTGACCTCAACACCGAGGTCGTCGAGAATCTGCCCGACATCGTGCGGGTGTACACCCTCGACCTCGAACGAGACCGTGCCGCCGCGGCCTTCCGGGGTGGCCGGGCCGAAGACCCGGACGCCCGGGACGTCCGCCAGGGCCTTCAGCGCGTACGCCGTGATCTCCTGCTCGTGCCGGTGGACGTTCGCCATGCCCAGCGCCGTCAGGTAATCCACCGCGGCGCCCAGGCCGATCGCCTCGGTGATCGGCGGGGTGCCGCCCTCGAAGCGGGCCGGCGGCGCGGCGAAGGTGGTGCCCGCCATCGTCACCGTCTCGATCGTCGACCCGCCGGCCAGGAACGGCGGCATGGCCGCCAGCAGCGCGGCCCGGCCCCACAGCACGCCGATGCCGGTCGGGCCGAGCATCTTGTGGCCGGTGAACGCGATGAAATCCGCGCCCAGCCCGACCACGTCGATGGGCAGGTGCGGCACCGACTGGGAGCAGTCGAGCAGGACCAGCGCGCCGACCTCGTGGGCCCGGGCGACGATCCGCGCCGGGTCGTTGATCGTGCCCAGGATGTTGGACATGTGCACGATCGCCACGAGCTTGGTGCGCTCGTTGACCAGCTCGTCAAGGGTCGACTCGTCGAGCCGGCCCTCGTCGGTGACGCCGAACCAGCGCAGGGTCGCGCCGGTGCGCTGACACAGCAGCTGCCACGGGACGAGGTTGGAGTGGTGCTCCATCTCGGAG
This sequence comes from Actinoplanes sp. ATCC 53533, assembly GCF_003947245.1. NCBI lineage: Bacteria > Bacillati > Actinomycetota > Actinomycetes > Micromonosporales > Micromonosporaceae > Actinoplanes > Actinoplanes sp. ATCC 53533. The sequence continues at coordinate 44,188 of NZ_QHHV01000015.1, read as the reverse complement.
ACCACGATCTCGTCGCCGGGGCCGAGCTTGAGCAGTTCCGCCGACGTGTACGCCACCAGGTTGATCGCCTCGGTCGAGTTCTTGGTGAACACGACCTCGTCGGGGCTGGGCGCCCCGATGAAGGCGGCGATCTTCGCGCGGGCGTCCTCGTAGGCCGTGGTGGACTCGGTGCCGAGCGTGTGCACGGAGCGGGACACGTTGCCGTTGTACTGCTCCTGGTGCGCGCGCATGGCGTCGAGCACCTGCCGCGGTTTCTGCGAGGTGTTCGCGCTGTCGAGGTAGACGAGCGGGTGCCCGTTGATCTCCCGGCCCAGGATCGGGAAGTCGGCACGCACCCGCGCCACGTCGAACGTCATGATCGGTTCCTCGATCCTCAGGCCCGCGCGCCGGCCACGTAACGCTCGTAGCCCTCGGCCTCGAGCTGCTCGGCGAGCTCCGGGCCGCCCTCCTGGACGATCTTGCCGGCGACGAAGACGTGCACGAAGTCCGGCTTGATGTAGCGCAGGATGCGGGTGTAGTGGGTGATCAGCAGCAGGCCGGCCTCGCCGGACTCGCGGACCCGGTTGACGCCCTCGCTGACGACGCGCAGCGCGTCGATGTCGAGGCCGGAGTCGGTCTCGTCGAGGATCGCGATCTTCGGCTTGAGCAGCTCGAGCTGCATGATCTCGTGCCGCTTCTTCTCACCGCCGGAGAAGCCCTCGTTGACGTTGCGCTGGGCGAACGCCGGGTCCATCTGCAGCTTCTCCATGGCGCCGCGCAGCTCGCCGGCCCAGGTGCGCAGCTTCGGCGCCTGGCCGTCGATCGCCGTCTTGGCAGTACGCAGGAAGTTGGCCACCGAGACACCGGGGACCTCGACCGGATACTGCATGGCCAGGAAGAGGCCGGCGCGGGCCCGCTCGTCGACGGTCATCGCCAGGACGTCGTCGCCGTCGAGGGTCACCGTACCGCCGGTGATCTGGTATTTCGGGTGCCCGGCGATGGAGTAGGCCAGGGTCGACTTGCCGGAGCCGTTCGGGCCCATGATGGCGTGCGTCTCACCCGCCCGCACGGTCAGGTCGACGCCGGCCAGGATCGGCTTCAGCTCGCCCTCGGGCAGCTTGACCGACACCTGCAGGTCGCGGATCTCGAGGGTGCTCACGGCATAACTCCATTACTCGGCGTGGTCGAAACGTAGATGTCCCCGTCGCGGATCTCGACGGAGAAGGTCGCCACCGGCTCGGTGGCGGGCAGGCCGCTGGGCGCACCCGTGCGCAGGTCGAAGCGGGAGCCGTGCAGCCAGCACTCAAGCGTGCAGCCGTCGACCTCCCCCTCGGAGAGAGCGACCGCGGCGTGGCTGCACTCGTCCCGGACGGCGTAGAACTCGTCGTCGTCGGCGTGCACGATCGCGACGTCCACGCCGCCGATCTCCGCGGTGATCACCGAACCCTTGGCCAGGTCGGCGGCGGGGCCTACTAGCTCGAAACTCATGCGCCCGCCTTCGCCAGCCTCGCCTCGATGGCGTCGCCGAGGCGCTCGCGCAGCTCCTCGACCGGGATCTTGTTGATCAGCTCGGCGAAGAAGCCGCGGACGACCAGCTTGCGCGCCTCGAACTCCGGGATGCCCCGGGCCATCAGGTAGAACAGCTGCTCGTCGTCGAAGCGGCCGGTCGCGCTGGCGTGCCCCGCGCTGATCACCTCGCCGGTCTCGATCTCGAGGTTCGGCACCGAGTCGGCGCGGGCGCCGTCGGAGAGCAGCAGGTTCCGGTTGATCTCGTACGTCTCCGTGCCGGTGGCCGCCGCGCGGATCACCACGTCGCCGACCCAGACGGTGTGCGCCGACCGGCCCTGCAGCGCGCCGCGGTAGCCGACGTAGCTGCGGCAGTCCGGCACGCTGTGGTCGACCAGCTGGCGGTGCTCGATGTGCTGGCCGGCGTCGGCGAAGTACAGGCCCCAGAGCTCGGCCTCGCCGCCGCGGCCGGCGTATTCGACGCTGGTGAACTGCCGGAGCAGGCTGCCACCGAGGCTGACCTGGACGTGGGTGACCCGCGCGTCCCGGCCGACCTTGAACTTGATGTGCTGGGCCTGCACCGTCTCGGCGTCCCACTCGGTGAGCGTGACGAAGGTGAGCTGGGCACCGTCGCCGATGACCACCTCGACGTTGTCGGCCAGCGTCGCCGTGCCGACCTGCTCCAGGACGACGGTGGCCTGCGCGAAGTTGCCGAGCCTGACATAGGTGCGCGCGGCTGCGGCCTCGGCGCCCTGCCCGACGACCCGGATGACCACCGGCTCGCTCGCGACCGTGTCAGCGGCGACGTCGACCAGGGTGACGCTCGCCGCCGCCCCGTACGCCAGCGCGCTGATCCGGTCGAACGGCTTCAGCACCGCCTCGACCTTGCCCGCGTCGACCTGCGTCACCGAGACGCCGGCCGGCAGGTCGCCGGGCGCGAAGCCCGGCGCCGCGCCGGTCAGCGTGGTCGCGGTGACCAGATCCTTCAGGCGCTTGATCGGCGTGAAGCGCCACTCCTCCTCCAGGCCGTTGACGGCCGGAAAGTCGGTGACGTCGAAGGAGCGCAGCACCTGCGACTTGGTGCTCGGCGGGGCCATGGCCTCGGTAGTCATCTCGTCCTTGATCTCGTTGTCTTCGTCACGGCCTGCTTGACCGACGCCAGCCTGGCAGTGGGCGCTAGCCCACTGCCCCTTCCATCTGGAGCTCGATGAGGCGGTTGAGCTCGAGGGCGTACTCCATCGGGAGCTCCTTGGCGATCGGCTCGATGAAGCCGCGCACGATCATCGCCATGGCCTCGTCCTCGGTCAGGCCCCGGCTCATCAGGTAGAAGAGCTGGTCGTCGCTGATCTTGGAGACGGTGGCCTCGTGGCCCATCGACACGTCGTCCTCGCGGATGTCCACGTACGGGTACGTGTCCGAGCGGGAGATGGTGTCGACCAGCAGCGCGTCGCACTTGACCGTGCTGGCGCTGTGGTGCGAGCCCTCCATGACCTGCACGAGGCCGCGGTACGAGGTGCGGCCGCCGCCCCGGGCGATCGACTTGCTGATGATCGTCGAGGAGGTGTGCGGCGCGGCGTGCACCATCTTGGCGCCCGCGTCCTGGTGCTGGCCCTCGCCGGCCATCGCGACCGAGAGCACCTCGCCCTTGGCGTGCGGGCCGGTCATGTAGACGGCGGGGTACTTCATGGTCACCTTGGAGCCGATGTTGCCGTCGACCCACTCCATGGTCGCGCCCTCTTCGCAGGTGGCGCGCTTGGTGACCAGGTTGTACACGTTGTTCGACCAGTTCTGGATGGTCGTGTACCGGCAGCGGGCGTTCTTCTTCACGATGATCTCGACGACCGCGCTGTGCAGCGAGTCGGACGAGTAGATCGGGGCGGTGCAGCCCTCCACGTAGTGGATGTAGGCGCCCTCGTCGACGATGATCAGCGTCCGCTCGAACTGGCCCATGTTCTCGGTGTTGATCCGGAAGTAGGCCTGCAGCGGGATGTCGACGTGCACACCCTTCGGCACGTAGATGAAGGAGCCACCGGACCACACGGAGGTGTTCAGCGCGGCGAACTTGTTGTCGCCGACCGGGATGACCGTGCCGAAGTATTCCTTGAAGATGTCCTCGTGCTCGCGCAGCGCGGTGTCGGTGTCCAGGAACAGGACGCCCTGCTCCTCGAGGTCCTCACGGATCTTGTGGTAGACGACCTCGGACTCGTACTGAGCCGCGACACCGGAGACGAGGCGCTGCTTCTCGGCCTCGGGGATGCCCAGCTTGTCGTAAGTGTTCTTGATGTCGGCCGGCAGGTCGTCCCAGGTGGCGGCCTGCTTCTCGGTCGAGCGCACGAAGTACTTGATGTTCTGGAAGTCGATGCCGGTGAGGTCGGCGCCCCAGTTCGGCATGGGCTTGCGGTCGAACAGGCGCAGGCCCTTGAGCCGCAGGTCGAGCATCCACTGCGGCTCGCTCTTGAGGGTGGAGATGTTGCGCACCACCGCTTCGGACAGGCCGCGCTGGGCGGTGGCCCCGGCGGTGTCGATGTCGGCCCAGCCGTATTCGTACTTGCCCAGGGCGGCGAGGTGCTCTTCCTGGGTGACGACGGGCTGAACGATCTGCTCGGTCATTTATCTGTCCTCACAGTGGTGGCGGTTGTCTCGGTAGAGCGGGGCACGCGCGGCGGGGAAGGAATGTGCGTGGTGCACACCCCGTCGCCGTGCGCGATGGTGGCCAGGCGCTGCACGTGGGTGCCGATGAGCCGCGAGATGACCGCGGTCTCGGCGTCGCACAGCTGGGGAAACTCAGCGGCGACGTGCGCCACCGGGCAGTGGTGCTGGCACAGCTGCCCGCCGGACGCGATCGTCGTCGCGTTGGCAGCGTAACCCTCGGCGGTCAGGGCCTCGGCGAGTGCCTCCGCCCGCGCGATCGGATCGTCGCCGGCCCCGAGCAGCGCGGCCCGGCAGCGCTCCTCCAGGGCGGAGACCTGAGCGGTGGCGAAGGCGGTGACCGCCTCCGGGCCGCCGGTCTCGGCGATCCACCGCAGGGCGGCGGTCGCGATGCCGTCGTAGAAGTGCGGAAAGCCCTCTCGGGCGGCCGCGGTGAGCACGAACGCCTTGGCGGGCCGGCCCCGGCCGCGCGGGCCCTGGCGCCGGCTCTCGCGCACCTCGACGAGCTGGTCGGCGAGCATGGCGTCCAGGTGCTTGCGGATGGCCGCGGAGCTGAGCCCCAACTGCGCGCCGAGCTCGGCGGCGGTGGCCGCGCCACTTTCGAAGAGGAGCTGGGCGACCCTGTCCCGGGTGCGCCCGTCGGCGGACTTGGTGTCGACGGACGGCACGCGGAAGCCGGGGACCGGGACGGCCACCCCACCACTCCACGACAACACTCCGTTTTTCACTACGCCAACGTTACGTATTTCATGGAGTCCCTGCAAACCGCAGCCCCGGTGATCCAGGACACCGCGCATACCGACCGCGCTCAATCAAGATCAAATTCGGGCGTACGATGCCCGGGGTGAGCAATCGCACCCCCCTGCGCCCACTGGCCCTGGCCTCCCTGATCACCAACATCGGCCTGGTAGTCACGGGTGCGGCGGTCCGCCTGACCGGCTCGGGCCTCGGCTGCCCCACCTGGCCCAAGTGCACCGAGGAGTCCTACACGACGACCCCGGAGATGGGCGTCAACGGCGTCATCGAGTTCGGCAACCGGGTGCTCGGCGTCGTGCTGGCGCTGATCGCGCTGGCCTGTTTCATCGCGGCGCTGCTGGAAAAGCCCCGGCGCCGGTCACTCATCGTGCTGTCGCTGGCGGTCGGCCTGGGCATCCCGGGGCAGGGCGTGATCGGCGGCATCACGGTGCTGACGGACCTGAACCCGTGGGTGGTCGGCCTGCACTTCCTGCTCTCGATGGCGCTGATCGCGCTGGCGTACGCGCTGTGGCGCAGAACCGCCGAGGGCGACCGCCCCCGCCGCACCCTGGTCCCGGCCCCGCTGCCGGCCCTGGCCCGCCTGCTGGCGCTGGTCAGCGCGGCGGTGATCGTGCTGGGCGTGATCGTGACGGGCAGCGGCCCCCACGCGGGCGACGAGGACGCCAAGCGCAACGGCCTGGACCCGGCGACGATCGCCCAGACCCACGCCGACCTGGTCTTCCTGCTGGTCGGCCTGTCGGTGGGGCTGTGGTTCGCGCTGCGCGCCGCGAAGGCACCCCGCCCGGCGATCCGGGCGGCGGGCATCCTGATCGTGATCGAGCTGGGCCAGGGGCTGATCGGCTTCGTCCAATACTTCACCAACCTGCCGGTCCTGCTGGTGGGAGCCCACATGCTCGGCGCCTGCCTGGTCTGGGCAGGAACGCTGAGCGTCCTCTGGAGCCTCCGCGAACGCCCGCACCACCAGCCCCAGCCGGCCGACCCCACCCCGGCGACCTCACCCGCGACAACACCGGCACCCACCCCCGTCGCCTGACCCCCCGCCGCCGCGCTCCCGCCCCCACAGCTCCTGAACGACGCGGCGAACTCGACCTGTTGTCAATCTTGGTGTGTGCGGGTGCCCTCGATACCCGAAGGCATCAAGGTCGCGACCGCCGGGTGCGATATACACCCTTTTATGCGGTTCGAGCCCGGGGGTGTGGGCCCGGATGCTCAGGAGGTGGTAACCGTGCCCTGGTGGCCGCTCAGGGGACACCATGCGAGCGCGGGGCGCGGGCCGGGAAGAGGGCTCCGCGGTTTTGGCGACGTGGATCCATGCACGGACACGGCAGGGTGAGGGTGGCCGTTCATGAGCCGCCAGGCGATTGGCCGCCCTCGCCCGACCTCGGCGGGAGCGACGGTCAGGGCCATGCAACCAGGCACGACCAGAATTTGATCTAGACCTTGATCTTGACCTTAGACCTTGGCCTTGACCCCCACCTTCGCCTCGACCCCGACCTTGGCCCGGCCGGGAAGCGGCGTTCGGATACGAGGGCGACCCGGGAGATCCCGGGTCGCTACGGTGGATGAGGGTCTGTGGGGTCGGGCGGTGTTTCGGTCAGCGCGCCATGCTTCGTCGTGACATCGAGCGCCACAGGTCGTTGCTCGGGCGCATCTGCTCCATGAGTTCGCGTTCCCAGGCGTTCTCCACTTCGACGCCTGCCGTTTCGCATGCCTGGCGGGCGACGTCGGTGCCGTCGGCGGCGAACTGGTCGGTCCACTCGCCGTCCTCGCCGACCAGGACGATGCGGGCGCCACGCTTGCCGACGTACTCGATGACCGCTTTCGCGCCGCCGTGGCCGACGGCGAACGACTTGATGTCGGCGGTCAGTGTCGTATCGGAACCTTCTGCCATGACTCGCAGCCTAGGCAGACTTCTGCGCTTGGCAAACACACCCGGTGCGTTTTTGTGATGGCAATTACCTGCGGGTTTAGCCGGCGAGGGCTCAATTTTGGACCGATATTGCCCGAATTGCGCTACCGATCGGGTTCCATCGAACGGGGGTACCGGAGTGACTTCCCTAACCCCAGATAACGGGCATTCTGTGCGACGCGCATGAATGTCGCCTCGCATTGGCGCACTCTAGACGAGTGCGTCAACCGCCACCGCGATGAAGAGAATGGTCAGGTATGTGTACGACCAGTGGAACAGCCGCATCGGCTTGAGCGGCTCTCCCCGGCGCGAGCGGCGGACCAGCTTCAGCGCCTCCAGCAGGAAGATCGCTCCCGACAGGATCGCCGTGACGCCGTAGATCGGGCCCAGGCCCAGCGGCCACGCCGCCAGCGACGACACCAGCATCAGACCGGTGAAGATCAGGATCTCGGCGTTGACCCGGCCGGCCGAGCGGACCACGGGCAGCATCGGGATGCCGGCGCGGGCGTAATCGTCCTTGTACTTGATGGCCAGCGCGTAGAAGTGCGGCATCTGCCAAAAGAAGACAACCGCAAAAAGCGCCCAGCCCAGCGGGGCGATCGAGCCCGTCACCGCGGCCCAGCCGATGAGCACCGGGGCCGCGCCGCAGATGCCGCCCCAGAAGGTGTTCGTCGGGGTGCGCCGCTTCAGCCACAACGTGTAGACAACGTCGTAGTAGAAGATGGAGCCCGCCGTCATCGCCGTGGCGAGCCAGTTGGTGAAGGCGCCCATGAGCACGACCGACACCACCGCCAGCACCAGCCCGAAGATCAGGGCCGCGCGGGGGGTGACCGTGTGTGCCGGCAGCGGGCGCCGCTTGGTGCGCCGCATCAGCTGGTCGATGTCGCGGTCGATGTAGCAGTTGAGCGCGCTCGCCGCGCCCGCCGCCAGCGATCCGCCGACCAGCACGATCGCCATCAGCCAGAGGCTCGGCCAGCCGCCGGCCGCGAGCATCATCGCGGGGACCGTGGTCACCAGCAGCAGCTCGACGATGCGCGGCTTGGTCAGCGAGACGTACGCCTTGATGACGGCGCCGATGTCGCGGCGGCCCCCCTCGCGCCCCGCCGGTCGCGGCGGCGCCTCGAGAAGACCGGGCGACCGCCCCTGGTCGGGACGCTCGGTGATCATGCTCACGGACAGCCACCTTCCGGCATCGGCGAGGGCGTTAGACACAGCCGTGGCCGATGGGGTCCGGCCGGCACGCTGGATCAGACTACGCGCAGCCCGGGACGCCCTCCGGTCGCCCCGGCCCGGGTGCACGGCGTCACAGCCAGCAAGGTTCACTGTCCGCTCTCAGCGTATGGGCCTGTGCCGTTCCCCCGACGAGGGTTTACCGGCAATGGATAGGGTCAAGTCAAAAGGGTTCCCACACCATGCCCGAGGAGCACAACCGACGTGGCTGCCAAAGACGATTTGAACTGGTCCGACCTCGACCGCCGGGCGGTCGACACCGTCCGGGTGCTGGCCATGGACGCCGTTGAGAAATCCGGCAATGGCCACCCCGGCACGGCGATGAGCCTGGCGCCGGCCGCTTACCTGCTTTTCAACCGGGTCATGCGCCATGACCCCACCGACCCGCACTGGGCCGGCCGGGACCGCTTCGTCCTCTCCTGTGGCCACTCCAGCCTCACGCTCTACATCCAGCTCTACCTGTCGGGCTACGGCCTGGCGCTGGACGACCTGGCCGCGCTGCGCCAGTGGGGATCGCTGACCCCCGGTCACCCTGAGTACGGGCACACCCCCGGCGTCGAGGTCACCACCGGCCCGCTCGGACAGGGCATCGGCAACGCGGTCGGCATGGCGATGGCCGCCCGCCGCGAGCGCGGCCTGTTCGACCCGGCCGCCGACGGTGACTCGCTGTTCGACCACCACGTGTACGCGCTGTGCTCCGATGGCGACATCGAGGAGGGCGTGAGCCACGAGTCGAGCGCCATCGCCGGGGTGCAGAAGCTCGGCAACCTCACGCTGATCTACGACGACAACGAGATCTCCATCGAGGACGACACCCGGATCGCCAAGAACGAGGACGTCGGCGCCCGGTATGCCGCCTACGGCTGGGACGTGCGTCACGTGGACTGGCGCAAGGGCGACCCGGACCAGGGCTCGGAATACCACGAGGACGTCGAGGCGCTGTACGCGGCGATCAAGGCGGGCCAGGAGGTCACCGACCGCCCCACGTTCATCGTGCTGCGCACGATCATCGGCTGGCCGGCGCCGAACAAGCAGAACACCGGCAAGATCCACGGCTCCGCGCTGGGCGCCGACGAGGTCAAGGCCACCAAGGAGGTCCTCGGCTTCGACCCGAACGAGTCGTTCGCCGTCGCCGAGGAGGTCCTGGCGCACGCCCGCGAGGTCGTCGAGCGCGGTCGCGCCGCCCACGCCGAGTGGAACAAGGCCTTCGAGGCCTGGTCCGCGAAGAACGCCGAGGGCAAGGCCCTGTTCGACCGGCTGTCGACCCGCACGCTGCCCGAGGGCTGGGCTGCGGCGCTGCCCGAGTTCGCCGCGGATGCCAAGGGCATCGCCACCCGCGCCGCGTCCGGCAAGGTCCTGGACGCGCTCGCGCCGGTGCTGCCGGAGCTGTGGGGCGGCTCGGCCGACCTGGCCGAGAGCAACAACACCACGATGAAGGGCGAGCCCTCGTTCATCCCGAGCGAGTACGCCACCAAGGCGTTCCCGGGTCACGAGTACGGCCGCACGCTGCACTTCGGCATCCGCGAGCACGGCATGGGCTCGATCCTCAACGGCATCGTGGCGCACGGCGGCACCCGCCCGTACGGCGGCACGTTCCTGGTGTTCAGCGACTACATGCGGGGCGCCGTGCGGCTGTCCGCGCTGATGAAGCTGCCGGTCACCTACGTGTGGACGCACGACTCCATCGGCCTGGGCGAGGACGGACCGACCCACCAGCCGATCGAGACGCTCACCGCGCTGCGCGCCATCGTCGGCCTCGACGTGGTCCGCCCGGCGGACGCCAACGAGACCGCGTGGGCCTGGCGCGGCGCGCTGGAGCACACCGACCGGCCGACCGCGCTGGCCCTCTCCCGGCAGAACCTGCCGATCATCGACCGCGGCAAGTACGCCTCGGCCGAGGGCACCCTCAAGGGCGGCTACATCGTCTCGGAGGCGACCGGCGGCGAGCCGAAGGTCATCCTCATCGGCACCGGTTCCGAGCTGTCGATCTGCCTGACCGCGCAGGAGCGCCTCGAGGCCGCGGGCACCCCGACCCGGGTCGTGTCCATGCCCTGCCAGGAGTGGTTCTTCGAGCAGGACACCGCATACCAGCAGCAGGTCCTGCCGCGCGGGGTCAAGGCGCGGGTTGCGGTCGAGGCCGGCATCCGGATGAGCTGGGACCGCCTGATCGGTGACGCCGGCGAGGCGGTCACCATCGAGCACTACGGCGCCAGCGCCCCCGCCGGGGTCCTGTTCGAGCAGTTCGGTTTCACCGCGGACAACGTGGTGGCCAAGGCCAACGCCGCCCTCGCCAAGGTCGGCGAAATCACCGGTCACACGACCGGAAACTGAGGAGTAGCGATGACCGACAGGCTGGCTGAGCTCTCTGCCGCGGGTGTTGCGGTATGGCTCGACGATCTCTCGCGTGTCCGCCTGCAGAGCGGATCGCTGGACAAGATGCGCCGCGAGCAGCACGTGGTGGGCGTGACCACCAACCCGACCATCTTCGCCAAGGCGCTCGCCGACGCGGACGCCTACGACGAGCAGCTCAAGGACCTCGCCGCGCAGGGCGTGACGGTCGAGGAGGCCGTGCGGCTGCTGACCTCGTACGACGTGCGCTGGGCGTGCGACGTGATGAAGCCGGCGTACGACGCGTCGGGCGGCGTCGACGGCCGGGTGTCCATCGAGGTGGACCCGCGCAGCGCGCACCTGACCGAGAAGACCGCGTCCGAGGCCAAGACGCTGTGGTGGCTGGTCGACCGCCCGAACCTCTACATCAAGATCCCGGCGACCCGGGCGGGCCTGCCGGCGATCACCGCCACCCTGGGCGCGGGCATCAGCGTCAACGTGACGCTGATCTTCTCGCTGGAGCGCTACCGGGCCGTCATGGACGCGTTCCTGGCGGGCCTGGAGCAGGCCAAGGCCAACGGCCACGACCTGGCCCAGATCGGCTCGGTCGCCTCGTTCTTCGTGTCCCGGGTGGACACCGAGATCGACAAGCGGCTCGACAAGATCGGCAGCGACGAGGCCAAGGCGCTGCGGGGCCGGGCCGCGGTCGCGAACGCCCAGCTCGCCTACCAGGCGTACGCCGAGGTGTTCAGCTCCGACCGCTGGCAGGCGCTGGCCGACGCGGGTGCCCACCCGCAGCGGCCGCTCTGGGCCTCGACCGGCACCAAGAACCCGGATTACAAGGACACCATCTACGTCGAGGAGCTGATCGCGCCCGGCACGGTGAACACCATGCCGGAAGCGGTCATCAAGGCGTTCGAGGACCACGGTGAGACCCGTGGCGACACGGTCACCGGCTCGTACGCCGCCGCGCAGAAGGTGATGGACGACGTCGCCGAGATCGGTGTCGATCTGGACGACGTGTTCCGGGTCCTCGAGGACGAGGGTGTCGAGAAGTTCGAAGCCAGCTGGGGCGAGCTGCTCGACGACGTGAAGAAGTCACTCGTGGCCGCGGCCAAGGGTGCCGGAAACCCGAGCGACGCCGCTCAGCGGTGACCGACGACCTGCTCGCGGACGTGGAGGCCGCCGCGGGGCTCGCCGTTTACGGCGGCCCGGCGACGGCTTCCCGCCGCGAGCTGGTCGCGCACGGCATCCCCGGCCTGCTCGCCGGCAAGGACCCCACGCTCTGGGGGCCGGCGGCCGAGGGCCGGGCGCTGCACCGGCTGGGTTTCCTGGACGCCTACCGGCGCGGCAGTGAGCTGCTCCCGCTGATCGCCGAGCTGCACGAGGAGCTCGGCGATCTCAGCAATGTGGTGCTGGCCGGTCCCGGCCTCGCGGCCGGGGCTGTCGCCCGCACGCTGGGCCGCCCGCTGACCGTGCTGGACGCTCCGGACCCGCACCGGGTCCGTGCCCTGCTCGACGACGCCGGGCTGTTGCGCCGCACCGTCGTGGTGCTGGCCGGTTCGGGCCTCGAGGATCTGGCCAGCGTGTTCTGGCAGGCCTATCGCGACCTGGGCCTGACCGCCGCCGAGGCGGGACGGCATTTCGTGGTGCTGGGCGATGCGCCGCCGGAGCTGGCGGCGGCCGGTGCGGTCGTCGTGCCCACCGGATCGGGCGCGCTGAGCGCCGCCACCCTGCTGCCGGCCGCGTTCGCTGGGGTGGACGTCGCCGAGCTGATCGACGAGGCCGAGCTGTTCGCCCCGTCGCTGGCGGGCGAGGGCGACAATCCCGCCCTGGCGCTCGGGGTCGCGCTCGCCGCCGCCGGCCGGGTGCTGCTGATCCCGGACGGCTCCGGCCTGGACGGAGTCGGCGAGTGGGCGGCTGACCTGATCACCGGCGGGCTGGGCGTGCCGGTGATCGTGGCCGAGGGCCCGCAGGACGCGGGCACGGCGACCGACGACACGCTGGCGGTGACCTACGGCGGATGCCTGCCGCCGTGGGCGGTGCCCGGCGCCGGCGCACGCCCGGCGATGGCCGTCAACGGCCCGCTCGGCGGCCACTTCCTCGCCTGGCCGTACGCGGTCGCGCTCGCGGCGCACGTGCGCGGCGTCGATCCGTTCCGTGACTTTCCCGCCGAGACGGCCGATCCGGCGCCCGGCGTGCCGTCCTTCGTCGAGGGCCCGGTGGAGATCTTCACCACTGGCACCGCTACGGGCCTCACCGCGGCGCTGCGTGAGCTGCTCGCGGACATGGACGATCACCTCTGCGTACAGGCCTTCCTCGACCCGGCCGGCGACGCCGCCATGGCCGGGTTGCGGCCGCTGCTGGCCGCCGCGAGCGGCCGTCCGGTCGGCTTCGGCTGGGGTCAGTATCACCGCGGCGGATCGCTGCACGGCTCGTTTCTGCAGATCACCGGCGCGGTCACCGCCGACGTGCCGGTGCCGGGGCGGGAGCGGACGCTCGGCGGTCTGCAGGCGGCCCGCGCCGCCGGTGACCGGCAGTCACTGACGCGCCGCGGCCGCCCGCTGCTGCACCTGCACCTGACCGACCGCGCCGAGGGCGTGGGCCGGCTACTCGCCGCAGCCGACATGTTGCTGCACTGACCCTTGGCCGTAACCCTGCGAGACCACGAAAAGCTGGCAGGATGGTGCACGTGGGTAATCCGCTGCGCACGGCACAGGACCGACGGCTCCCCAGGATCCCGGAGCCCTGTGCTCTGGTGATCTTCGGAGTCACGGGCGACCTGTCTCGAAAGAAACTGATCCCGGCCGTCTACGACCTCGCCAACCGGGGCCTGCTGCCGCCCGGCTTCGTGGTCCTGGGCTTCGCCCGCCGCGACTGGGGCGACGGCGACTTCGAGTCGCTGGCATACGAGGCCGCCAAGAAGGGCGCCCGGACCCCGTGGCGTGAGGACGTCTGGACGCGGCTGGCCAGCCAGTTCCAGTTCGTGCCCGGCTCGTTCGACGACGACGCCGCCTTCGACCACCTGGCCGGCACGCTGGACGAGCTGCGCGAGCGCAACGGCATCGCCGGCAACGCCGCGTTCTACTTCTCCATCCCGCCGGCCGCGTTCCCGCTGGTGCTCAACCAGCTCGCCCGCACCGGAATGGCCGACAACGCCAAGTCCGGTGGCTGGCGCCGGGTGGTGGTCGAGAAGCCGTTCGGCAACGACCTGCAGACGGCGATGGCGCTGAACAAGCTGGTCGACGAGGTCTTCACCCCGGCCGACGTGTTCCGCATCGACCACTACCTGGGCAAGGAGACGGTCCAGAACATCCTGGCGCTGCGCTTCGCGAACAACCTGTTCGAGCCGGTGTGGAATTCCAAGTACGTCGACTCGGTGCAGATCACCATGGCCGAGGACGTCGGCATCGGCACCCGGGCGGCCTTCTACGACGCCTCCGGCGCGGCCCGCGACGTGCTGCAAAATCACCTGCTCCAGCTGCTCGCCCTGGTGGGCATGGAGGAGCCGACGAGCTTCGACCCGAACGACGTACGCGCCGAGAAGCTGAAGGTCCTCAAGGCCATCAGCCTGCCCAAGGACATCACCAACGGCTCGGTCCGCGGGCAGTATCTGCCCGGCTGGGTCGCCGGTGAGCGCGCCGTCGGCTACCTCGAGGAAGCCAACATCCCGGCGGAGTCCACCACGGAGACATACGTGGCCGTCCGGCTGGGCATCCAGAACAGGCGCTGGGCCGAGGTGCCGTTCTTCGTCCGGGTGGGCAAGCGGATGCCGCGCCGGGTCACCGAGATCGCCATCATGTTCAAGAAGGCGCCGCACCTGCCGTTCGACCCGGCCGACGTGGAGATGCTCGGCAACAACCAGCTGGTCATCCGGGTGCAGCCGGACGAGGGCGTCGTGCTCAAGTTCGGCTCCAAGGTGCCGGGCACCACCATGGAGGTCCGCGACATCGCGATGGACTTCCAGTACGGCGAGGCGTTCACCGAGTCCAGCCCGGAGGCGTACGAGCGGCTCGTGCTCGACGTGCTCGTCGGCGACCGGACGCTGTTCCCGGACGCGGCCGAGATCGAGCAGAGCTGGCGGGTCATCGATCCGCTGGAGGCCGCCTGGGCGGGCACCAAGCCGGAGCCGTACCGCTCCGGCGAGTGGGGCCCGCGGGCGTCGGACGAGATGTTGGCCCGCGAGGGCCGCGCGTGGCGGCGGGCCTAATGGATAGGGGAACGAAGTGATCGGGCTCTGGGACACCACCGGTAACGAGGTCGTCAAGGCCCTCGCCGCCGAGCGGCGCAGCGCCGGCGGTGTGGCCAGCGGCCTCGCCCTGACGCTGGTCGCCGTCGTGGAGGAGAAGAAGGTCCGCGAGGCCGAGGCCGCCGCGACCATAGCGGCCTCCGCGCACCCCTGCCGGCTGCTCATCGTGGTCCGCTCGGACCTCGAGGGCCGCAGCCGGCTGGACGCGGAGATCGTGGTCGGCGGCCGGCTCGGCCCGGCCGAGGCCGTCGTGATGCGCATGTACGGCCGCCTGGCCCTGCACGCGGAGTCGGTCGTCATGCCGCTGCTGGCACCGGACGTGCCCGTGGTGACCTGGTGGCACAGCGAGCCGCCGGACGTCATCGCCAACGACTTCCTGGGCGTGGTCGCCGACCGCCGCATCACCGACTGCAAGCTCGCGCCGGACCCGGTGGCCGCGCTGCGCCAGCGGGCGAAGGACTACGCACCCGGCGACACCGACCTGACCTGGACCCGGATCACGCTCTGGCGCACCCTGGTGGCCGGCGCGTTCGACACCACCGACGAGCGGGTCACCGGCGCGACGATCGTGGCACCGCCGAACGACCCGACGGCCGCGCTGATGAAGGGCTGGTTGAAGTCCCGGCTGGGCATCGAGCCGGTCTGGGAGCACAGCGACCGCTCGCCGCGGATGCACTCGGTGGAGCTGCAGTGCGCGAACGGCGACTGTGTGCGGGTCACCCGCGAGGAAGGGACGGCGCTGTTCAGCCGCACCGGCCAGGAGGACAGATACATGCCGTTGCCGAGGCGCACCGTCGGTGACGAGCTCGCCGAGGAGCTGCGCCGGCTCGACGCCGACCAGATCTACGGCGAGGCGCTGGGTGCCATGGCCGGGACGGCCGGGCTGGACAGCAAGCCCGCGATGCGAGTGCACGTCTGGAAGGACCCCATGCTGGCCGAACGCGCGGGCGCCGAGGCCGGTGCGTTCGCCGGCCCCGGCGGCTCGGCCGCCTGACCGTTCTAAGATCGTGGGGGCCGTCCGCCGACTCGGCGTGCGGCCCCTTTTCTCCAGGTGACGAGGGGCTACATGAGCGAGACCGTAGTAGTGGTGGTTCCCGACGCTGACATCCTGGCGTCGGCGGTGGCGGCGCGGCTGGTCATCAAGATCATCGACGCGCAGGCCGAACGCGGCTGGGCCAGCGTGGTGCTGACCGGCGGCCGGGTGGCGGCCAAGGTGCTGCGCTCGGTCAAGGAACTGCCCGCCGCGGACGCGGTCGACTGGTCCCGCATCGACCTGTGGTGGGGCGACGAGCGATTCCTGCCCGCGGGCGACAAGGACCGCAACGAGACCCAGGCCCGCGAGGCGCTGCTGGACGCGCTGCCGCTGGACCCGGCCCGGGTGCACGCCATGCCCACCTCGGACGGCCCGGACGGCGACGACGCCAAGACGGCCGCCGCCCGCTACGCCGGGGAGCTGGCCGCGGCGGCGAAGCCCGGCAGCTCCGAGCTGCCGCATTTCGATGTGCTGATGCTCGGCGTCGGCGAGGACGGGCACGTGGCGTCGATCTTTCCGGAGCACCCGGTCGGTTACGAGACCGACACGGTGGCGGCGGTGCACAACAGCCCGAAGCCCCCGCCGAACAGGATCACGCTGACCATGCCGACGATCGGGACGGCCGAGGAGGTCTGGCTGATCGCGGCGGGCAAGGACAAGGCGGCCGCGGTCGGCATGGCGATCGAGGGCGCCGGCCCCCAGCAGCTGCCGGCCGCGGGCGCGGTCGGCGTCGAGAAGACGATGTGGCTGCTGGACCGCGCCGCCGCGGCCAACGTCTCACCGAAGGCCCGCAGCCTGCGCTGAGGACGCGGCAGGGGCGCCCGGCGGGCGCCCCTCGCGGGTCTCAGGCTCGCGACGAGATCTGCTGCACGGCCCAGCCGTTGCCGTCCGGGTCGGTGAAAAAGACGAAACCGACGTTGTCCAGCGGATCCGGCGTCGGGTTCGGATTCTCACCCACCTTCTGTACGTCGCTGACCGCCACGCCGCGGGCCACCAGCTCGGCGTGCGCCTGGTTGATGTCGGGCACCACCAGTTGCAGTCCCTTGAGCGAGCCGGGCGGCATGTCCGGCACCGCGCCCTTGCCGATGACGATCGAGCAGCCCGAGCCCGGCGGGGTCAGCTGCACGATCCGGATGTCGTCGTTGATCGTGGTGTCGTGGTCGACGGCGAAGCCGAGCCGGTCGGCGTAGAACTCTTTGGCCCGGTCGATGTCCGCGACGGGCACGACAACTACTTCCAGCGTCCAGTTCACCTGCCTCATCGTGCCAGTCAGGGCACCACCGCGGGAGAGGTCGCCGGAGGCTCCGCGAGCGGGGAGTCCCTCGGCTCGGAGGTCGCCGGGACCGGCACCGTCTCGGCCGGGCTCGGCGACTCACCGGCGTCGGTGCGCGACGGCAGCGGCTCGGCGGGCGGTTCCGCCACGTCGCTGGGGGGTTGGGGACGGGGACGGGGACGGCACTGTGCCGGCCGGGGCGTTCGGCACCTGGGGCGGTGGGGCGTCGCCGGGACGCCCTACCACGAAGACCACCGCCACCAGCACGACCGCGACCACCAGCAGCGAGCGCCACCAGGGCAGCCACGACCGCCGGACCGGCGCCGCGGTCGGCGGCGCGGCCGGCTGCAGCCGGTCGGGGGTGACCTGACCGGCCCGCGCGGACAGCGCCCGGCGGACCCGTTCCTCCACGTCCGTGCTCATCGCTTCTCCCCCAGCAGGCCGCGCAGGAGGCTCAGCGCCCGGCTCGCGGTCGACTTCACCGTGCCGCGGGACACCCGCAGCACGTCGGCGATCTCCTGCTCGGACAGCTCCGACCAATACCGCAGCACCACCACCTGGCGTTGCCGCACGGTCAGCTCCGCCAGCGCGGCCAGCACCTCACGGTCGCCGTGGCCCAGCAGCATCTCGTCCTCGGCGGCCGGTGCCAGGCCCGGCTGCGGCGGGACGTAGGCGCGGGCGGTGCGCCTGCGGCGCAGCGCCGAGCGGGCGGCGTTCATCACCCCGGTCGTCAGGTACGCGTGCGGGTCGGCGACGGTACGCAGGTCAGCACCGTGCCGCCGGTACAGGGCGGCGAACACGTCCTGCACGATGTCCTCGGCGGTAGGCAGATCGTCGACCATGAGCACCGCCAGCCGCACCAGGCTCAGCCGGCGCGCGTGGTAGAGCTCGTTGATCGCCGGCGGCCCGTCCCCGCCGGCGCCGCGCACCGCCGCCGACCGCCCGGACAGCACCGATCGCAGCCAGCCCGGCACGAGCGTCGGTAGCGGTACGACGAAGGTCATCAGGCCGTCCTGTAGGTCAGCGCCGGGTCCGGGTGGGCGAGGGTACCGGAGGCTTGGTAGTCGCCGGCTTGGGCGCGACCAGGGCCGGCTTGCGCGACGGCACGGGCGAGGCCTCCGGGGTGTTCTCCGCTGCCGGCCCGGGAACCGCCGTGGCGGGTTCCGCGGGCGGAGCCGTCGTGGCGGGCTCCGCCGACGGGCTCGCCACCGGCGGGGCCGTGGTCGGCTCGGCGGGCGAATCCGTGCTGACCGCTGGTTCGGGTGATGCCACCGGCGGGGCGGTCGTCGCCACCGGCGCGGGTGGCGGGGCCTCGTCCGCGAAGGCCACCGTGGCGGTCACCGCTCCCCCGACGACGATGGCGGTCGCGACGGCGGCGAGCGAGGCGGAGCGGACGGTCAGGCGCATCACGGGTACTCCTGTGCGGTCGGGGGGTGAGCCTTCGCAGGAGTAGACGCGCGGCGCGGGGAAAGGTTGGCGGCTGGATGGTGACGCGCGCCACAGTTCGCCGTTCCCTAGACTCGCGGCTGTGCAGCCCTTGATCCGCGCGTACCGCCCCGCCGACCTCGACGCCGTCTACGACATCTGCGTGCGGACCGGCGACGCGGGCGGTGACGCCCGCGGTCAGTATTCGACCGACCGGCTCATGGGCGACGTCTTCGCCGCGCCGTACGTGACGCTGGAGCCGGAACACGCGCACGTCCTCGACGACGGCACCGGCGCGGCCGTCGGCTACGTGATCGGCACGGCGGACACCGCGCGCTTCGTCCGGCGCTACCGCGACGAGTGGCTGCCCGCGACCGCCGGCCGCTACCCACACCCGGCGGACCCGCCGGTGACCCGCGAGGACAGCATGCTCGCCCTGCTCGAGCACCCGGAGCGCATGATCGTGCCGGAGCTGGCGGACCATCCCGCCCACCTGCACATCGACCTGCTGCCGCAGTGGCAGGGCAAGGGCTGGGGCCGCGGCCTGATCAGCGCCCTGCTGGCCGGGCTGCGGGCCGCCGGCGCGTCCCGGGTGCACCTGGGCATGGCGGTGACGAACGTCAGCGCCCGGGCCTTCTACGACCGGATGGGCTTCACCGAGATCCCGGTGCCAGGCGCCACCGGCGTCACCTACCTCGGCCGCGGCACGGCCGAGCGGTAGGGAGACTATTCGCTGCGGCCGCGGCGCTGCCGCACCTTAGCCAGCGCCTCGGCCAGGATGGCCGCGCCGTCGGCGTCGGATCGCCGCTCCTTCACATACGCGAGGTGCGACTTGTACGGCTCGCTGCGCATCCGGCCGGGGGGCTTCTCCCGGTCCAGACCGCCGGGCTGACCACAGCGGGCGCAATCCCACGTCTCGGGGGGCACCACATCGGCGGCGAAGCGCACCTCCACCGGGTGTCCGGCGGCGCACCAATAGGTCACCTCCCGCCGCGGGGCGGGCTCACTGCGCTCGTCAGGGCGCATCGGGCTGGACCCGACGCGGCTGCCGCGGATCGCACTGCCACTGGACACGGAAGTCACTCCTGTCTCGAGGGCGTTTCATCGCCGGGGAAAGCGGCGGTATAAAAGCGGTGGAAAAAACAACCGCGCGGCCCGGACGCACCGGACCGCGCGGCAGAGTCTACGACTCGCGGAGCGCCTGGAGGAAGACCTGATAGCGAACGCTTGGGAAGCGTACGTTAACTATCTGTTTCAGGCGGCCTGCGCGACCTTCAGCCAGAGGCCGAGGCCGACGATGCAGGCGAACCAGACGATGCCCACGAGCACCGTGTAGCGATCCAGGTTTTTTTCCGCCACCGACGAGCCGGCCAGGCTGGAGGTGACGCCGCCGCCGAACATGCTGGACATGCCGCCGCCCTTGCCGCGGTGCAGCAGGACGAGCAGGGTCAGCAGGATGCTGGAGACGATCAGCAACACGATCAACGTGTAGGCGAACGCGATCGGCATGGTCGGGTCATTCCTCTCGAAGGGCACAGCAGCGCCACCACAATAGCTGGTGCCCGGCCACCGTATCGCGGCGGCCGGGCCAACAACTCAGCGCTGCACGTGCTCGGGGAACCGGACGATCGACGCGAACTCCTCGGCGTCCAGGCTCGCGCCGCCGATCAGCGCACCGTCGACGTCGGGCTTCGCCATGATGGCGGCGATATTGGCCGCCTTGACCGAGCCGCCGTACTGGATGCGCACCGCGTCCGCCGTCTCGGCGCCGAACTTCTCGGCGAGCCGCACCCGGATGGCGCCGCACACCTCCTGCGCGTCCTCGGGCGTCGCGGTCTTGCCGGTGCCGATCGCCCACACCGGCTCGTAGGCGATCACGATGTTCTTGACCTGCTCGGCCTTGAGCCCGTCGAGGCCGCCGTCGAGCTGCGTCGAGCAGTGCGCGACGTGCTCGCCGGCCTCGCGGATCCCCAGGCCCTCGCCCACGCACAGGATCGGCGTCAGGTCGTTCGCCAGTGCGGCCTTGACCTTGGCGTTGACCAGCGCGTCGTCCTCGCCGTGGTATTCGCGGCGCTCGGAGTGCCCGATCACCACGTAGGTGCAGCCCAGCTTGGCCAGCATCGCCCCGGAGATCTCCCCGGTGTACGCGCCGCCCTTGTGCGCGGACAGGTCCTGCGCGCCGTAGCGGATCGGCACCTTGTCGCCGTCGATCGCCGTCTGCACGCTGCGCAGGTCGGTGAACGGCGGCAGCACGACCGCCTCAACCTCGGTGAGCTGCTGCTCGGTCAGGCTCGCGGCGAGCTTCTGCACCAGGAGGATGGCCTCGAAGTGATTGAGGTTCATCTTCCAGTTGCCGGCCATGATCGGTCGGCGGGTCACGTCTGCCATCAGGACTCCAGTGCCAGGATGCCGGGCAGGGTCTTGCCCTCGAGATACTCCAGCGAGGCACCGCCACCGGTGGAGATGTGACCGAAGCCGGACTCGTCGATGCCGAGGGTGCGCACGGCCGCGGCCGAGTCACCGCCGCCGACCACCGAGAAGCCGTCGATCTTCGTGATGGCCTCGGCCACCCCGCGGGTGCCCGCAGCGAACGGCGCCAGCTCGAACACGCCCATCGGGCCGTTCCAGAAGACGGTCTTCGCGGACCCGATCGCCTCGGCGAACAGCGCGACGGACTCCGGGCCGATGTCCAGCCCGAGCCGGTCGGCCGGGATCGCCTCCGCCCGCACCACGTCGTGCTCGGCGCCGGCGTCGAAGGCCGTGGCCGCGACGACGTCCACCGGCAGCACGATCCGGCCGGCGGCCTGCGCCAGCAGATCGGCACAGGTGTCGATCATCTCGGCCTCGAGCAGCGACTTGCCGACCTCGTGGCCCTGGGCCTTGAGGAAGGTGAAGCACATGCCGCCGCCGACGAGCAGCTTGTCGACCTTGGGCAGCAGTGCCTGGATGACGGCGAGCTTGTCGGAGACCTTCGAGCCGCCGAGCACCACCACGTACGGCTGCTCCGGGGTCTCGGTCACCTTGCGCAGGACCTCGACCTCCTTGAGGACCAGGCCGCCCGCGTACTGCGGCAGCCGCGCCGCGACGTCGTAGACCGAGGCGTGCTTGCGGTGCACCGCGCCGAACGCGTCGTCGACGTAGAAATCCGCCAGCGTGGCCAGCTCGTCCGCGAACGCGCCGCGCTCGGCGTCGTCTTTGCTGGTCTCACCGGCGTTGAAGCGCAGGTTTTCCAGCAGCAGCACCTGACCGTCGGTCAGCGCGTCGGCGGCCGCCTTGGCGGACGGGCCGACGGTGTCCTCGGCGAAGACGACCGGGTTGCCGAGCAGCTCGCCGAGGCGGGTGGCGACCGGGCCGAGGGTGTACTTGGGGTCGGGCGCGCCCTTGGGACGGCCGAGGTGCGAGCACACGATCACGCGGGCACCGGCGTCACGCAGGGTGATCAGGGTAGGCAGCACCGCGCGGATGCGGCCATCGTCGCTGATCTTGCCCGCTTCGTTTTTGTCGAACGGGACGTTCAGGTCGGCGCGCACGAGCACGCGCCGACCTGAGACACCCTCGCCGAGCAGGTCGTCGAGAGTCTTCAACCGACTCAGCCGACCAGCTTGACCAGGTCGACGAGGCGGTTCGAGTAGCCCCACTCGTTGTCGTACCAGCCGACGACCTTGACCTGGTCGCCGATCACCTTGGTGAGGCCGGCGTCGAAGATGCAGGACGCCGGGTCGGTGACGATGTCCGAGGACACGATCGGGTCCTCGGTGTAGACCAGGATGCCCTTGAGCGGGCCGTCCGCGGCGGCCTTGATCGCGGAGTTGACCTCGTCGACCGAGGTCTCCCGGGAGGCGGTGAAGGTCAGGTCGGTGGCCGAGCCGGTGGGGATCGGCACCCGCAGCGCGAAGCCGTCCAGCTTGCCCTTGAGCTCCGGCAGCACCAGGCTGACGGCCTTGGCGGCGCCGGTCGAGGTCGGCACGATGTTCAGCGCGGCGGCGCGGGCCCGGCGCAGGTCGCTGTGCGGCCCGTCCTGCAGGTTCTGGTCCTGCGTGTACGCGTGGATCGTGGTCATCAGGCCACGGTTGATGCCGATCGAGTCGTTCAGCACCTTCGCCATCGGCGCGAGGCAGTTGGTGGTGCACGAGGCGTTGGAGATGATCGTGTGCTGCGCGGCGTCGTACAGGTTGTCGTTGACGCCCATCACGATCGTGATGTCCTCGTTCTTGGCCGGCGCCGAGATGATGACCTTCTTCGCACCGTTGGTGATGTGCGCCTTCGCCTTGGTGGCGTCGGTGAAGAAGCCGGTCGACTCGATGACGACGTCCGCGCCGACGTCGCCCCAGTGCAGGTTCGCGGGGTCGCGCTCGGCGAACGCCTTGAAGGTCTTGCCACCGACGGTGATCTCGTCGGCGGTGGCCTTCACCTCGTGGCCGAGGCGGCCGAGAATGCTGTCGTACTTGAGCAGGTGAGCGAGCGTCGTGTTGTCGGTCAGGTCGTTGACGCCGACAATCTCGATGTCCGCACCGGAGGCGAGCACCGCCCGGAAGAAGTTGCGGCCGATACGGCCGAAGCCGTTGATGCCAACCCGGATGGTCACAGGTGGATCTCCTCATTTCGGTCCGCCGGGATCTAGGACCGGCGGAGGTCTGCGTGCCGACCTGATGAGAGGGCCGGCTGTTGCTTCATCTGGCCGCTGCGTCTCGCCAGACGAGTCCGCCGCGGCCAGGTCGGATGCTGGCACTGCCGGCGGCGCCCGGCGGCGGGCGGCCATGCTTGCCGGCACCGTCGCCGTCGCCCTCACCATATCCGAGAAGCTCGTGGTGACCGGCGGCGGGACGCGACCTGATCGTTACCTAAGGAAACGGCGCGCTCACGGCACCGGCATGCCATTTCCGGTACGCACGGACCACCCGACCACCGCCCGGCATACCCCAAGAATCGACGCGCGTCACTCGTGATCGGCGCGAGGAAACCGGCCGCCGCCAATGCTCTCAGCCTGGTGAGCTGCGGAAAGTCATCCGCGATGAGGATAGCGGGGGATTTCGGGGACGGCTGGGACAGCTGCGAAACTGCTACGAACAGACGCGTCAGGAACACGAATAGCAGCGGTCAGGGCGCCCCGCTCTGCTTCCCTAGCTGCCGCTCTGCTTCCCTAGCTGCCGCTCTGCTTCCCTAGCTGCCGCTCTGCTTCCCTAGCTGCCGCTCTGCTTCCCTAGCTGCCGCTCTGCTTCCCTAGCTGCCGCTCTGCTTCCCGGCCGGTGGGCCGGCGCGGGTCAGCAGGCCATCATCTCCGGGGTCACCGCTGCCTCGGTGTCCGGGATGCCCAGGTCGCGGGCGCGCTTGTCGGCGAGGGCGAGCAGACGCCTTATACGGCCGGCGATCGCATCCTTCGTCAGCGGCGGATCGGCCAGCGCGCCCAGTTCCTCCAGCGACGCCTGCCGGTGTTCGAGCCGCAGCCGGCCGGCGGAGGTGAGGTGGTTGGGCGCCTCCTCCGCGAGGATCTCCAGCGCCCTGGTCACGCGCGCCGCCGCCGCCACGGCCGCACGGGCGGAGCGGCGCAGATTCGCGTCGTCGAAGTTGGCCAGGCGGTTGGCGGTCGCGCGGACCTCCCGGCGTACCCGGCGCTCCTCCCAGGCCAGCACGCTGGAGTGCGCCCCGATCCGGGTGAGCAGCGCCGCGATCGCGTCCCCGTCCTTGATCACCACGCGGTCAACGCCGCGCACCTCGCGCTCCTTGGCGGTGATGCCGATGCGGCGCGCGGCGCCGCGCAGCGCCAGCGCCGCCTCCGGGCCCGGGCAGGTGATCTCCAGCGCGCTGGAGCGGCCGGGCTCGGTCAGCGAGCCGTGCGCCATGAACGCGCCCCGCCACGCCGCCACCGCGCAGCAGACGTTGGCGGAGACGACGTGCGGCGGCAGGCCACGGACCGGCCGGCCGCGGACGTCCAGCAGACCGGTCTGCCGGGCCAGGGCCTCGCCGTCCTTGACGATCCGCACGATGTAGTGGCTACCCTTGCGCAGGCCACCGGAGGCGAGCACGTGCACCTCGCTCGGGTAGCCGTACACCTCGGCGATCTCCCGCCGCAGCCGCCGGGCCACCGCGCCGGTGTCGAGCTCGGCCTCGACCACTACCCGCCCG
The DNA here is from genome assembly GCF_003947245.1 of Actinoplanes sp. ATCC 53533. Lineage (NCBI taxonomy): Bacteria > Bacillati > Actinomycetota > Actinomycetes > Micromonosporales > Micromonosporaceae > Actinoplanes > Actinoplanes sp. ATCC 53533. The sequence goes on along the minus strand of NZ_QHHV01000015.1, from coordinate 19,728 downwards.
GAGACGATGTGCAGCCCACCGGCAAAGCGCAGCAGGGCGGCCATCTCCGCACGGCGGCAGCACGGCTTGGGCACATCGACCCGGCTCAGCTCGTCCTTGACCGCTGCCGTCATCGCCATTTTCGAAGTCACCTCTTGCTTGTTTCGCGGTACGCCAGTTGCTTAACGATCGGAGCCGAGGACGGGCACCAGTGCTGTGCCCAACGACTCAGGATCATGCTTGGGACTGCCGTCCGCAACGGCCAGCGGCGCCAGAACCAGGCGTGCGCCGAGCGCCTGGGCGGCCCGGTGCACCGGATCGGGCTCGCCGACCCACTTCGCGTCGGCCAGCACGGTGTCCACGCGCAGCTGCGGCAGATACCAGTGCAGGGCGGCCAGGTGATCCGCCACGGAGAGCCCGAGGGTCTCGTTGTCGGCGGCCAGGTTCAAGGTCACCAGCCGCCGGGCCGGGCTGGCGACGATCGCCTCGGCCAGCTCGGGCACCAGCAGGTGCGGAAGCACACTCGTGTACCAGCTGCCGGGCCCGAAGATCAGCCAATCGGCCTCGGCGATGGCGGCGACGGCGGGTTGGCAGGCCGGCGGCGACGAGGGCACGATCCGCAACGCCTCGACATGGCCGGTAGTGACGGCGACGGCATGCTGACCACGCACGGTGACGACGTCGTCGGGCCGAGCGGGATCACCGCCGCGCACATCGGCCTCAATGCCCACGGCGTGCGAGGCCATGGGCAGCACCCGGCCCCGGGCGCCGACCATGTCGGCGGCGTGCTCGATGGCTTGGACTGGATCGCCGAGCAGCTCCAGGAGGCCGAGCAGCAACAGGTTGCCGACGGCATGCCCGGCGAGCGGATCATGCTTGCCGCCGACCGACGCGATCCGCCGGTCGACATTGCCCCAGCCGGCCTTGTCACCACCCTCCGCGGCGGCGGAGCGGCGATCGGGCTTGCCGACCAGCGCGAAGCGGTGCTGCATCAGCGCCACCATGCGCTGGTGGCTCGGTTCGTCACCGGCCAGGGCGGCGAGCGCCATCCGCAGGTCGCCGGGCGGTAGCTGTGCGTCACGTTCCGCGCGCAGCCGCCCGCTGGAGCCGCCGTTGTCACCGACTGTGACCACGGCGGTGATGTCGAGGTCCAGCGCGGGAGCACAATGGCGCAGCCCGCGCAGGGAGGCCGCGAGGCCGTGCCCGCCCCCGAACGCGACAACCTTGATCGGCCGGCTGGCCTTCCCCTCGCTGGAATCGCCGGTCGCGCCGCTCCGCTCCACCGGTTCGCTGCCCGGCCCCGCCGGCTGAGCCGCCGTCACTCCCGCCCCAGGTCGCGGTGCGAGGAGTGTGCGGACAGGCGGATGTCGCGAAGCTGGGCCGTGAGCTCCTCGGCGATAGCTACGCTGCGGTGCTTGCCGCCGGTGCAGCCGACCGCGACCGTCAGGTAGCGCTTGCCCTCGCGCTCGAAGCCGGGCGCCGTCGACGCGATCAGGCCGGCATAGATGCCCACGAAGTCGTGAGCGCCCTCCTGGCCGAGCACGTAGCTGCTGACGCCCTCTTCCAGGCCCGTGTGCTCACGCAGCTCCGGCACCCAGAACGGGTTCGGCAGGAAGCGGGCGTCCATCACATAGTCGGCGTCGGGCGGCAGGCCGTACTTGAAGCCGAACGACAGCACGGTGATGCGCAGCCGCCGGGCGTCCTCGCCGCCGAACAGCTCCTCGACGCGGCGGCGGAGCTGGTTCACGTTCAGGTGACTGGTGTCGATGATCACGTCGGAGTGCTCGCGGGCCTCCTCGAGCAGCTTGCGCTCGGCGGCGATGCCGTCGGCGAGCCGGCCGTCGCCCTGCATCGGGTGCGAGCGCCGGACCGACTCGAAGCGCCGGATCAGCACCTCGTCGTCGGCGTCGACAAAAACGACCCGCGGCGAGAAGCCGCGCTCCTTGAGCGCCCGGACCGCGCCGGCCAGGTCGGTGGAGAAGGCCCGGCTGCGAACGTCCAGGACCATAGCTGTACGCCGGGCGGCGCCGCCGGCCTCGAACGCGAGCTGCGCCATGTCGAGCATGAGCGCCTGGGGCAGGTTGTCGACGACGTAGAAGCCGACGTTCTCCAGGGCCCGGGCCACCGTGCTGCGGCCACCGCCGGACACCCCGGTCACCACCACGAGGTCGGTACCGGCCTCGTCGGGTGTGGGCTCCGGAGCGAACTCCGGCATCGACTCGGTCACGCACTCCTCCTGAACAACACTGCGTCTGCGCCCCTTCCGGGCGGACACTGCATCCTAGGCCGAAGCCCCGGCCGAGGGCCGCGGGACGTCGTGTCCATTACCCAATCCGGTGCCCGTCGGCTCCCGAGGGCCTTCCGAATCGACCCACCGGGTGAACGACGCCCCGCCTGGTCCGTATTCCGCCGCCACCGATCGGCTCCGACGACCGGCCAGTTCCGGCGACCGGCCGCTGGGTGGGGTGCACGATCAGCACCCGGCCGAGTCGCCCGGGCCTGTTCCCGTCCCGGCGACGGGTCGGCGCTCGGGCACGGCCCGCGCCAGGCCACCCCGGCTCCGGCCCCAGCCACCACTCGACACTCGGACACCGCCCGAACCAGGCCACCCCGGCTCCGGCCCCCAGCGACCGCTCGACGCTCAGGCACGGCCCGAGCCTGGGCCACCCTCGCCGCATTCTTCGGATCACTCGTGGCGACCTGCCCCGTCCACAGCCGGGGGGAACGAGAGGCCGGGACCGGCGTCGTCTGCTTCATCCGGTGGCCCTGCGGCGGCCGCCGTGTCGTCGGCGGTGGGTGGGCGCTGCACGCGATTCCGGTTGGCGCCGGGCTTCGTCTTGCCCGCGCCGCCGGTCGAGGGCACCGATTTCTCGGCCGGGGGGCTGTCGGGTTTGGGGGTGTCGGTGGTTTCGGCCAGAGCCGCGAGGACCGCCTCCGCGGTGCGCCGGCCGATCCCCGGCACCTCGGTGATCTCTTCCGGGGTGGCCTGGCTCAGCCGCTTCAGGGAGCCGAAATGCCGCAGCAGCGCCTTGCGCCGCGTCTCCCCCAGCCCCGCGATGTTGTCCAGTGCCGACGCCGTCATGCGCTTGGACCGCCGCTGCCGGTGGTAGGTGATGGCGAAGCGGTGTGCCTCGTCGCGGACCCGTTGCAGCAGGTAGAGCGCCTCGGAGGTGCGGGGCAGGATCACCGGGAAGTCCTCGCCCGGCAGCCACACCTCCTCCAGGCGCTTGGCCAGGCCGCACAGCGCCACGTCGGTGATGCCGAGGTCGGACATGACCGCGGCCACGGCGTTGACCTGCGGCTGGCCGCCGTCGACCACGACCAGGTTGGGTGGGTAGGCGAAGCGGCGCGGCCGGCCGGTCAGCGGATCGATGCCCGGCAGCTCGTGGGTCACCGGCTCCGGATCGCCATCCTTAGGGGCGACGGCGGTCGTGCCGTCGCCCGTGACAACAACAGCAGCTGGGCCATCCGCCGAGAAACCAGCCACGCCATCGCCCGGGATGCCGGCCGGGACGCCAGCCGGGCCACCGGTCGGCGCACCGACCGAGAACCCAGCCGGGACGTCGGCCAAGGAATCGGCCGGAGGGTCGGCCAAGGAATCAGCCGGGAGGTCGACCAAGGAATCAGCCGGAGGGTCGGCCAAGGAATCGGCCGGGAGGTCGACCAAGATGTCGGTCGGGGAACCGGCCGGGGAGCCGAGCGGCACCCCCGGGGAGCCCTCGGCGCGGTAGCGGGCGAAGCGGCGCCGCATCACCTCGCTCATCGCCGCCAGGTCGTCGGTGCCCGAGCCGTCCGGGTTGCCGCGGACTGCGAAGCGGCGGTATTCGCTCTTGCGGGCCAGGCCGTCCTCGAAGACCACCATGCTGGCCACCACGTCGGTGCCCTGGATCTGCGAGACGTCGAAGCACTCGATGCGCAGCGGCGCCGTCTCCATGCCCAGCGCCTCGGCGATCTCGTCCAGCGCCTTGCTGCGGGTGGTCAGGTCGCCGGCGCGGCGCAGCTTGTGCCGGGACAGGGACTCGGCGGCGTTGCGGGCCACGGTCTCCATCAGGGAGCGCTTGTCGCCGCGCTGTGGCACGCGCAGGCTGACCCGGCTGCCGCGGTGTTCGGTCAGCCACTTCTCCAGCGCTTCGGCGTCCGGCGGCAGGGCGGGCACCAGCAGCTCGCGCGGGACGTCGTTCTCGCCGTGCTCGTCGCCGTACACCTGGGTGCAGAAGTGGTGCACGAGGTCTCCCGTGGTGAGGTCCTCGACCTTTTCCACGACCCAGCCGCGCTGGCCGCGGACGCGGCCGTCGCGGACGTGGAAGACCTGCACCGCGGCCTCGAGCGGGTCCTCGGCGAAGGCCACGACGTCGGCGTCGGTGCCGTCGCCGAGCACCACGGTCTGCTTCTCCATGGCCTTGCGCAGCGCGGCGATGTCGTCGCGCAGACGGGCCGCCTTCTCGAACTCGAGCTGCTCGGACATCCGCATCATGTCGCGCTCGAGGCGCTTGACGAATGTGTCGGTGCGGCCGGTCATGAAGTCGCAGAAGTCGTCGACGATCGCCCGGTGCTCCGCGGCGGAGACCGTGCCGACGCACGGCGCCGAGCACTTGCCGATGTAGCCGAGCAGGCACGGGCGACCGATCTGGCCGGCCCGCTTGAACACGCCGGTGGAGCAGGTGCGGGCCGGGAAGACCCGCAGCAGCAGGTCGAGGGTCTCGCGGATGGCCCAGGCGTGCGAATACGGCCCGAAGTAGCGCACGCCCTTGCGCTTGGCGCCGCGCATGACCTGCAGGCGCGGGTATTCCTCGTTGAGGGTGACGGCGAGGAACGGGTACGACTTGTCGTCGCGGTATTTCACGTTGAAGCGCGGGTCGAACTCCTTGATCCAGGAGAACTCGAGCTGCAGCGCCTCGACTTCGCTGCCGACGGTGACCCAGTCGACGGCGGTCGCGGTGGTGACCATCTGCTGGGTGCGCGCGTGCAGGCTCCACGTGTCGGCGAAGTAGGAATTCAGCCGGCTGCGGAGGCTCTTCGCCTTGCCCACATAGATGACGCGGCCGGTGGGGTCACGGAAACGGTAGACACCGGGAGCGTCCGGAATGGTCCCGGGCGCCGGCCGGTAGCTGGACGGGTCAGGCACGGCTCAACACTAGTGCGGACCCCTGACATGATTATCCGACCGGAGGCCCGTTGCCGCCGCCACGGCGTCGGGCCTCCGGCCGGAGTGTGTCGGGGCCGGCCATGTCGGCAGGATCAGGCCGGCCCCAGCTCTCATCCAGCGAACTGGACTCAGGCGGCGACGATGTTGTCGCCGTCCACCTTGACCTTGGTCTCGGTCAGCGGCTTCTTGGCCGGGCCGCTGGTCGGCGCGCCGTCCTCGATGGAGAACTTGCTGTTGTGGCACTTGCAGGTGATCGCGCCGGCGTCGACCTCGGTGACGTCGCAGCCCTGGTGGGTGCAGACCTTGCTGAAGGCCTTGAAGGTGCCGGCGGCGGGCTGGGTGATCACGTAGTCGCCCTTGATGACGCCGCCGCCCTCGGGGACGTCCGCGACCAGGGCCAGCGCGCTGCCGCCGCCACTACCGGTGTCGCCGGAGCCGCTGTCCGTGGTCGAGCCGGTGTCGGCGCCCTTGCTGCCGGCCGGCGCGGGATCGTTGCTGAAGTCGCCGCCGCTGGCGCCGTTGCTGCCGGCGCCGGCGGTGTCGGTCCCGCAGGCGGCGAGCAGGCAGCCGACGCCGAGCGCGGAGGCTCCGGCGAGCACAACGCGCCGTGACGAGCCCGCTCCCCCGCAGGCCGGCTGGGCGGTGGCGTTCTCGGCTTCGGGCCTCGTCTGCACGTCAGTCATCTCTTCCGAACCCTTCCCTACCCCTGGTTCCGCGCGTTGCGTCACGCGGCGTTGCTTGTACATACGCTGCCATCCGCGAAGTGGTTCATGGGCCAGTCGGAAAAATTTCGGCACCGATGCCGTGTTCGCGGGGGTTTCGGGGACGCGGAAACCGCCCGCCCCCAGGTCGGAGGCGGGCGGACCGTGGTAGCTGTGTGTTACCTGTCAATCAGACGGCGGCCTTCGCCCGGGACCGGGTCGCCCGCGGCTTCGCGACCGCCTTCGGGGTGCCGTTTGCCTTGGCGGCGCGGGCCATCGCGGCGGCCGCGCCGGCCGGCTCCCCGGTGAGGCCGAGCATCGGGCGCAGATATTGCCCGGTGTGGCTGTCCGGGACGTCGGCGATCTCCTCGGGGGTGCCGGTGGCCAGCACCAGGCCGCCCTTGTTGCCGCCCTCGGGGCCCATGTCGATCAGCCAGTCGGCGTTCTTGATCACGTCGAGGTTGTGTTCGATGGTGATGACCGTGTTGCCCTTGTCGACCAGGCCGTTGAGCACCAGCAGCAGCTTGCGGATGTCTTCGAAGTGCAGGCCGGTGGTGGGCTCGTCGAGCACGTACACCGTCCGGCCGGTGGAGCGTTTCTGCAGCTCGGAGGCGAGCTTGACGCGCTGCGCCTCGCCGCCGGACAGGGTCGGGGCCGGCTGGCCCAGGCGCACATAGCCCAGGCCCACGTCGACCAGCGTCTTGAGGTGGCGGTGGATCGACGTGATGGGCTCGAAGAAGGACGCGGCCTCCTCGATCGGCATCTCCAGCACCTCGGAGATCGTCTTGCCCTTGTAGTGCACCTCGAGGGTCTCCCGGTTGTACCGGGCGCCCTTGCACACCTCGCAGGGGACGTAGACGTCCGGCAGGAAGTTCATCTCGATCTTGATGGTGCCGTCGCCGGAGCAGTTCTCGCAGCGGCCGCCCTTGACGTTGAACGAGAACCGGCCGGGACCGTAGCCGCGGACCTTCGCCTCGACGGTCTCGGCGAACAGCTTGCGGACGTTGTCGAAGACACCGGTGTAGGTCGCCGGGTTGGACCGCGGGGTGCGGCCGATCGGCGACTGGTCCACGCCCACGACCTTGTCGACGTGCTCCAGACCGGTGATCCGGGTGTGCCGGCCCGGCACCATCCGGGCGCGGTTGATCTGGTTTGCCAGCACGGTGTAGAGAATGTCGTTGACCAGCGTCGACTTGCCGGAGCCGCTGACCCCGGTGACCGCGATGAACTGCCCCAGCGGGAAGCCGACGGTGATGTCGCGCAGGTTGTGCTCGCGGGCACCCTGCACCACCAACTCGCGCGCCGGATCCTGCGGGCGGCGGGTGGCCGGCATCGGGATCTTCTTGCGGCCCGACAGATAGGCACCCGTCGGGGACTCCTTGTTGGCCAGCAGGCCCTTGACCGAGCCGCTGTGCACGATGTGACCGCCGTGCTCGCCGGCGCCGGGGCCGATGTCGACGATCCAGTCGGCCGTCCGGATGGTGTCCTCGTCGTGCTCGACCACGATCAGCGTGTTGCCCAGGTTGCGCAGCCGGACCAGGGTCTCGATGAGCCGGTGGTTGTCGCGCTGGTGCAGGCCGATCGACGGCTCGTCCAGCACGTAGAGCACGCCGACCAGGCCGGAGCCGATCTGGGTGGCCAGCCGGATGCGCTGCGCCTCGCCGCCGGACAGGGTGCCGGCGCCGCGGTCCAGCGACAGGTAGTCCAGGCCCACGTCGACCAGGAAGCGCAGCCGGGCGTTGATCTCCTTGAGGACCCGCTCGGCGATCATCGACTCGCGGTCGGTGAGCTCGATGGAGGCCAGCAACTCGGCGCACTCGCCGACGGACAAGTTGCAGACCTCGGCGATGCTCTTGCCCGCGATCGTGACCGCCAGGACCTCCGGCTTGAGCCGGGCGCCGCCGCAGGCCGGGCACGGGATGTCGCGCATGTAGCCCTCGTACTTGTCGCGCGACCAGTCGCTCTCGGTGTCGCCGTGGCGGCGCTCGATCCACTGCACCACGCCCTCGAAGCCGGTGTAGTAGGAGCGCTCGCGGCCGTACTTGTTGCGGTAGCGGACGTGGACCTGGTCCTCGGAGCCGTACAGGATCGTCTTCTGCGCCCGGCTCGGCAGCTGCCGCCAGGGGGTGTCGATGCTGAACTTCTCGGCGTTGGCCAGGGCCTCCAGCAGGCGCAGGAAGTATTCCAGGGTGGTGCCGCCGGACCAGGGCTGGATCGCGCCCTCGCGCAGGCTGCGCTCCTCGTCCGGGACGAGCAGCTCCGGGTCGACCTCCTTCTTGGTGCCCAGGCCGGTGCATTCCGGGCAGGCGCCGTAGGGCGCGTTGAAGGAGAAGACCCGCGGCTCCAGATCCTCGATCGCCAGCGGGTGATCGTTCGGGCAGGCCAGGTGCTCGGAGAACCGGCGCTCCCGGCCCGGGTCGTCCTCGGGCAGATCCACGAAGTCGAGCAGCACGATGCCGCCGGACAACCCCAGGGTCGCCTCCACCGAGTCGGTCAGGCGCTGCTTGCTGCTCGCCTTCACCGAGAGCCGGTCGACGACCACCTCGATGGTGTGCTTTTCCTGCTTCTTGAGCTTCGGCGGCTCGGCCAGCGGGTGCACCACGCCGTCGACCCGGGCCCGGGCGTAGCCCTTGGCCTGCAGCTCGGCGAAGAGGTCGACATACTCACCCTTGCGGCCGCGGATGACCGGCGCGAGCACCATGAAGCGGGTGCCCTCGGGCATCGCCAGGACGCGGTCGACGATCTGCTGCGGGGACTGCTTGCTGATCCGCTCGCCGCAGATCGGGCAGTGCGGGGTGCCGGTGCGCGCGAAGAGCAGCCGCAGGTAGTCGTAGACCTCGGTGATCGTGCCGACGGTCGAGCGGGGGTTGCGCGACGTCGACTTCTGGTCGATCGAGACGGCCGGGGACAGGCCCTCGATGAAGTCCACGTCGGGTTTGTCCATCTGGCCGAGGAACTGCCGCGCGTAGGACGACAGTGACTCCACGTATCGCCGCTGGCCCTCCGCGAAGATCGTGTCGAAGGCGAGGCTGGACTTGCCCGAGCCGCTGAGACCGGTGAACACGATCATCGCGTCGCGGGGCAGGTCGAGGTTGACGTCGCGCAGGTTGTGCTCCCGCGCGCCGCGAATGATCAGTCGGTCGGCCACAGCCAGCCACTCCGTAACGTCAAGACAATGGGCGCCGCCACCCTAGCCGCGGGGTACGACAAGTTTTCCGCCAGCGAGCTACAGCGCCGGGGACCGGACCGGCATTCCCGTCACTCTGAGGGGGGAACGACGTCCCGGACATCCCACAGCCGCACTCCGCCGACCTGCTGCGGAGACTTCCCGAGCAGGTCGGTGAGCATGCTCTCCAGAACGTCGGCATTCGGCGTCCCCGGCACGAGCACCACCACCGCGGCCCGCCAGTAGGTCAGGTCGGTGACCGCGGCACGCCGGTCGGCGTCCGTGACCACCGGCCTCCGACCGTACGCCCCCGCGAGGCGTAACAGGTCGGCGGTAGGCCGGGGCGCGGCGTTCCAGGAGCCGGTCCGGTTCAGCGGCGGGTTCGCCGGGCCCATGAAGTAGCCGCGCGGAACGGTGTAGTCGAGCCCGGACAGCGCGAACCACCGCATCCCGGTCCGGCCGGTGGTGACCTCGGGCAACGGCACGGTGACCAGGGTGCGGTCGTCGCTGACGTACCCCCGCCACATCTGCTGGGCGATGAACGGCGGCAGCGGCTCGGCGGCGACCACCGGCAGCGGCTTGGGCAGCACCGGCACGATCGCCACGGCCAGGCCGATCCAGAACGCGATCCGCCGGCGCCGGCTCAGCAGCGGCGCCCGGTCGGCGGCGAGCGCGAGCAGCACGCCGATGATCGTCGCCGGGACCATCGCGAACCGGGTGACGCTGACCAGGTCGATCACCGGCACGTGGGCGATCAGCGCGAACGGCAGCGGAATGCCGGTGTCGTAGCCGCCGACGCGCAGCTCGGGGCCCATCGACATGACCAGCAGGACCAGGCCGGCGATCGCGGCGGCCCGGGCGGCCAGGTTGCGCCACAGCAGCGCGACGGAGATGACGAGCATCACCAGCAGCGGTACGCCGAAGAACGTGTTGTCCTCGGTCGGGCTGACGCTCAGCGACCGGGCGATCGCCGCGTTGCCGGCCAGCGACTGCCGGGCGTACGCGCCCAGCGAGAGCAGGTCGGTGACGAACTTGCCCGGCTCGAACGGCTGCCCGCTGTAACTCTGCGGCCCGGCGAACTGGAACCACAGCGGGTACGCCAGCGGCACCAGCGCGGTGACAACCGCCACACCCAGCCCGGCGAGGAACCGGCGCGCGACGCCGGCCACGGTGTCCCACTCCAGGGCCGCGTACGCGATCACGAACACGCCCAGCGTCAGCGCGGTGAACAGCAGGGTCTCCTCGTTGATGAAGACCTGCAGCACCACCAGCAGCCCGAGCGCGATCCCGCCGCGCACGGCCCGGCCGGGCTCGCGCAGCCGCAGCACCTGCCAGACGATGAACGGGACCAGGAACTGCGAGACGAAGTTGATGTGCCCGTTGGCGTGCGACACCATCGTCGGCGCGAACCCGCACCACAGCCCGCCGATCCAGGCGGCGAGCCGGCCCTCGACCAGATGCCGCGACAGCACCCAGTACCAGGCGAACGCCGTACCCGCGAGACCGAGAGTGAGCAGCAGCACGACCGAGACGCCCACGCCGAGCCAGTGGGTGACCGGCGCCATCGGCACGCTCAGCCCCAGCACCGTGGTGTTGGCCATCATGTTGACGCCGTCCGGCACGTTCATCCGGTCGCTGAACAGCGGATTCGCCCCGTGGAAGACGACTCGCTCGCCGTGCGCCAGCACGAAGGCGAAGAAGCCGTGGTCGTCGTCGTTGTGCGACAGCACCCGGCCGGCCGGGCTGATCCAGAGCTGGATCAGCACCAGCACGGCGAGCGCGAGATAGCTGATCGACGCCCACAGGTCGGGGCGGCGGCGCGCAGGCGCGGGCACCGCCGCGACCGAGAGGTCGGGCTCGTCCAGGACCTCTTCCACCGCGGGCACCGGTGAATTGTGCCAGAGGCGGTCAGCGGTGCGGTTTGTGCCGGGACTCCCCGGCGGCCTGCGCCAGCCGGGCGGCCCGCCGCCCGCTCTCGACGGCGACCTCGCGGTGCAGCCTGCGCCAGTTCTCCAGGCGGCGCGGCTGCAGCGTCCCGTCGGCCAGCGCGACGGCCACCGCGCAGCCGGGCTCGCCGTCGTGACCACAATCACCGAAGCGACAGCGCGCGGCGAGCGCGGCCACGTCGGCGAAGGCCCGGTCGAGACCCACGGCGGTGTCGAGCAGGCCCACCCCGCGGATGCCGGGCGTGTCCAGGACGGCTCCCCCGCCGGGGATCAACACCAGATTCCGGTACGCGGTCGTGTGCCGGCCTTTGCCGTCGGCGCGCCGGATCTCCTGGATCCCCATCACGTCCGTCCCCGCCAGCGCGTTGACCAGCGACGACTTGCCGGCCCCGGAACGGCCCAGCAACGCCAGCGTGCGGCCGGGCGCGACGTAGGAACGCAACGCCTCCAGGCCGGTACCCTGGTGCACGCTGACCGGCAGTACCCGTACCCCCGGCGCCAGCCCGGCGAGCTGGCGCGCGACCGCCTGCGGGTCGCTCGCGGTGTCGCTCTTGGTCAGCACGATCACCGGTTGCGCTCCGGACTCCCAGGCCAGCGCAAGCAGGCGTTCGAGGCGGGCGTCGTCGGGCTCCGGGTGCATCGGCTCGACGACCGCGACGGCGTCCATGTTGGCGGCCAGGACCTGGCCGGCGGAGTCCTTGTCCGCGGTACGGCGGATCAGCGCGGTGCGCCGCGGCAGGACACAGTCGACGGTGGTACGCCGGTCCGGCCAGCGCCGCAGCACCACCCAGTCACCGGCGCAGGGCAGATTGGCGGGGTCGTGGGCGGCGCCGAGCAGCACGCTGCCGGCCAGGCTGGCCCGGGTGACCCCGGATGGATCAAGAACGGTGCAGACCCCACGGTCGGCGCGCAGCACGCGGGCCGGGGTGGCGTCGGGACGGTCGAAGGTTCGATAGGCGGAGGCGAGTGTCTCGTTCCAGCCCAGCGCGGACAGGTCAGACATGAGGAACCCTTAGGGTGAAAGGAGGCCGCGCCCGACCGGGGTCAGGCGGTGGCCTCCGGGCGAAGCCGGAACGCACGAACGACGAGCAGCACGATTCCCACCCCCTCCACGATCGTCTGGCGCGTCTGCACCGACGGTACGGACGCCGCTACGGCCACGAAAGCGAATTCCGACGCTAGGGTTTCTGCGTGACGGTTGACCCGCTTGTGCTGATGACCGACGTTGATCAGGCCACCGAACGTCTGATCCGTACCGCCGAGGCCCTGGACGACGGCGCGGTGCGCGCGCCGTCGGCCCTGCCCGGCTGGACCGTCGGCCACGTCCTGACCCACGTGGCCCGCAACGCCGACGCCTACACCAACCTGCTGACCTGGGCCCGCACCGGCGTGGAGACGCCGGCCTATGCCTCGCCGGCGGCCCGCGTGGACGGCATCGACGCCGGCGCGGACCGGCCGCTGGCCGACCAGATCGCCGACATCCGCCAGGCGCACGAACGCTTCGCCGACGCGGCCGCGGCGATGCCGGCCGAGGCATGGACGTTCTACCTGGCACCGACCGGCGCCTCCGCGGCGGCGGTGCCGTGGGCCCGGCTGCGCGAGGTGGAGGTGCACCACGTCGACCTGGGCCGGGAATACACCCCCGCGGACTGGCCGGACGCCTTCGCGCTGCGGCTGCTGCGCGAGATCGTCGGCGGCTTCCAGGACTTCGACCTGGTGCTCCGGCCGCGGGGCCTGGAACACACGCTGACCATCGGCGACCCGGACGGCGCCCCGGAGGTCAGCGGCCCGGCCCGCTCGATCGCGGCGTGGCTGTCCGGCCGCGCCGACGGCGCCGACCTCACCGTGTCGCCGCCCGGCGACCTGCCCGAGCCACCGAGGTGGAAATGACCATGGCATACACCGGAGAAGTGACCCGCGGCGGCGAGCCAGCGGTCCGCGAGCTCAACGGCCTCACCGTCCGCAAGGTGTCGGTGGGCCCGATGGACAACAACGCCTACCTGCTGACCTGCCGCGCCGACGGCACGCAGGTGCTGATCGACGCCGCCAACGACGCCGACACCCTGCTGACGCTGATCGGCCCGGCCGGGCTGTCGGCGGTGGTGACCACCCACCGCCACCCCGACCACACCGGCGCCCTGCAGCAGGTCGTCAAGGCGACCGGCGCGGCATCGATCGCCGGCGCCGACGACGCCGAGGCGATCCCGGTGGTGACCGAAACGGTCCGTGACGGCGACACGATCGCGGTGGGTGACTGCACGCTGGAGGTGATCCACGTGGTCGGGCACACGCCCGGCTCAATCGTGCTGCTCTACCGCGAGCCGGACGGCATCGCCCACCTGTGGACCGGCGACAGCCTGTTCCCGGGCGGCGTCGGCAACACCCGCGGCGACAAGAAGAACTTCGCGTCCCTGATCGGCGACGTGGAGACCAAGCTGTTCGGGCGCCTGGGCGACGACACCTGGTTCTACCCGGGCCACGGCAAGGACTCGACGCTCGGTGCCGAGCGCCCGCACGTCGCCGAGTGGCGCGAACGCGGCTGGTGATCCGGCCAGATGACCACCGAAACAGCGGCCAGGTGACCACACGGATGGCGGCCAAATGACCACGACGGACTCATGGTGATCGACGAGATCCAACTTGTCCCCGAGTTGCTGCGGCCGATCAAAGTCAAGGTCGATCTCGACCCCACGCCAGGAAGGTTTCTTCTCACCGGCTCGTCCCGGGTCCTGGCCCTCCGGGCGCTTCCCGATGCCCTTCCGGGCCGCATGGAGATCATCGAACTCTGGCCTTTCTCCCAAGGCGAGATGAGCGGCGGCCCCGACCGGTTCGTCGACGCCGCGTTCCACCACGGTCCGCGGGTGGACCACTCCTCCGATTGGCGCCGAAAGGACTACCTGGAACGCGTGGTGATCGGAGGCTTTCCCGAAGCGGTTCGTCGGACACTCGGCGAGCGTTTCGTCGCCGGCTACGTCCTCTACACAGGGCAGCAGACTCTCCCGTTCGGCGACAAGATCCGAGCGGTGCCGCTCGACGCGCTATGGCGCCTCGAGCCATGACCCCTAGAGAACTGCGGTGACCTGGCCCGACTCCATCGGCAGCGAGAACATCGGGAAGTCGTACGCGATGGCGTTGTCGTGCTCCTCGGCCGAGGTCGCCGCGGTGCAGTCGGTCAGCGTGATGACCCGGTAACCGTTCTCGTACGCACTGCGCATCGTGGACTCGACGCAGCAGTTGGTCAGGAAGCCGGCCAGGATCACCGTGGAGATGCCACGCCCGCGCAGGATGAAGTCGAGGTTCGTGCTGGCGAAGGTGTCCAGGCCGCGCTTGCCCTCGATGAGGATGTCGCCCTCGGCGGGCGTCAGGTCGTCGACGATCGCCGCGCCCCAGGTGCCCTTCACGAACGCGTTGCCGTCCACCACCCCCTTGAGGATCCCGTACGGGTGCCGCGACAGCTCGCCGTAGCCGGGCGCGAACGTGATCGGCGCGTGCATGATCGTCACGCCGGCCGCCCGCGCGGCGTCGACCAGGGCGACCGTGTTGGCCAGCATGTCGGTCTTCTCCATCACCGGCGCGACGGCGTTGTGCAGGGCCCCGCCGTCCGAGACGAACTCGTTCTGGTACTCGATCAGCACGATCGCCGTACTGGCGGGGTCAAGCTGCAGCGGCTCGGTCATCGCATCTCCCGGTGTGTGGTGGGTCACATAACTCTATGCAAGCATCCCGGCCACCCCCGGGCAATGCGCCGTCCGCCCACGGCTGAACGGTTCCCCCATCCGGTGCGCGCGTACCTAGACTCGGAACACCCCTCGACGCTCGGAGGCCCGGTGACACCCGATCTGCGATGGCAGCCCTCCAGCCCTCCTCCCCCCTCCGAGCCGTGGCCGGGCGGCGGGCCCGCCCTCCCCGGCTGGCTCGAGGAGCGCCTCTTCGACCAGCGCATCGTCATGATCCGTGGCCCGCTCACCGGGCAGGCCGCCTCGGGGATCGCCGCCGCCCTGCTCACCCTCGACGCCGCCGGCCCGGAGACGATCCAGCTGCACGTGGCCAGCTCCGGCGGTGACCTGAACGCCGCCCACGCCGTCATCGACGTGATGGACGCGATGGCCGCTCCGGTGCACGCCGTCGTCACCTCCGAGGCCGGCGGGGCCGTGCTGGCGGTGCTGGCCGCGGCCGAGCGGCGCTCGGCATACCGGCATGCCCGGTTCAAGCTGGCCGAGCCCCGGGCGGCCGGGGTCACCGGCACCGCCGACGAGGTGGCCGCGGCCGCCGGGCAGCACCTGCGCGAGCTGGAGGAGGTCGTGCTGCGCCTGGTCGAGGTGACCGGCCAGTCGCGCAGCCGGATCGAGGACGACCTGTCCACCGGGCGCGTCCTGAGCTCGGCCGAGGCCCGCGACTACGGGCTCATCGACGAGATCATCGGCAAGGGGGCATGAAAACGGCGCGGGCCCCGGTGTGGGGGCCCGCGCCGTTCAAGCGCTTACGAGACTTACTCGGCTACCTTGACGCCCATCGAGCGCGCGGTGCCGGCGACGACCTTGATCGCGGCGTCGACGTCGTTCGCGTTCAGGTCGGGGAGCTTGCGCTCGGCGATCTGCTTGATCTGGTCGGCGCTGAGCGTGCCCACCGTCTGGGTCAGCGGGTTGGCCGCGCCCGACTGGATGCCCAGAGCCTTGCGGATCAGGAAGCTCGTCGGCGGCGTCTTGTAGACGAGCTGGTGGCTGCGGTCCTCGAAGACCGTGACGACGACCGGGATGATCTCGCCACGCGACTTCGACGTCGCCTCGTCGTACTCGACCTTGACCGCACGCATGTTGGCACCGGTCGGGCCGAGCATCTTGCCGAGGTCGACCATCGCGGCGTTACCCGCCTCAAGCGCGAGGGTTACCTCATGGGTCTTCTTCTTGGGCGGCATTACGCAAAAGCTCCTTAGTGTGTGCTGCACGGGCCAAAGTCAGGAGCTCGCCAGCATCATCAACGCACGACAACCCCGAGACCTTACTCCCGCGCTCGTTCTTGGGTCAAAGCAGCGGGGCACAGTCTCGGGTACCGCCGACTAGTGTAGCTGGGCCGCTGCGGCCCTTGACGACCGGTCGCCCTAGTAGCGGTCGCAGTAGCAGGACTTCATCAGCGAACGCACGACATCCACGTACTGAGGGTTCGGCAGCTGCTTGCTCGCAAACCCGTCGTCCACCGGCTGGCGACCGACGTTGTAGCCCGCGATCACCATGTTGAGCAGGCACATGCTCGAGTGGGACTTGCACTTGGCGGCGCTCAGGTCGTACTTGCCCTTGAAGTAAGCGTCCCCGAACGCCTTGGTCAGCCAGGCCAGGTAGTTGGCGCCGAGCACCGCGTTCTGCTTGTAGTCGGTGCTCGCGTACGACTGCTCGAAGCGCTGGTTGATGAAGGCCTCGGTGTCCGGCATCACCTGCATGAGCCCCCGGCCGCCGTCGCAGTTGACGATGTCCGACTGCCAGCCGCTCTCGTGCCACGCCGTGGTGAGCACCAGCCGGCTCGGCACCGTGAGCTTGGGAGCCGACTTCGGCCAGTATTTCTTCGCCGCCGCCGCCCGCAACGCCGCCTTCGCCTTGGCCTTCGAGACCTGCTTGCCCTCGCGGCGCGCGCACTCCGGCAGCTGGAAGTTGTTCGGGTCCTCGGTCGGGGTGGCCTTGGGCTTGGCCTTGCTCTTCGACGGCTTCGGCTTCGCCGTGGTCGCCTCCGGGTCGGGCTCCTCGGTCTCGAGCACCGGGTCGACGATGTTCTCCGGCTCGGAGGCCGACGGCTGCGCCGCCACCGGGACCGGCTCCTCGCTCGTGCCGCCGAGCCCGCAGCCGGCCACCACCAGGACTCCGACCAGCGCCGCGACGATCACCTGGAGCCTGCGATTCATCGACGACGTCCTTCCCGGTGCCCGACAAGACGCCCGAACGCTAGCAGCGGGTCGCACCCTGTGCCGCCCCTCAAAAGGGACATGAGGGACGAGGTCCACAACCGCCTCCGGGTTGTGACCCCGGAAGGTCGCCGCAACAAAGACCGGGGACAATGGTGGTATGCAGACCCGCACCGACCTACGCAACGTCGCCATCATCGCCCACGTCGACCATGGCAAGACCACCCTGGTCGACGCCATGCTGCGCCAGGGGAGCCAGTCCCACGCGCGGGGCGAGATGGCCGACCGCGCCATGGACTCCATGGACCTGGAGCGGGAAAAGGGCATCACCATTCTCGCCAAGAACACGGCGATCAGCTACAAGCCCGCCGACGGCGAGCCCGTCACCATCAACATCATCGACACCCCCGGTCACGCCGACTTCGGCGGTGAGGTCGAGCGCGGCCTCACCATGGTCGACGGCGTCGCCCTGCTGGTCGATGCCAGCGAGGGCCCGCTGCCGCAGACGCGCTTCGTGCTGCGCAAGGCCCTGCACGCCAAGCTCCCGATCATCCTGATCATCAACAAGGTCGACCGCCCCGACGCCCGGATCAAGGAGGTCGTCGACGAGACGTACGAGCTCTTCCTCGACCTCGACGCCGACGAGCACCAGATCGAGTTCCCGATCGTCTACGCCTGCGCCCGCGACGGCGTCGCCTCGCTGACCCAGCCCAAGGACGGCACTGTCCCCGAGGACGCGACCGATCTCGAGGTGTTGTTCGACACGATCCTCAAGACCATCCCCGCGCCGACCTACACCGAGGGCGCGCCGCTGCAGGCGCACGTCGTCAACCTCGACGCCTCCAACTTCCTCGGCCGGCTCGCGCTGTGCCGGGTGCACGAGGGCACGATCCGCAAGGGCCAGACCGTGGCCTGGTGCCGGACCGACGGCACGATCAGCAGCGTGCGCATCTCCGAGCTGCTGATCACCGAGGGCCTGGAGCGCAAGCCCGCCGAGAGCGCCGGCCCCGGCGACATCATGGCGGTCGCCGGCATCGCCGAGATCATGATCGGCGAGACCCTGGCCGACGCGGAAAATCCGATCCCGCTGCCGTTGATCAGCGTCGACGAGCCGGCCATCTCCATGGTGCTGGGCACCAACACCTCGCCGCTGGTCGGCAAGGTCAAGGGCGGCAAGGTGACCGCCCGCATGGTCAAGGACCGGCTCGAACGCGAGATGGTCGGTAACGTCTCGCTGCGCATCCTGCCGACCGAGCGCCCGGACGCCTGGGAGGTGCAGGGCCGCGGCGAGCTCGCCCTGGCCATCCTGGTCGAGCAGATGCGCCGCGAGTCCTACGAGCTGACCGTGGGCAAGCCGCAGGTGGTCACCAAGCAGATCGACGGCAAGACCCACGAGCCGGTCGAGCGCCTCACCATCGACTCCCCCGACGAATACATGGGCGCCATCACCACCCTGCTGTCCACCCGCAAGGGCCGGATGGAAGAGCTGATCAACCACGGCACCGGCTGGCTGCGGATGGAGTGGCTGGTCCCGGCCCGCGCCCTGATCGGCTTCCGGACCGAGTTCCTCACCGAGACCCGCGGCACCGGCATCATGCACCACATCTTCGAGGCCTACGAGCCGTGGTTCGGCGAGCTGCGCACCCGGCAGAACGGCTCGCTGGTGGCGGACCGGGCCGGCGTGGTGACGGCCTTCGCGATGACCAACCTGCAGGAGCGTGGCCAGCTCTTCGTCGACCCGACCACCGAGGTCTACGAGGGCATGATCGTCGGCGAGAACTCGCGGATGGACGACATGGACGTCAACATCACCAAGGAGAAGAAGCTGACGAACATGCGTCAGTCGACCTCCGACGAGACCGAGAAGCTGATCCCGCCGCGCAAGCTGTCGCTGGAGCAGGCCCTCGAGTTCTGCCGCGAGGACGAGTGCGTCGAGGTCACCCCGGCCGCCGTGCGCATCCGCAAGGTCGTGCTCGACCAGCAGGTCCGCGGCCGGGCCGCTGCCCGCCGCAAGCACCAGGGCTGACAAACCAAAGAGCGGGGGTACGGGAGCGCAGTCGCGCTCCCGTACCCCCGCTTTTGGCTGTCTTGCTCAGGCCTTGACCAGTTCCTTTTTCTTGTCCCGGGACGACTTCACCAGGCTCGCTACCGTGGCGGCGCCCAGCGTGCCGAGGATGACCAGCAGCGACAACCAGATCGGAATCTCCGGCGCCCAGGACACGCCGTCGCCACCGTTGATGAAGCTCAGCGCGTTGCTGTGCAGGGCCTCCAGGAACAGCTTCACACCGATGAAGGCGAGCACGAACGCCAGGCCGATGTTGAGGTAGACCAGCCGCTCCAGCAGCCCGCCCAGCAGGAAGTACAGCTGACGCAGGCCCATCAGGGCGAAGACGTTCGCGGTGAAGACCAGGTACGGCTCCTTCGTGATACCGAAGATTGCCGGGATGGAGTCGAGCGCGAAGATCAGGTCGGTGGTGCCGATCGCGATCATGACGATGAGCATCGGCGTGAACAGCCGCTTGCCGGCCTCGGTCATGACGGTCATCTTGCCGCTGTCGAACGACGACGAGATCGGCAGCGCGCGCTTGCTCCACCGGATGAGGATGTTCTCCTTGAAGTCGTCCTCGTCGTTCTCGCCCTGCTTGAGCAGGGAGATGGCGGTGTAGACCAGGAACGCACCGAAGATGTAGAAGACCCAGGAGAACTGCGAGATCAGCGCGGCGCCGGCGGCGATGAAGGCACCACGCAT
The DNA here is from genome assembly GCF_003947245.1 of Actinoplanes sp. ATCC 53533. Lineage (NCBI taxonomy): Bacteria > Bacillati > Actinomycetota > Actinomycetes > Micromonosporales > Micromonosporaceae > Actinoplanes > Actinoplanes sp. ATCC 53533. The sequence goes on along the minus strand of NZ_QHHV01000015.1, from coordinate 151 downwards.
GAGAAGTGCCAGCACGATGCCGATGAGCAGCACCTTCTGCTGGAACTGCCGCGGCACGGCGAAGCGCGCCATGATGATCACGAAGACGAAGAGGTTGTCGACGGAGAGGCTGTACTCGGTCAGCCAGCCCGTATAGAACTCACCGGCGGAC